>CAJXYV010000016.1 GCA_913063525.1 uncultured Verrucomicrobiota bacterium
GGCTGCCAACTCCGACCGCCAGCCCGCTTTCTCCATCGTTAGAGATCTCGGCATGTTTCGTGTTGCCTGACTTGGACGGGATTGATTGGACTTTTTGTTGGCCTGTAAGTTAAATTCGCACTGGAAGGTCGCGATGATTGCCAGTGTAATTAACAGCGTTGATGGCTGATCGTAATACTAACGCTGAATCTGATAAAAAGCCTTGGACCTTGACGGTCTGCGGGCTGGGCGCAATCGCGGGTTTGTTGGCGATGCTTCTGCTGGCGGGGCCTACTGGCGGCAGGGAGTTGCCCGACATCGTGCGCTTCATCGGTCATTTTCACCCAGTGATCCTGCATCTGCCGATCGGCATTTTTGCGCTGATCATGTTTCAGGAGCTGGTTGCAGTTTTCGGCCGGCGCGGCGATGCTGCGAGAAACTCGGCGCTGTTGCCGTTGTTTTTCGGGGCTGGGAGCGCGGTGCTTGCCGCGATCGCAGGCTTTTTACTCTATCAGGGGCACGCGGAGGAGTACGGCGGAAACGCATTGGCCGAGCGCCATCTGTGGGGCGGCTTGATCTTTGCCTGCGCGGCGGTGGCGACGTTGATTGTTAGAGTTTGGACTTTGTCCTTTTTGGCGTCTGCTTGGTATTATCGTGTGATGCTTTTTTGTAGTGTGGGGCTGATGGGATTTGCAAGCCACGACGGGGCTTCGATGACGCATGGCAGCAACTACCTGACGGAGTACGCTCCGGGGTGGATTCAAGTTGGGCTGGGTGCCGAGGAAATGGGATTGAGAACCAAGGGCACTCCGAAGTCTTCAGTCGTCAGCGGAGATGAGCGAAAGGTTTACACCGACATCGTTGCGCCGATCTTGGAGCGCCGCTGTGTGCAGTGCCACAAGCAGGGCAAGGCCAAGGGGAAGCTGCGGATGGATCGCTACGATTTGTTGCTCAAAGGTGGGAAAGAGGGGGTCGGCATTGAGCCGGGTAGCGCGGAGAACAGTAACATCGTCACCCGCATCGAGTTGCCCGAGGGCGACGAGGAGCGTATGCCGCCTGAGGGCAAGCCTGCGATTGAGGATTCTGAAATTGAGGTGCTAAAATGGTGGATCGATCAGGGTGCTGATCCCGAGAAGTTACTGAGAGATTTTATGGTGCCCAAGGAGGTGCAGCGGGCGATCACCCGGCTGCCATAAATCCAGCATGGAGACGGCGAGGGAGGGCTTGCCTGTTACGGAGAAGAGGAATTTTAACTATTTACCTTGTTCGCTGGCGGATTCGCACGATTTCTGCTTAATTCTCTGCAGATGCATCGTGAAAGGAAAAGACTCGCTGAGGATGAGTCGGGTAAGAATAAGTGGCGGCGCTGGGGACCATTCCTCAGCGAGCGCCAGTGGGGCACGGTGCGCGAAGATTATTCGGACCACGGCAACAGTTGGGCGAGTTTTCCGCACGACCATTCGCGCCGCCGCGCGTACCGCTGGGGGGAGGATGGGCTGCAAGGTTGGACCGACCGCCAATGCCGCATGTGTTTCGCCCCGGCACTGTGGAACGGCCATGACACCATCTTGAAGGAGCGCCTATTTGGTCTCGGTGGCAATGAGGGGAATCACGGCGAGGACGTGAAGGAGTGTTACTACTATCTGGATTCCTCGCCGACACATTCCTACACCAAGGCGCTTTATAAATACCCGCAGGCCGCCTTTCCCTATACCGCGATCCGCGAGGAGAACCAGCGGCTAGGCCGCACGGGTCCCGAGTTGGAGCTGGCCGACATGGGCCTCTTCGACAAGGGCCGCTATTTCGACGTGATGCAGGAAGTGGCGAAGCGCAGTCCGGAGGATATTCTGTGGCGGATCACCATCACCAATCACGGACCGAGATCCGCCCCGATCCATGTGCTGCCGACGCTTTGGTTTCGCAATATCTGGAGCTGGGGAAAGAACCGGGAGTCGTCCATCAAGAAGCCCGAGATCGTGGCCGATGGCACCGCCGTGAATGCTCAGCACGAGTCTTTGGGTAGTTATCGCTTTCTGGTAGATTCCCCATATTATCCGAAGCGGGTGCCGTGGCTTTTTACTGAAAATGAGACGAATTGCGAGAGTGTCTTTGGTACGGAAAACGCCAGTCCTTACGTCAAGGATGCATTCCATCGCTACCTGATCCAAGGCGATAAGGCAGCAGTTTCTCCGAACCATTCCGGCACCAAGGCCGCCGCCCATTTGAAATTTATGGTTCCTGCGGGGAAGTCGATCACGGTGCGCTGCCGACTGCACGCGACGAAGGAGACGAACGGTTTTGAGGCGTTCGAGGAGTTCGACAAAACTTTCGACGAGCGGATTGAAGAGTGCGATGCATTCTATGATGACGTGATCACCAAGGGGATCTCGCACAATGAGCGGTTGATCTGTCGCCAAGGCTATGCGGGCCTGCTTTGGACTAAACAGTTTTTCTATTACGTCGTTGAAGATTGGCTAAAGGGGGATGGTCGCGAAATGCCGTCCGATGCGCGGCTCAAGGGGCGCAATGCCGATTGGCATAACTTTTTTGCCCGCGATATTCTGTCGATGCCCGACAAGTGGGAGTACCCGTGGTTCGCGGCGTGGGACACGGCGTTTCACATGATCCCGTTTTCAACGGTTGATCCGGATTTTGCGAAGCAACAACTGCTTTTGCTACTGCGCGAGTGGTACATGCATCCAAATGGCCAGCTTCCCGCCTACGAGTGGAACTTCTCCGATGTCAATCCACCCGTCCACGCATGGGCGGTTTGGCGGGTCTATAAAATCGCGGACACAAAAGGCAATCGCGATTTGTTGTTTCTCGAGCGCGCGTTCCAGAAGTTGTTGCTCAACTTTACTTGGTGGGTCAACCGCAAGGACGTCGAGGGTCGTCATGTTTTTGGCGGCGGTTTCCTCGGTCTGGATAATATCGGAGTGTTCGATCGCTCTTATTCGTTGCCCGGCGGCGGTCGTCTCAATCAGGCGGACGGCACCGCGTGGATGGCATCGTATTGTCTCACGATGCTATCAATGTCGCTGGAGCTCGCGCTGGTGAAGCCGGCCTACGAGGACATTGCATCGAAGTTTTTCGAGCACTTCGTCAATATCTGCGACGCGATTAACTCGCTGGGTGGTACCGGCCTTTGGGACAAGGACGATGGCTTCTACTACGACCAGCTCATCATCAATCACCGCGAGCCGATCCCACTGCGCATCCGTTCCTTGGTTGGGCTGCTGCCCATGTGCGCTGTCACCGTGCTCAAGCAAAAGACCATCGACGCTCTGCCGAGTTTCCGCAAGCGCATGGACTGGTTCCTCGTCAACCGTCCCGATCTGCTGAAATACATCACGGTTCGCCGTGTCGCGGGGCACAAGAATCCAGGCCGATGCCTGTTAGCCATTCCGTCCGAATCGCGCCTGCGCAAGTGCTTGGCTTATATGTTGGAGCCTAAGGAGTTTTTGTCGAATTTTGGCATTCGCTCTCTTAGCAAGGCACATGAGGAAAAACCCTTCATCTTCGAACACGATGGCCAGCGGCACGAGGTGCCCTACACGCCTGGCGAAGCGACGACTGATATGTTTGGTGGTAATTCAAACTGGCGTGGGCCGATCTGGTTTCCGATCAATTTTCTGATCATCGAGGCGCTCGAGCGCTATGACTATTTTTACGGTGATACGTTCACGATCGAGTATCCCACGGGCTCGGGAAACCTTGCCACGCTGCGGGAAATTGCTATCGACTTGTGCGACCGCCTCATATCGCTATTTCTGCCGGACAAGGATGGCTATCGTCCTTGTTTTGGGGGAGCAGAGCGTTACAGCGATGTGAGCCATTGGCAGGATTTGCTATTATTTCACGAGTATTTCCACGGTGAAACTGGCGAAGGGCTGGGGGCATCGCACCAAACAGGCTGGACGGCGCTGGTCGTTCGTCTTGTTCGCGAGCGCCGCGAGAAACTCATGCATCATCACGAGTCGGCCGGTCACACGCTGCTCCACGGCAAGGCTTGATTGACACGGTAAACGATCCTTCGCTTGCCTGGTTGGCTATTTCTCTGAATGAAATGAAAAATCCGGGATCTGAGTGAATCTCACATCCCGGATTGGAGCGATCGTTAGATTGCCGGTTCAGTCGGCTCTAAACCCAATCCGATAGAAGGTCTTGCCATTTTTGGCGGCTTTGTGATCGGCCTGAAAATCCAGAGCACCCGGTGCGTTGGCGTGCAATTCGCTCACGAACTCCCAAGTGATGAGATCGTCCGAACGCTCCAAGACATAGGTTCCCGCCGCGTGAGCAGCGATGCTCATGGTTGCCGCTCCCGGGACGACCTTCAACGATGGACTTGCAAGTTTCGGTTCATGCATCGCAAGCGATTGTGGCGTGTTTGTTTGCAGGGTAGCGCTGCCCGCGATGGATGGGGTCTCCACCGATGTGGTTGCCGCGAGCAATGAAGGCCCGGTGATTCGAATATTGTCTAGCAGCAGGTCGACACCAATCGTTGCGGTCGACTGGTCGCGGAAGTTAAGAGTTGCCGTTGTGCGGTCGGCCACAAAGGTGAAACTTTGAGGCACCCAGAGATTGGTCCCCCCGCCAAGACCGGTGAGGGTGATCGTTTTTGAAAGTAGGCTCTTTTTGCCAGCAACAGTCACCTGAATCTTTTGTTGGCTCTTGTTGTAGGATAAAACCCCAACATCGAATGCCAGGGTGTAGGTTTTTCCAAGCACGGTGGCAAAAGTCTGCGAAAGGACTGCGTTGGCGGGTTGATCTCCTCCATTGAAAGCCACCAACTTGCTTCCCGCAGTCGCCTTGTACGGCAAGGTCGATTCGATCGCTTGATTGCCGGTTTTAGTCCATCCGGTGTAGTCCGTTTCAAAGCTGCCATTCACCACAATTGTTGGTGCCTCGACTTGGATCGTCAGGCTGACGGTCGCGATATTTGAATCCATGCTGCCATCGTTGGCGTGATAGGTGAACGAGTCAGCTCCGGAATAACCTGCAGTCGGCGTGTAGGTGAATCCGCCGGATACGTTCAGGGTGACGCTACCATGGCTTGGAGCGACATTGAGAATCGCGGTCAGCGGGCTGGCTTCTGCATCCGTGTCATTGGCTAAAACCCCGGTAGCTGAGACGACCAGTGCTATGTTCTGGTTAGTGGAATAGGCATCAGCAAGCGCCACCGGAGGTGCATTGATCTTCAGACTAACGGTCGCGATATTTGAATTCAGGCTGCCATCGTTGGCGTGATAAGTGAACGAGTCCGCTCCGGAATAACCTGCAGTCGGCGTGTAGGTGAATCCGCCGGATGCATTCAGGGTGACGCCGCCATGGCTTGGCGCGACATCGAGAATCGCCGTCAATGAATTGGATTCAGCGTCCTTGTCGTTGGCGAGTACTCCAGCGGTGGCTACTACTAGGATCGTTCCTTGGTTTGTGGAGTAAGCATCTGCCAAAGCCACCGGCGGCGTATTGGCTGGTGCGACTACTTCCGTGACGCGCACGCTGTCTAGCAGAAGGTCGATGCTATTGGTCGAGGCCGATTGGTCGCTGAAGCTAAGCGTTACCGAACTGCGATCTGCCACAAAGGTATAGCTCTGAGGTACCCAAAGAACGGTGCCCCCACTTGGCCCAGTTAGCGTCACGGTTTGGTTTAACAGACTGCCTGTGCCAACGACGGTCACTAGTAGCTTCTGCGTGTTCATATTGTAAGAGAAGACCCCGGCATCAAAGGCCAGTGTGTAGGTTTTTCCTGCGACCGTGGCGATCGTTTGTGAAAGTATCGCGTTAGCTGGTAGATCGCCGCCATTGAATGCAACCAGATTGCTGTCGGGCGATGTGGCATAGGAAAGCGACGACTCGATGGATATATTCCCGGATGAGGTCCAGCCATTGAGGCCGGCTTCAAAGCTGCCGTTGGCGAGGCTGCCGATCACTGGTGCGCTGACGGTCAGACTCACCGTCACGATTTCCGAGTCTAGACGACCATTATTGGCGTGATAGGTGAATGAATCCGCACCCAAGTAGTTGGCGGCTGGCGTGTAGGTGAAGCCACCGTTCGCATTCAGGGTCAAACTGCCGTGGCTCGGTCCCGCATTGAGAATCGCTGTCAATGGGCGGGATTGCGGGTCAGAGTCATTGGCTAACACTCCGCTGGCAGGCACCACCAGAGCGGTATTTTGGCTGGCGGAGTAAACATCCGCCACTGCCACGGGTGGCAGAGGGAGAGTCGACACGAGTTCGGTCGAGTAAAGGCTTTCCAGCCCACCGTAGCCGATGGCGGTCACAGCGAAATAATACGTTTGACCCGAGGTGAGGTTTGCCACCGGGTAGGTGAGCTGATTTCCCGTCAAATAGGATGCCGTGTACTGGAGGCTTTGAGTTCCGACATAGACTTTGTAGCCTTGGATGTCAGTTTCCGGAACGGCATTCCAGCCTAGCGTTACAGTTTGGAGTGGAACCGTTGTTGCCTTGGCGGTTGTCGTTAGATAAGAATGGAGTCCTATCACGGTTGCGAACAGAATGATAATCTGAGCGAGTGCCCGTTTTTGAGTGGGGCCGGACGAGTTTCTACGGAATCCGAATGACATGCCAAATGCTCGCAGTAAGCTCGCCGATCGGTAGGTTGTGAATTGCCTTTTCCTAAGTAAGTCATGGACGGGTAGCCGTGTCGGAGATTTTCCCGACGCGGTGAGAGTAACGTATTTGTCGCGAAATAAGCCGATCGGTCATAGGCGAGAATCAAAGCTGGAACAGGGGCGGTCATTGAGTCCAAACTTTCCGCATGACGACTGCTGCCGCCGGATTTTCGATGCCACCCGAATGGTCGCCGCAAGAAGCGGTTTGGCTCTCTTGGCCGGTGGATGATCCTCGGCACTGGGGCGGGGCAAAGCGCAATGTAATGTGGGCTAAGTTTGCCGAGATCGCGGCGACGATCTCGCGCTTTGAGCCGGTGCGGATCAATGCACCCGGGACCGATCACGCAGCGATCGCCGCCGCCTGCAACCGCGCGAGAGTCGTACATGAGCGGCTGCAGCTGTTCGACCACCCGCACAACGACGTCTGGTGCCGCGATCACGGGCCGATCTTTGTGAAACACACGGAAACCGGCGAGGTCGCAGTGACGGACTGGGAGTTCAACGCCTGGGGTGGAAAATTTCCACCGTGGGATCGGGATAACTCCATACCCAGCCGAATCGCATCTGCGCTAGGCCTGCGTTGTTTTGAGGGGGGGATGATTCTTGAGGGAGGCGGAATCGAAATCAACGGCGCTGGCCAACTCCTCACGACCGAAGCCGTCCTGCTGAACCCGAATCGCAATCCTGAGCTCAGCCGCGTACAGATCGAACAGAAACTCCGCGACGGTCTGGGGGTCTCAGAAATCCTCTGGCTGAAGCAGGGGATCGAAGGGGACGATACGGATGGTCACATCGATGACCTCGCGCGATTCACCGATCCACAATCCATCCTTGCTTGCATCGATCGCGATTCCAGTTCGCCCAACCGGCAGATTCTTGAGGATAACTTGGCGCGTTTGAGATCCTTTCTGATGCCTAATAAGCGAGCCTTCGACGTGATCGAAATCCCGCTGCCAGAAGCCTGCGAGGTTGCGGGCTGGCGGCTGCCGGTGCTGCCTGCTTCTTATGTGAATTTTCTCATCGTCAACGGCGGCGTGCTGGTGCCGACTTTTCGTCAAAAAAAGAACGACGACCGGGCGCTCGGCATCATTGGCGAGTTGTTCGAGGATCGCGAGGTGGTCGGTATCGACTGTCTTGATCTGGTGGAGGAAGGTGGGACGCTGCACTGCATTTCCCAACAGCAACCCGAGGCCGGTTAGGCGCGCGAGGCATTGAAACCGACATCCTCTTCAAGAACACTCCCTGCCACTGCGATGTTGGCGAGCTCGTCGCAGCGCTCGTTTTCGGCGTGGCCGGCATGTCCCTTGACCCAGCGCCAATCAATTTGGTGCGAGCCGATTGCGGCGATAAGCAGCAGCCAGAGATCCTGATTTTTTACTGGCTTCTTGTCGGCGGTTTGCCAGCCGCGCTTTTGCCAGCCGGCAATCCATTTTTTTGAAATGGCGTCGATCAAGTACTTGGAATCCGAGTGAAGTTCGATCTCGCAGGGCTCGCTCAACGCCTCCAATGCGGCGATGGCTGCGCGCAGTTCCATCCGATTGTTAGTCGTGAGGCGGTAGCCGGCGGAAAGTTCCATTCGGTGTTTTCCACAGACCATAACGGCGCCAAAACCGCCGGGCCCCGGATTGCCTTTGCAGCCGCCGTCAGTATGTATGATCACGCGTTTCATCAGCCGCGGAAGGTCGGCAGTTTGGCGCTTGATGACAAGCGAATCCCTCGGTCCCTAGCTAGAATGCCTAAATCGAAGGTAGCTCATTTCAGGATTCCCCGAACAGCGGCTGGGGTATAGCATCGCCCTATGGGAAAAGGTTACGAGACGCATCAAGCACGGGTGATGGCTTTGCAGGGACTGGGCAAAGACTTGGCCCGGCGGGCGAAATCCAAGTGTGAGCTGACCGGTGTCGCCGGTGTGCCGCTGCGGCCCTATGAGGTGCCGCCGGTGGCTACCGAGCCCGAGCTGGCGCGCACCTTGCTGCTGTGCGAGGCTTGTCACGAAGTGCTGGAGCACCCAAAGCGCCTGGCGGGGCGGACTTGGCAGGTGCTAGCGGAATTCGTTTGGAGTGAGATGCCTGCAGTCCAGGTAGTGGCTTGGCGGATGCTCAACTGCTTGGCCAAGCGCGAGGACTGGGCGCGCGAGGCGATCGAAGAAGTTTTTCTCGATCCCGAGGTCGAGGCGTGGGCAAGATCCGAAGAGCTTTGAAACGACGGGCAATTTCACGCAACTTCACACCGAGTTCGCGGTTGTATCTTCCATGTTCAGTGCTGATCTCGCTGCGACACCTTTTTTTCTAAAAATGGAGGCCGACCCTACTCCTAGCACCGCTGATATCTGTATCGTCGATTTTTCGCTGATGGTGCGCATCGGCGCGGGCGATCACGCCGCTTTTCGACTGTTAGTCGAGCGCCACCAACACGCGGTCATCGGCACGGTGGCGAAGATGCTGGGTAATTCCTCCGAGGCCGAAGATATCGCCCAACAGGTGTTCCTTCGGATCTGGAAAAATGCCAAACGCTATCGGCCAGAAGCGAAATTCACGACCTACCTTTTTACGATCACGCGGAACCTCGTGTTCAACGAAACCCGTCGACGCAGCCGCAAAAAGGAAGTTTCCTCCGACGAGCGCGAGGAGAACTCAAACCACTTGATCGAAGCTAACCCCGACCGTCAGCCAGATGCTGAGCTGCTACAAGCCGAGCTGCAGCGCGCGGTTGATGACGCGATTGCCTCGCTTCCCGAGACACAACGCATGGCTGTGGTGCTGCGCCGTTACGAGCAACTGTCGTACGAGGAGATCGCCGAAGTACTGCAGCTGTCGGTTTCAGCGGTGAAGAGTTTGTTGTTCCGCGCCCGAACGGCTCTGCGTGAGTCGCTGGCGATGTACTTGGCTGAATAAACAATACCCGCGTGGGGCAGCATTATCTGTGGTTGTCATCCGAGCTGCGGAGGAATCTCGACCAATACGGCGTCGACATAGGATTGTCGATATAATCGCGCAGCGCTGCTTATGTATCGTCCAGCAAGCCCTTGAGGCCGCCGAAAAAGTTTTCGAGTTCGTCGGTGCTGGGTTCGGCACCGAGGATGTCGTCGTAGGTGGTGTGCGTGAGGTGCTCGTCGTCGAGTTCACCGATGAACGAGCTGGGTTGGCAGCCGGTTTCCTGGCCCCACTTGATACGAGTCGCGCAGTAGGTCATCGTCAGTTGGTCCTGCGCGCGGGTGATGCCGACGTAGAGCAGGCGGCGCTCTTCGTCCTTAGTGCCTTCGGCGATGCTGCGGGTGTGGGGGAGAAATCCTTCTTCGAGGCCAACGAGAAAAACGATGGGAAATTCCAGGCCTTTGGAGGCGTGGAGGGTGATGAGCGTAGCCCCTTGTTTTTTCTCCAGATCGTCGTCTTCGCGGTCGGAGGCGAGCGCGCTGTGGTCGAGGAATGACTGGAGGCTTTTGCCTTTTTCCGCGTGTTTGCGCAGGCTGTCGATGACGCTGAAAATCCCTTCGCCACGCTGCTGGCGCTCGCTGTCAGTTTTGCAACCGCGCTCGATCCATGGCAGGTATTCGATCTCCTTGATCAGGGCGTCGAGTACATCCGCAGGGTTGTCTTTTGCAATCTCGACGCGGTTTTTGGCGCCGGCAATCGTGGCGACAAATTCCTGAACGGCGGTGGCGGACTTGGGGCCGAGCTGGTCGGTGAAATTCGGATCGCACAGCGCCTGCCAGACGGAATGATTGTTTTCGCGGCTCCAGTCAGTGGCCAGCACGGCGGTGGATTGACCAATGCCACGGTTGGGTGCGTTGAGCACGCGCAGCAGCGGCACATCGGCATCGGGAGAGGCGACGAGCTGGGCATAGGCCATGACATCGCGCACTTCACGGCGGTCGTAAAAACTCTGCGCGCCGACCATGCGGTAGGGAATCTTGCGTTCGCGTAGGGCCAGCTCGAGTTTGCGGCTCTGGCCGTTGGTGCGGAATAGCACGGCAAAGTCTTCCCAGACGCGGCCGACGGCACCTTTCTCCGCCATGATTTCCTCGGCGATGAACTCAGCTTCCTGGTCGTCGCCGGGCATCGCGATGATCCGCACGGGATCTCCTGCGGGACGGGTGGAGCGGAGGATCTTCTCGCGGCGGCCGACGTTGTGTCTGATCAGGCTGTTCGCGGTGTGGAGGACGGCGTGGGTGGATCGGTAGTTTTCCTCGAGACGGATGATTCGCGGGTCGGGGAAAAACTTCTCGAACTGGAGGATGTTGGCGACCTCGGCACCGCGCCAGCCGTAGATCGACTGGTCGTCATCGCCGACGACGCAGACGTGATACGGCGCGCCAACGAGTTGCTGCAATAGCTGCATCTGAAGAGCATTCGTGTCTTGGAACTCGTCCACTGTCACGCGGGTGAAACGCTCGCGGAAGACCGCGCGGACATCGGCGTGTTCTCGCAAAATCTGTTCGCCTAGCAGCAATAGATCGTCGAAATCCACCGCATTTTGCGCGCGCAGTTCATTCTGATAGGCGACGCCTAGCATCGCGAAATAATCGTCCTCGAGATCCTGCGGATCGATGCCTTTGTTCTTGGCCTTCGAGATCGCGGACAGCACGTCGTCGGGTTTCACTTTTTCAGCCGAGCCGCCTTTGCGGACGAGAAGTTGCTTCATCATTCCGACCTGGTCGGAGTGCGAGCAGATCGAGAAATTCTTCTTGTAACCCAGTTTGTCGATGCCGCCGCGCAGGATGCGGACGCAGAGCGAGTGGAAGGTGCAGACCGTCATCGCCTCTGCCGCTTTTTTGGAAACCATGCCGCCGATCCGCTCGCGCATTTCACTGGCCGCCTTGTTGGTGAATGTCACCGCGAGGATCTCGGACGGGGGGATCCGCTTTTCCAACATGTGGGCGATCCGGCAGGTGACCGTACGCGTTTTGCCCGTGCCGGCGCCGGCGAGAAGCATCACCGGGCCATCGAGTGCGCCCACCGCTTCACGTTGGGCTTTGTTTAGGGAGTCGAAAGAAAAAGCATTGGCCATCGGCGAGCGAATGGAAGCGGGAAGCCGCCACAGTGGCGAGAGCGGAGTTGAGCCAGCCCTGTAAGTCCTTTATCCTACGAATGGGCAAACTTCTCGAATGGCCGCGGCCAGTTGGCCCGGTGAACTGATGCAGGCGGCCGCACCCGCCGCCTCGAGTTCTTCCCGCGAACCGTAGCCCCACAGCACGCCCAGCCGGGCGACGGCGTTGGACTTCGCGCCGATCATGTCGTGCTCCCGATCGCCGATCATGATGGTGGTGGCGGCGGCGATTTTTTCGCGCTCCAGAATGTGGGCGATCAGCTGGGTTTTGTCAGCGCGGGTGCCGTCCAGCTCGCTGCCATCGACCGAGTGAAAATAAGTCGCCAGTTCAAAGTGATCGATGATGCGCTTGGCATACACCGTGGCTTTGGAGGTTGCAACGTACAACACGTGACCATGCTTAGAAAGCTCGATGAGGGCAGCTTCGATCTCTGGATAGACCTCGTTTTCAAACAACCCGATGCGGCTGTAGCGTTCGCGGTAGATCCGGATTGCGGAGTCGAAAAGTTCGCCCGATTCCTGGCCTAACAGGATGGCGAAGCTCTTGAAGATCGGCGGCCCGATGCACCAGCGGAGGTTTGCCTCGGGCGGGGGTGTGAGGCCTGATTCGGTGAGCGCGTGGCGGATTGATCGGATGATGCCGCTGCATGAATCCGTGAGCGTGCCGTCGAGGTCGAAGAGTAAATGCATCGGTGAATGGTGATGGCGCTTCCGTTATTCAGCAGGCACGTGTGGCTCGAAGGTCATCGAGCGTTCGTGTTCGCGGGCCTTGGCTGCCTTTTTCGCCTGATGATAAAAATGGTCCTGGACGCGGAAGGCCTTTTGACCTTTGGCGCGGACCCGTCGCTGGGAGCTGCCATCGGGCAGTAGGCGGGATGCCTGCGTGTTGTCTTGGAAGTAGGATTCCAGAATGCGGACGAGTCGGCGCTTGAGCGCGGGTTCTTCGATCGGAACCATCAGTTCAACGCGCTTTTCGAGGTTGCGCGTCATCCAGTCGGCCGAGGCAATGTAAACCTCCGCATCGCCGCCTTGGTGGAAATAGAACAGTCGCGCGTGTTCGAGGAAGCGGTCGATCACAGAGATGACTTCGATGTTTTTCGAGTACTTTGGGTCGCCCGGTTTGAGGCAGCAAATGCCGCGGATGTTGAGACGGATTTCGACGCCCGCCTGCGACGCCTTGTAGAGCGCGTTGATGATGTCTGGGTCTTGCAGTGAGTTGACCTTGCCGATGATGCGGGCGGGCAGTCCTTGTTTTGCGCGTTCCGCTTCGCCGGCGATCAGGTCGAGCAGGCCCTGCTTCATCGCGGTGGGGGCGGGGACGAGACGCTGGAAACGCAGCAATTTCGAGCGACCGGTGACGGCGTTGAAAAAGAGCGACGCGTCGTTTCCGTACTCGGGTTTGCAGGTGAGATAGGAAAGGTCGGTGTAGAGCTTGGAAGTTGTCTCGTTGTAATTTCCGGTGCCGAGGTGGACGTAGCGGCGAAGGTGGCCGGACTCGCGACGCACAATCAGGCAGATTTTGGCGTGGGTCTTGAGGCCCTTGACGCCGTAAACGATTTGCGCCCCCGCGCGCTGAAGTTCGTCCGCGCGGTCGAGGTTGCGGGCCTCGTCGAAGCGCGCTTTCAGCTCGACGAGGGCGGTGACGTGTTTGCCGTTTTCGGCGGCTTTGATCAGCGCGTCGATGATCCGAGATTTGCGCGCGGTCCGATAGAGAACTTGTTTGATCGCGATGACATCGGGGTCTTCGGCGGCTTCCTCGATCAGGCGGAGCACGGGTTCGAACGACTCGTACGGGTGGAATAGGAGTACATCGTTCGAGGCGATGGTCTCGAACATCGACGCGCCGGGAGTAATGGCAGGGGAGTTCTGCGCCGGCCAATCCGCGTCGCGCAAGTGATCGAAACCCGATAGAAACGCGAGTTCCATGAACGATGCCAATCCGGGCGGACCATCGACGCGGTAAACTTCCAGTGGCGTGGCACCGGTGACGTGCTGGATCATCCGCACCAGATCGCGCGGCGCGTCCGAGCGCAGTTCGAGGCGCACCGTGTCGGCGAAGCGGCGGGCGGTTAGCACGTCCTCCATTTCGCCAGCGAGATCGATGGCGTCTTCTTCCTGCACGGCGATATCGCCGTTGCGGGTGACGCGGAACGCCGTGGTGGCCGTGACCGTTTCACCGGGGAAAAGCTGGCCCGCGTGCAGCGCGACGAGGTCTTCGATCAGGAGGAAGGCGTGCCCTTCGCCTTCGATCGCGATGTTGACTCGGCGACCGAGGATTTCCGGGATCGGGATGAGCGCTTGGCGGACGCCCTGCGTTTCGGGGTCGAGCAGGCGGCAGGCGACGATGATTTGCAGCGCGGGAACGATCGGCGGCGCTCCGGTGGCATCGACGGCTAACGGCGTGAGCAGCGGGAAAATCGAATCTTCAAATGCCGCCGCCATTTGCGCCGCTTGCGCCACGGTGAGGTCGCCCGGTTGCAGTGGATGAATGTTAGCCTTGATCAGTGCCGGAACGAGCGTGCCGGTCAGCAGGCTGTACTGATCGGCGCACATCTTGAGAATGCGCTGGCGCAGGGCGGTTAGATTTTTCGCCGGCGTTAGGCCCGAGGCGTCCGGCGTTTTGCGGCCGCTGCGGCGCAGTAACATCAGTCCGCCGATGCGGACTTGGAAAAACTCGTCGAGGTTCGAGGCGGTGATCGCGAGAAACTTCACCCGCTCTAACAACGGCAAATCCTCGCGCAGCGCTTCATTGAGAACGCGCTGATTGAATTCGACCCAAGAGAGTTCGCGGTTGAGGTAGGGAGTGGACATGGGGAAAGAGTTTAGTTGTCTTCGTCGATCACGACGCCGAGGCCGAAGACTTGTTCAAAGAGATCGGCCTTCGAGGCCATGGCCAGTCGTTCAACGGCGGCATCGGCTAAGCCGGGCAGGCGGATGCACAGTTTGCCTGCATCGCGGCGGATTTCGAGGTTGGACACGCGCTGGGCGTGGGTGCGTTCCAGCGCATCGGCGACGCGCAACAGCGCCGCCAGTTTGCTCACGCGGATGCGGTCGTCGGTGTTGAGGGCGGCGTAACTCGGGTGGACGAGCCGTGGGCCGGAGTGGCGGTGATAGCGCGCCACCAGTGCCACGATGGTGACGTCCAGACGATCGAGCCCGAAGATCTCCGAGTTCAGAATCAGATACTCCGAGTGTTTGTGGTGCGCGCGCGGGCTGACGTAGGTGCCCACCTCGTGGAGGATGGCGGCCACTTGCAGCAGCAGCGCATCGTGGGCGGTGAGCTGATGGAGATCGGTGAGAGCATCAAAAAAGCGGGTGCAGAGATTCCCCACGTGTTCGCCGTGGCTAGGGTCGGACTGATAGCGTTCCGCCAGAATGCGGGCCGAGCGTAGAACCTCGTCGGCGAAAACTCCGGTGAGTTCCTGCGAAATGAGGAGGTCGTGCAGCAGTCCTTGTTCGTATTCGCTAGTGGGGATATGGACTTCGCTCAGCTGGAGTGTTTCCGCGATAGCGAGGTTGATTTCCAGCGCGGGGATGAGCGCCTCCGCCGTTTGATAGTCGAGCTGGAACCGCTTTACCAATTCGACGTCGCTGATGTTCGCCGCATCGGCGGTGAACTGGCGCAGCGCCTTGATCGAGCAAACCTGACTGGATTTTGTGAGCGCCTCGGCCACCGATTGCACCTCATAGCCGATCACCACGAGCCCATCGATCTTCACGTCCGAGTAATCGAAGCGGATCTGCGCGAGGTTGCCGTAGGCGTGTTCGCGGATCACGCGCAGCAGGGTGGAGCCTTCCGAGTGGGAAGCCTCCACCGCCTCGCGGGTGCGGTGGGTGCCCATCCGGTAACTGGTGTAGCGGGTGATCAGGCCGTTTTGAAATAACAGCGCCCGCGTGTTGCCGGGGCCGACGTGCAGCACCAACGTGGTGTCCTTGCGCATTGCGGGCAGATTCAGCAGGCGGCGGCGCGTTTTTAGATAGATCAACCGCGTCATCTCCCCGTCGTCGATGGTGCCGACACGCAGGCCGCAGGCGATGCGGATCCGGTTCATCACCGTCTCGTGGTTGGTGGCCTCGCTCAGAATGTTGGTGGCTACCGCGCGGGTCACCGCGTGGGGATCAAGCCCCAGCTCGGCGAGGGATTTCTGATAGCCTTTGATGATCGACACCACGCGCTCGGTCGTCGACGCGCTGACCTTGCCGTTGCGGAAAATATCGCGTGCGACCGGGGCCGGTTGTTCGAGGAAATCGACGGCCGTTAGCAGGCCGTCTTCATCGCGCTCTGCCACCATCATCGAAACCGAACTCGCGCCGATGTGCAGCGCGGTGTAGAGATTTCCTGCGACGGGGGCTGGTTTCGCGGATTTGCGGGCGTGCGGCATCGCGCAAATGATTCTCCGCAATCTTCGTCGGTTCAATCCTCAATGTGTGACAAGATGGGTTCGCCGTGAGACGGGGCTTGTCAGACGTGCCTTGGCTCGCAATAAAACCTACATGCCAGTCAGCGGAGCGTTGGAGCGTTATTGGGTCAAACCTGGGTCCAAAGCGGACCTGGACAAAATCGATGGCGGCGAGAAGGTCCTCTTCAAGGGCGACAAAGAAGATTACGCGGCCCAGTTCGAAGTGCTCCGCGACGAACTTCAAGAGCTTCAAAAAAAGCTCTACGCCCAAAACAAGCACCGCATCCTCGTCGTCATGCAGGCGATGGACACCGGCGGCAAGGACGGCTGCATCAAGCACGTGTTCTCCCGCATCGACCCGCAGGGCATCCACGTCCGCTCGTTCAAAAAACCCAGCGAGGACGAAATGTCCTACGACTACCTGTGGCGCGTGCACTCCAAAGTCCCGCACCGCGGCCAGTTAGTTATTTTCAACCGCAGCCATTATGAAGACGTCATCGCCGTGCGCGTGAAAAAAATCTTCCCCGACGCCGTCTGGAAACGCCGTCAGCGCCACATCGTCGAATTCGAGCGCATGCTCGCCGAGGAAGGCACGACGATCGTCAAAATCTTCCTCCACATCTCCAAGGACGAACAAAAAAAACGCCTCCAGTCGCGGCTCGATGACCCAGTCAAGCACTGGAAAATCAACCCCGACGACCTCGTCGACCGCGCCCACTGGGACGAGTTCATGGGTGCCTACGCAGACGTCATGGAAAAGACCTCCACCGAGTTTGCGCCATGGTACATCGTGCCCGCCAACCGCAAATGGTACCGCAATCTTTGTGTCGCCCGGATCATGCTCGATACGCTTAAAAAGCTGAACATGGAGTACCCGCCGATCAACTGGGACCCGCAGACCCTACGGATCGAAGATTGAGCGCGATTTAGCATTCCTGTGGGTCTATCTTCGGAGTGCGAAGGTCCATCTTCGAGCGCGGATACGGCGGCGCGAGGAAAGAAGAGCTCTGCACCGCATGGAGCAGAGCTCCCACTGCCGCACTCTGGGAGTAACATCGCGTTGCGATGGTCTTGACGGTGAATCCTTTGAAGATAGCCGGTTTTTGGTAGTGTAGGTTGGGATGAGGTGGCTGACATGGCGGCTGTATAAGTTTGTTTACCCGCAAAATAATTGTTTGACGGGCGCTTGGATTCTTTTAAAAAAAGGGCTCTCAGGATCGGTGATGCACATTTTTTGTGTTTTCCCCAGCACCTCCAATCAACATATATGAAACTACCAACACTTCAAAACGCCTGCAAATCAGGAATCATGCTTGCTTGCGCAGGCCTGTTTCTGAGTTTTGTTCAACAGTCCAACGCCGCCGTGGTGAGTGACGTGCTCATTTCATTGTCCAGCGCCGGCGCATGGGCACCCGTGAGCACAACTCATTCTTACGTGTGGGACTTCCATTGGAACGGTGATAGCAACACTGATGCAAACGGTGTCGCTAACTATTCCTTCGCTAGAGCAGGTTTTCAGCTCAGTTCCAATAGCGTGACTGACACCCTCGTACAAATTAGGTTTTCGCTTTTCGATGCAAGCGGGCACAGCTGGAATTCGTCTCTGGTTAAAGCCGACATCGGTGGCGCAGCAGATTATTTCACATTCGGTCCTGTCAGCCCACTTGCAGCAGGAGATTACTGGTTTACACTCAGCAGTTCGGTTGCTGACGCAAATCCATTCCAAGTTAAATTGGGCAGTATTAGCATGGCTGACGGTGCCGACGCCATGACTGGCAACTACACGACGTCCGGAAACTCAACGGGTACCTCGGCTATTCCTGAAACCTCGTCCTCCATCTTGGCGGCCGTGGGTGTTCTCGGAATGCTCTCCTTCCGCCGCCGCAACGCGGCAGCCTGAGATTCAGACTGAATTAGCGATTATTTTTAAAAGAGGCAAAGTCTTCGGACTTTGCCTCTTTTTTGATGGGGAGTGAGCCGTGTCTTGTACCGATCACCGCGTGGCGATGACTTCGACGGTGAAGCCTTTGAGGTAGCCGGTCTCGGGAATGGAGATGAGGATGGGGTGGTCGGCGCGCTGGGCGTGGTTCATCACGAGGCGGGCGGACTTTTTCGCGTCGACGGAGGCGTCGACGAGGTTTTCCATGAATAACTCGCGGGAGGCGTGGTAGGAGCAGCAGAAGGTCGAGAGCAGGCCGCCCTTGTCCAAGAGCTTGAGCGAGCGGAGATGGATCTCTTTGTAGCCGCGCATGGCGTCCATGAGGGTGGCCTTGTTGCGGGTGAAACTCGGCGGGTCGAGGATGATCAGGTCATACTCGGGTTTGGCGTGTTTGAGGAAATCGAAGACGTTGTGTTCGAGCACTTCGATTTCGACGTTGTTGAGCACGGCATTGTGGCGGGCGGCCGCACAAGCGCTGGCGGAAACATCGACGGCGGTGACCTTGGCGGCACCGGCCTTGGCGCAGGCGAGGGCAAATCCGCCTTGGTTGGTGAAGCAGTCGAGCACCCGCTTGCCCTTGGCGAGGGCGGCGACTTCGGCGTGGGCCTGGAGCTGGTCGAGGTAGAGGCCGGTCTTTTGGCCGTCGAAGAGATCGACTTCGAAGGCGAGGCCGTTGGCGTGGACAATGAAGGGGCCGGGGTTTTCGCCGTGGAGCATTTCGATGCCGGGCTCCATGCCCTCGGCCTTGCGGTAGGGCGAATCGTTGCGCAGGACGATCGAGGCAGGGTTGAGCAGGGCGATCAGCGCGTCGCGGATGATTTCTTTGCGCAGATCCATCGCCAGCGTCAGCGTCTGGACGGAAAGGTGGTCGCCGTAGCGGTCGACGATCAGGCCGGGCAGGCCGTCGGACTCGCTCCAGACAAGGCGGGCGAGCGTTTCGTCGATGTTGGAGCGCTTGCGCAGGTCGATCGATTGGCCGATGCGGCGGGTGAAAAAGTCGAGGTCGAGATCCTGTTTGCGGCGCGAGAAGCGGCGGGCGACGATTTGCGACATGGGATTGTAGATCGCCGAGCCGAGCGGGCGGTCGCGGAAATCCTTGAGCGTGATGACGTCGCCGGGTTGTGGATTGCCGAAGGATTTTTTGATCTCGGTGGCGTAAATCCACTCGTGACCGTGAAAAATGCGTGCTCGGGGTGCGATGATAATGCCTGCCATGGGGCGGGAATATCGGTCGGGACATACGGGGTTGTCGAATGCGAAACGAAAGAAGAGTGAAGTTGGTTGCGATTTCCGCTTGATCCCGGACTCGGTAGCACCTATCCAAGCCGCTACCAACCATGGGACAACAATCTAAAAAAGTCATCAAACGCCGTCGCCGCGCCGATTATGTGAAGCGCAAAAAGGAACAGGTAAAACTCGGCGGGATCGTGAAGAGCCCAGCCGTCAAGAAGGCCGCTGTGGTCGTAAAGGCTCCTGCCAAGAAGGCTGCCGCTAAAAAGGCGCCCGCCAAGAAGGCTGCGAAGAAGGTCGCCGAAGAGGCGGTCGTCGAAACTGCGGTCGAAGCCGTTGAAACGGCTGCAGTTGAGACCACCGAGACCGCAGAAGCGTAAGTTTTTCGCTTAAGACTCACAGATTTTCAAGCGAGCTGCCCTGTCATGGGGTGGCTCGTTTTGTTTTAGGGGAACGGCGGAGGTTGACGGGGCGGGGCGGGGGATGCACCTTGCGGCCATGAACACGTCGGTGAATTTCAAGGTCGGCAATGAAAAGCTAGTGCGGGTGCTGGAGGGCGCGTCGTCACATCTGCGCGGTTTGCTTGACCGCCAGGGGCGGCCCGACGGCGCGCTGCGGATCGCCGTGGTGGGCGGCGGATGCTCGGGTTTGCAGTACAAGATGGACTTGGTGGATGGCCCGCGCGACCGGGATATTTTAGTGCCGAGCAACGGCGTGAACGTGGTGATCGACCCGAAAAGCGCGCTGTTTGTCAGCGGCAGCGAGCTGGATTACTCCGACGACCTGCAGCAAGGCGGCTTCAAGGTGAGCAACCCGAACGCGGTGGTCACTTGTTCGTGCGGTGAAAGTTTTGCGGCGTGATGGATGTGGGTGAACGATGGCCGCTTTTTTGACTTGTCTTATTTGAAAAACCGCGCCATAAATCATCAATGGATTTTGTGGGCGGTGACGACGCAAAAGGGAGTCTATATGCAAGAGGCATCACTTTTGAGCAGATCATGGCAGCACCGATCCTAGGTTTTATCCCGAATCCCTCGTACCTCGGTCAAATGCTTCTGATTGTCGAAATCAAGGGTTACGCCCATGCAGCTCCTTGCGAGCGGCGGGGGGATGTTTGGAGAATCATCACGGCGTATCCATCCCGCAAGTACCACAAACGCTATCTCTCATGAAGACCAAGCTGCTCAAGAATTACGATCCTCTCAAAGTGAAGCTCACGGCTTACGAGCAATCCATTGAGGATGCGATCGACGAAAACGCGATTCCTGACACGGATCCAGCAATGCTTGCGGAAGTCCGCGAAGCTGCGGCCCGCGCTCTCGCCAAGATTCGTGGCGGCAAGCGCGCCGGAGCAGGGCGCAAAAGTCGTGAATATGTAAAAACCACCGTTCTGCTGGCACCTGCTGTAAGAACCCGCCTCGAATTACTGGCCAAAGAATCGGGAAGCCTCAGTGCTGCTATTGAAAAGGCGATCATGACGGCTCATCACTGAATCGGTCCCCAAACCGCTTAAGATGCCGCAGAATTGGCGATAAACTTGACAGTGTGGCTCGGTGAATGCTGGATTCCTGCCCCATGGCCAAACTTTCAATTCGCAATCTCGATGTTTCCTCCAAAGAAGTCCTCATGCGCGTGGATTTCAATGTGCCGCTGAAGGACGGCGTCATCACCGACGAAACCCGCATCCAAGGCGCGGTGCCATCGATCCGCCAACTGATCGCCGGCGGTGCCAAACTGGTGCTTTGCTCGCACTTGGGCCGTCCACAAGGTGGACCGGAGGCGAAGTATTCGCTCGCACCCGTGGCGGCGCGCCTCAGCGAAATCCTTGGCCAGCCGGTGAAGCTCGCCCCCGATTGCATCGGTGCCGAAGTGGCTGCCCTGCGCGCCGGGCTGCAACCCGGCGAAGTGCTGATCTTGGAAAACACCCGCTTTTACGCAGAGGAAGAGGCGAACGACACCGCTTTTGCAGAGAAGCTCGCCGGCAGCGCAGACATTTACGTCAACGACGCGTTCGGCACCGCGCACCGCGCGCATGCATCGACGGAAGGCGTGACCCACTTTGTGAAACAAAGCGCGATGGGCTTGCTGATGGAGCGCGAGCTCGAGTACCTGGATGGTAAACTCCGCAACCCCGAGCGTCCGTTCCTCGTGATCATGGGCGGCGCGAAGGTTTCCGACAAAATCCAAGTCATCACCGCACTGATGGAAAAGGCCGACGCCTTCCTCATCGGCGGTGCGATGGCCAACACTTTCCGCAAGGCCCAAGGTTACCAAACCGGCAACAGCCGGGTGGAAGCTGACAAGCTCGACCTCGCACTGGACATCCTCGCCAAGGCCGAGGCCAAGGGCGTGCGCTTCCTGCTGCCTGCCGACACCCGCGTGACTCAGGAATTCAAGGAAGGTGCCGAAACCAAGGTCACCGCCCCCTACGAACAAGGGGGGGCTACCCCAGACGGCTGGGAAGGGATCGACATCGGCGATGTCGCGATCGAAGAATTCTGCGCGGAAGTGGCCAAGGCCAAGACCGTCATCTGGAACGGGCCGATGGGCGTTTTCGAAATCGAAAGTTTTGCCAAGGGCACCCGTGCGATTGCCGAGGCCATGGCCAAGAGTGATGCCGTGACCATTGTCGGCGGTGGCGATTCGGTGACTGCGGTCAACCAATTCGGCCTCGACGACAAGATGACCTTTATTTCCACTGGCGGTGGTGCTTCCCTCGAGCTGCTCGAAGGGAAAGTACTTCCCGGTGTAGCCGCTCTGACCGAAGTTTAATTTAATTCCCCCCAACCCCAGCATCCATATTTATGAACATCAATCGTAAGCCGATCTTCGCCGCCAACTGGAAAATGAACAAGGGGGCTTCCGAGACGGAAGACTTCATCAAGAGCTTCCTTTCCAAGATCCAAGGCCAAAACTTTGCTGCCGAAATCGTGATCGCACCGCCGTTCGTTTCCTTGCCGAAACTTGCTGACCTGCTGCACTCCGCAGCCACCGGCCAAAACGCCCACGCCATCCAGATCGCCGCGCAGAACTGCTCGCAGTACGACTCCGGTGCCTACACTGGCGAAATCAGTGTGCTGATGCTGCGCGAGTTTTTCGTGCACTATGTAATCCTCGGCCACAGCGAGCGCCGCTCGATCTTTGGCGAGACGGATGCCGTCATCAACGCGAAGATGAAGAAAGCCCGCGAGGCGAACTTGAAGCCGATCTTCTGCATCGGCGAAACTCTGGCCGAGCGCGAGTCCGGCAAGCTTGAAAGTGTGCTCCGCACCCAAATCACCGAGGGTCTTAGCGGCCTAACGGAAAAAGACATGGCGGAAACAGTCATCGCCTACGAACCCGTTTGGGCCATCGGCACCGGTGTCACCGCCACTTCCCAGCAAGCTCAGGATGCCCACGCCTTCGTTCGTTCCGTCATCGCCGAAATCTACGGAGCGGACACCGCTGGCAGAATCCGCATCCAATACGGCGGCAGCGTCAAGCCCGGCAATGCCGCGGAACTGATGGCATGCCCCGACATCGACGGAGCACTCATCGGTGGTGCCGCGTTGGAGCCACAGAGCTTCTTCGAAATCATCGCCAACGGCTGCGCCGAGTAATTTAAAATACCGCTAGGATCGGTTGGGCTTGGTCTTACCGGTCTTGGCGGTCTTGTCATTTATCATGTTTGGCCACCTTCGCACCGTTGTTTGCGCCTTGCTCCTGCTCACGGCATGGAGCCGCGCGGATCATGTGATCGTCACCGGTGGGCCGACTTTGCGGAAGTGGGAGAACCTGCGAGTCCCGGATGACCGGCACGACCGCTGGTGGGCTAACTTCATCCGTGCCTCGACATTGCGGATGGACGAAATCCGCAAAACCGCTGGTCCAAACGCGCCGCTGGTTTGGATGGTCTATCAGCCAAGTTACCAAGCCCGCGGCAAAGAAGACGGCAAGCCCTACACCCAGTGGATCGCCGAATTGGCCGCCAAACGCCGCGCCACGCTGATTTGGTTTGATGGCTCGGGGGATTTTATCCGAGCGCTCAACTCCCGGCCCCGCGGTTCGGTCGAAACCTTCGACTTCTTCGGGCATTCAAACAGCCACTCGTTCATGTTTGATTATGGCAATGCCATCATGGCCGCCTCCACCGCGTGGCTTCATGAGCGCGACCTGCCGCGCATCCAGTCCGCCGTTTTCGCCCGCAAGTCCTCTTGCAAAAGCTGGGGCTGCCACACGGCGGAAAGTATGAGTGGGACCTGGAAGCGCGCCCTCGGAGTGAGCCTGATCGGTGCCCGCGGCCCCACTTCTTATTCGGATGTCGGTCAAGGGAGACTGCCCGTTGTCCACGGCACTTGGTCGCGATGACTCCTTGCTCTTTTCTGTAACCTCGCCCCTTTTTACGCCATGAATCTCGCCGAACTTCAAGAACTCCACGCCCTGCCGTTTTTCGAACTCCTCAAGCGCTCGCACGAGGTGCACGAGGCCAGCTTCCCCGCCGGCAAGATCCAGCTTTGCACCTTGCTTTCGATCAAAACCGGCGGATGTTCTGAGGATTGCGCTTACTGCACCCAGTCTGCCCGCTACGAGACGGATTTGAAAAACGAGCGGCTTCTCTCCAAGGAAACCGTGATGGAGAGTGCCCGTGCGGCGCGTGAAAACGGCTCGACCCGCTTCTGCATGGGCGCGGCTTGGCGCGGTGTGCGCGGTGGCACCGAGCGTTTTAACCAAGTGGTGGATATCATTAAAGACGTTTCCTCGCTCGGCATGGAAGTCTGCGTGACCCTCGGCGAGCTGGGTCCGGACGAGGCAGTGACTCTCAAGGAGGCGGGCGTCACCGCCTACAATCACAACCTCGACACCTCGCCGGAGCACTACCCGAACATTGTCACTTCGCACACTTACGAGGATCGCCTGCGCACGATTCGCAACGTCCAAGACGCAGGCATGTCCGTCTGCTGCGGCGGGATTCTCGGCATCAGCGAAACCATCACCGACCGCCTCCGCCTGTTGGAAGTGATTTCCTCCTTCAACCCGCAGCCGGAAAGTGTGCCGATCAATTCGCTCATGCCGATGCCCGGCACCCCGCTGGCCAACAACCCGCAGGTCGACCCCTTCGACCTCGTTCGCATGATCGCCTGCGCCCGCATCGCCGTGCCGAACGCCAAAGTCCGCCTTTCCGCCGGTCGCACCCGTCTTTCCGACGAAACGCAGGCGCTCTGCTTCTACGCGGGGGCCAATTCGATCTTCTACGGCGACAAACTCCTCACTGCCGACAATCCCGAAGCCGGCAAAGACCGCGAACTTCTCGCTAAACTTGGCCTCGACACCCTCGAGCCGAATCCATCGCTCGAGGCACCGTCCATCGATCGAGACCTCGCTGCCAGCCCCTGCTGCAGTCCTAAGTCCTGTTGCTAAAGGTTTGTTGTCTGTAGCCTAATACCTCGCAAGCAGTCAAATTTCCCCGACTGCATGGTCACGGCGTGACGCAGACGGATCTACGCAGACGGAAAATCGCGAATAATCCCGTGCCCTTGCCTTGCGGTGGGTAGGTGGCGGTGGTAGTTGTCTGGCAGATGGGCATCGCCGACCGAGATTATCACCGCCATGACGCACGCCGGAGCAGTGGCTTTTTTTCGCAGGTCACGCCCGTGGTGAAGTGGCTGTTGATGGCGAATCTGGGGATCTTTTTGGTGGATCTGTTTTTGGGGAAGAGCCTGCGGGAACTCGGGTACTACTCGGTGGATACGGCGGTGTTTGGATTGCAGATCTGGCGCTTTGTGACGTTTCAGTTTCTGCACGGCAGTCTGGGGCATGTGTTTTTCAACTGCATGGGCATTTACTTTTTTGGCCCGTGGATGGAGCGTTGGTGGGGATCGCGGCAGTTTTTGGTTTTTTACCTGCTGTGCGGTGTGGCGGGGGCGGTGTTTTTCTCGCTGCTGATGCTGGCGGGTTTGTTGCCGAGCGACGGCATGGCATCGCCGCTGGTGGGGGCGTCTGCTGGGATTTATGGAATTTTGATCGGGGTGGCGGTGATCGCACCGCAGATGCGGGTGGCGCTGTTGTTTCCGCCCATCGAGCTTTCGATGCGGCAATTGGCGATCGGGCTGATGGCGATTTCAGTCGGCTCGATCTTGCTGAAGTTTGGCGGCAACGAGGGCGGGGAGGCGGGGCACCTAGGCGGGGCGATTTTGGGATACGTTTTGATGCGTTATCCGCAGTGGCTGGGGCACGGGGCGCGATTTGCACAGGGGCGGCGGACCCGGTTTGCTGCAGCACCGTTGCCGAAGTTGAGGCCGCGCACGACGGTGGAGCTCAACCAGGAATCCGCGGTGGACACGATTCTGGATAAAATTTCCCGCGAGGGTTTCCAAAGCCTCACCCAAGAGGAGCGCGATATTCTTCACGAAGCTTCGAAATCCAAATCATCCCGACTATGACTGATGCTGAAATGATTGATTCCCCCCACGCCGGGCAACAGCTGGCGCGCTTGCGCGCGATCATGCACCGCCTGCGCGCGCCCGGCGGCTGTCCGTGGGATGCGGAACAGACGCACGAGTCGATCGTGCCAAACTTGATCGAGGAAGCCTACGAAACAGTGGATACGATCCAGCGCGGCGACCACGACCACCTCAAGGAGGAGCTGGGGGATCTGCTGTTGCAGGTGGTTTTTCACAGTGAAATCGCGGAGGAGGCGGGTCGATTCAATCTGGACGATGTGGCGCGCGGGATCAGCGAAAAGCTGGTGCGGCGCCACCCCCACGTGTTCGCGGATAGCGATGTGGCCACCACCGACGGCGTGCTTTCGCAGTGGGATGCGATCAAACGCGTGGAAAAGGGCGACGAGGAGAAACCCTTCTTGCACGGCGTCGGTAAGGGGTTGCCGGGCCTGATTCGCGCGGTAAAATTGCAAAAGAAGGCGGCGAAAGTCGGCTTCGATTGGCCCGAGGAAAGCGGCGTGATCGCTAAGATTCACGAGGAGCTGCTGGAACTGCAAGCCGCTGTGAGCGAAAAGGATCTGGCGGCAATGACCGAGGAAATGGGCGACCTGTTATTCTCTGTGGTGAATCTCGCGCGTTTCCGCAACATCGACCCCGAAGTGCTGATGATTGCCGCAAACGCCAAGTTTGAAGACCGCTTCGGTGCAATGGAGTGCATTCTCAAAGCCGAGGGGTTCACGCTCGAAGCCGCTACGGCCTCACAGATGGAAGCGGCGTGGGAAGTCGCCAAGAATTTCCCAGCCCGTTAACTGTCAAAAGCCTTCATTCGAAGGTTTTCATCGCTTCGTGTTCTTGAGCGCCTTTTTCGCTTTAGACTCCAATTTCTTGATGCTTTCGGCTGGTGGTAGGTTTTCCGGCAGTGTGTTCTCAAATCCGAGCGGATGGCGAGGCGGCGTTGCTCTTTCGCTTCCTCGTCGCTCAGTTCCTGTCGACGTGTCTGGATGGCGAAGTAGCTTTGGCCCAAGGCGACGATTTGCTTGGTCGGCGTTCTGGATGACGAGGTAACATGCGTAGCGCGACAACATCACCGACTTGAGCGGGCGCTGGGCACCGCTGCCGATACCGACCATATCGGTGACCTCAACGAAATGGTCATTGACCCGCTGGCCGCTTAAAAAAGGCTGATCGAGTGGTTGAGCCAAACTGCGCCGCAGTTAACATTGGATAGCGGGAAATCGCCTCCGTGGCTACTTTTTAATCCGCTTGCCTACCCCGGATGTTGGCGGTGGATGGGCACGGATTTCCGCCTTGTCTAGCGGCGGAATCGCTCCATGGTGGCGACCGAATGACGCTGGATGTCCCAACTTTGGCGGTGGTCGCCGGCACAGTGAGCGTGATGCAGTCGGTGGCCTTTGTCGTGGTTTGGTCGCTGAACCGCCAGATTCCGGGCATCGGCCGCTGGACGATGTGCAGCATGCTCAGCGCGGCGATCTTGTTGTTGGTCTCCTCCCGGCTGTGGCTGGATTTACCACTGCTGACCCAATTGCTACCGACCTTGCTCAACTGGACAGCGGCGGCCTTTTTTTATGCGGGCGCGGCGGCGTTCCAAGGGCGGCGGGCCTCGCTGAAGTGGCCCTTGCTGGCCTGCATCCCCTTGCTGATCGGCTATGTCTGGTTCGGGCTGATCGATCCCGACCTGCGGCTGCGGCCGCTGTTTTACACACCGGGGGTGGTGATCTTCCTCGGGTTGGGCGCGCGAGAGCTGTTTACCGAACGCCGACCGGGCCTGCGGTTTGCGACGGCGATGTCCGGCTACGCGACCGCTCTCTACTGCCTGTCGCTTGTCTATCGCGCATTGACCCTGAGCGTTTTCGGCGCTCCGGCAGCATTGCTGGCCAACGTGCCTTCTCAAACCATCCTCTTTGTTAGTAGTCTGCTGTGGGTGCTGGGCTGGACCTTTACCGCGATGCTCTTGGTCAACCAACGCCAGTCCTTCGAAAAACAACAAGCTCACCGCGCCCAAATGGCCGCCGCCGAGGAGCTCACGCGCACGGAAATCGCGCTGGCCATGACCGAGCGCGAACTGGTCGCCGAACGCGCCCAGCGCCAACAACAGTCACTCCTTCGCGACCTTCACGATGGCGTCGGCGGCGTGACCGCCAATCTCGTGCTGCTGGCATCGTTGGGCCGCGGCGAGGAAAACTCGCCCGAGCGCAAGGAGCTGCTGCGCCACATCGAACAGCTCGCGATCGAGGGCAACCGCGAAGTACGCCTGCTCATGGATGTCCTACAAAAGGGTTCCGTTGAGTGGTCGCCATTCCTTCAAGAACTCCGCGAACACGCCAAGAAGCTCACCGCCGCGCAGCGCATCGCGCTGGATTGGCAGGTCGTCGGCAAGCTGCCGCCAGAGCCGCTGGCGGACGTCGCCGCCCAACTTTCGCTGATGCGCGCCCTCAAGGAAGCGATCCACAACCTCACCCGCCACTCCCAAGCCCGCCACGCCCGGATCCGCGTCTCCTTCCGCCCGCGCTGGGTGGCGGTGCGGATCGAGGACGACGGCATAGGCATCCACCCCGCCGCACCGGCCCAGGGCGGCGGCCGCGGGATGGCCAATATGCGCCGCCGCAGCGAGGAGCTCGGCGGCCGCCTCACCGTCAGGTCTGGCCCGGGCTGCCGCCTGCGCTTCACCATTCCGCTGCCCATCCGCTTTGCCAGTATCGCCAAAAAACCGCCAATTTGCGAGCTTGCCAGCAGCGCCACGACCAGCGGATCTTGGGCGATATGACTCGCCTCGTGGTGGTGGAAGATGACCCAATGACCCTGGCGGCCCTGAGCACGCTGTTCTCCTCGGCGCAGGAGATCGAACTCGTCGGTGCCTACGGTTCCGCCGAAGCCGCGCTCCAAGCGACCGACTGGTGCGCCGTCGATGTCTTGCTGACCGACCTCAACCTGCCGGGGCTGAGTGGGAATCAGCTCATCGCCGTCGCCCTGGGCCACGAACCTGCGCTGCTGGCGCTGGCCCACACCATCCACGAAGGTCGCGACGAACTCTTCGCCGCGCTGCGTGCCGGTGCTAGCGGCTACTTGGTCAAAGGCACGCCCGCGCCCCAGATCCTGCAAGCCATCCACGGCATCGTCGGCGGGGAAACGCCGATCAGCCCGATCGTGGCGCGGCACCTCGTCGCCCACTTCCACCGCCCCGATTCCGCCGCCGAGGCGGAAGAAGCGATGACCCCGCGGGAAGAACTCGTCCTCCAACAGTTTGCCCAAGGCCAGACCTACGAGCAAATCGCCACCGCCCTGGACATCAGCGTTCACACCGTGCACAGCCACATCCGCAAGATCTACGGCAAACTCCACATCAACAGCCGCAAACAAGCGCTCCGCCTCGTCCGCAAACGCGGTTACTTCAAAGCCTGAAGCCTGCGAAACAGGCACTGGGGTAGGAAATTCACCTCCAAGACGCCAAGGCCGTCAAGTGTCGCAAAGAAGAGGAAGAGTAACGACTTCAGTCGGCTTGGCTGTGTGTGAGTAAAGAAGGATGAACATACAAGCCCAGCCATCAGCAATTGCACGGCGAATACCAGCGGCGCTTTAAGTAAGGAGCAACGACACTCCTGTCGTTTCTTTCTCTTCTCTGCAGCCCCAGACGGGACAGGAGTGTCCCGACTCCTTAGCTGCGAGCTGCTGCAGCGCGGGGATTGAGGTCGCTGGCCTCGCCTTGTCGAGGCGGCGGCCAATCTTTCACTAACCCATTTGATCCAGCCGGATCAGGACGAAGCCGAGATCAATCGAGCGTTCGCCAAGAAGAGGATGGGGCGAGGGTGATGAGAGCTCGCGCAAAGCCGCAAAGGCGCCAAGGAAGAGGAGAAATTTTAGTTGGGAACGACCCATTTCCAAAAAACTTTGCGCCTCTGCGGCTTTGCGCGAGGCTTTCTTGTCTTGAGAGGGCAGGGTGAATTCTGGCTTGGGGGGATTCAACTGCCTGGCCTCGCCTTGTCGTGGCGGCGACCAATCTTTCACTAACCCATTTGATCCAGCCGGATCAGGACAAAGCCGAGATCAATCGAGCGTTCGCCAGGAACGAGGAAGCGCGGGTCGATGGCGTAAAGCCCGCCGTAGCCGCGGTAGACGATGCCGCTGTCGAGCAGCACGCTGCAGTGTTTGGAAATTCCGGTGGGCGTGGAGCGTAGGCGGCGGGCAATTTCGTTGATAGGCAGCGGTTCGCCCATGCTCAACTCGCGCAGAATCAGCCAACGAGGGATGCTCGCGACGATCGCCATGGCTTTGGCGATGGGCAGGCGGGGGATGTCCCGTGTGACGGCGTTGGGAGTGGAGTTGCTCATGAGAATGGTTCAACCCAATGAATAGACGTTTCGCTTCTCTTGGCAAGCCTGACTCTAGTTCGAAGAGTAAATCGGCTTCCGCAAGGAGTGAATCGGCTTCGGCAAGGAGTGAATCGGCTTCGGCAAGGAGTGAATCGGCTTCAGCAAGGAATGAATCGGCTTCAGCAAGGAGTGAATCGGCTTTAGCAAGGAGTGAATCGGCTTCAGCAAGGAGTGAATCGGCTTCAGCAAGGAGTGATTCGGCTTCAGCAAGGAGTGATTCGGCTTCAGCAAGGAGTGATTCGGCTTCGGCAAGGAGTGATTCGGCTTCGGCAAGGAGTGAGTTAACTTGCGCGTGTCGTGAGTTAAGTTAAATCACGAGTGATTTAAGTCGCCGCGACCCGCTTAAAACAAAGAGGCGACGCCGCGTTTGCAGCATCGCCCCTCGGCAAAGATCCAACGTGAATGGAATCAGGCGCGGCGTCGGCGCGCGACGAGGCCGACCGCGCCGAGGCCCAGCAGCGCGCAGGCACTTGGCTCGGGAACTGCGGCCGCCGTGAAGGTGGAGCTACCCGAAGCGCCATTAAATACCAATTCGCCTAAGGTCGTGCTGGAGGGGGCGCCATAATTGAATGCCCCCGTGAACGTGTTCTCGGTGGCCAAGCTGTAACTGGGCTCAATGTATTGGTTAGTGGCCCAGATTTGGGAAAAAGAGTTTAGGCGGGCAAATCCAACCACGCCAAAAGAGTAATAATACGAAACATCAATGGCGTATACCCCATAATCAGAAGACCCGTTAAAAGTCGCGGTATCAAAACCGTCGATATCGATCGTGGTTACACCCGCGTTGCTCCAAGCGGGAAAAGAACCATATGGAAGAGGCTGAATATTCGCCGTGTCGGCACTCATGCGGAGTGTGACGGCGGCATTGGTGAAGGATGTGCCGCCCAGCGAGCCGGACAGGGTGGCCGTCTGGGTGTAGGTCATGACCGCGGCGGCGGATGCGGAAGCGGAAAGCACGGCCAAGGCGGCGCAGGACAACAGGGTGGTCAGTATTTTTGATTTCATGGTGGGGTTGTGTGAGGTGGATGATTCAGCGGCCTGAGGAAATCTTTTCCCCAAATCAGCGGAGAGTTTAAGGCGGTGGGGAGGCAGAAAGAAAGAAGTCTAATCTGGGGTTTTTTGGCTATATGGCCGAGGTGAAGCGAAACGCAGAGTGCGCGGGGAGCTCAGAGGGAGATGCTGAGTGGGTGTGGCGTGTAAGGAGTTCCGATCTTCAGTCGGCATCTTTGAACGAATGTAGGGCGAGGGCGACGTGCCATCGACCCGGGTGGACCGAAGATCCACCCTCCTTAGGTCGCGACGGATTTTGTGGACAAGTGCGCTGATGTGGAAAGTGTCGATCCGGCTTTGCGCGGTTTGAGTTCTGGGCTAGG
>CAJXYV010000017.1 GCA_913063525.1 uncultured Verrucomicrobiota bacterium
GGAAATCGACGATTTCAAACAACTCTTCCTTGGCTTCCTGGATGCCGGCGACGTCTTTGAAAGTCACCTTATTGCGGTCCATCGTGAGCAAGCGGGCCTTGCTTTTACCAAACGACATCGCGCCTCGACCGGCGGATTTCATTTGCTGGCGGAAAAGGAAAAAGAGAATGCCGATGATCAACAGGAAAGGCAGAAAGGTGAAGATCGCGCTGCCCAGGTAGTCCTTGTTGCGCTCATAGATCGCCTTGCCCTTGACGAGTTTGTTGAGGTCTTCGCTCTGGATCGAGGTCGATACGGGAACGCTGAACTGGACTGCTGGCAAGGCTTTGCCGAGCGCATCCGTCGCAGGCGCTGGCGGAGTGACGATTTTGCGAGTGCCTACGATCACGGCATCGTCGGAACCGCGGGTCGTGAGAATGCGCAGGGAATTGCCCGGGTCATTGAGATCAACCCATTTCAGAGCCAGCGACTTGCGAAGCTCGGCAAACGAGAGGGTCTCCACGTCATTATCCAGGGGCAGCTCGGAAGGGCTGGCGACTTGCTGGAAGCGAATGTTATTGCCGAATAAATCGTTAATTTCTTCGCGCTGGAGAGCAAAGTTCACCAAAACCCGGAAGTCCTTTCGCGGCGCGTCTGCTTTGGGGGCTTCGATCTCCGGAGCGATCCAGCCGGTGATGGTGGCATCGAAGGAAGTGTCGGTGGTGATTACCTTGAGCGGCTGCTTTGGATCATCCAGGACGATGCGGTCTTGATCCCATGCTTGGCGGAACTGCGAATAGGTCAGCTGCTTGACTACCTTGTTGGTGATCGGATTAAAAAAGGCCACCCCCAGAATCACAGTGGCCAAGCTCAGAAGTCCGAGGAGACGCCAGTTGAACCCATTTGCGTCGCCTGGAGCGCGATTCGGCTTATTGGATGGAGGAGTGGAATTGGGTGTGTCAGACATGATAAACGAAAAAGAAGACCCGAAAGAATATCGAGCACGTGTGATACACGGTAGAACTCGATGCCCTGCGGGAGTGTCAGACGATAGCCCAAGGGTGCAAAAAGCAAACCCCTTTTTGCAGGAGCCTTGCCGAGGAGCCCCGCGTCTGGCAAGAAAGCCCGCGTGGAACCAACCATCGCCCCAAATGACCCGCTGCCAACTCCGCCGCGGAAGCTGCGCCTGATGCAGTGGCTACGGGCCATTCCCGGCGTGGGGCGGCTGCGCGCGTTGCGCCCGGGGACGGATGCACACGTCGGCGTTCTGGTCGATGCCTTTGTCGCCTTTGCCACATCGGACAACGAACTCAGCCCACTGGAAGCGGATTTGATTTTGGACATGCTGCGGAGCGCCTTTCCCGAGGTTGACCACAGCTGGCTAGGCAAACGCTTGCAGCGGGCGGTGGCCAATCCACAGCCCTTGCAAGCGCTGGCCATCGAACTGAAGGACAGTTTCGACGACACGGGGAAATTGGCCTTGGGGCTGCAACTTTTCACCCTGGTGGATGCTGCGGGGCGCTCGGAACGCAACCGGACGAGCTTCGAAGTTTTCATGCGGCGGCTCGGGCGACCAGACTACGGTGTGGCGATCCTGCGCGAAATGAGCGGCGACACCACCGAGGCGGCGGACGAGGAGCTGCCTTTTGAGCGCCTGATTTTTGGTCGCGACGGCGCGGATGTCCTGCTGCCACCTGCGGCCAGCGATCACGAGTTCCGGGTTTACCGCGCGGGCGATTTGATCCTGGTGCGCAACACCGGCAACGCCCCGCTGTGGATTCGCGGACGCTCGGTGGAGACCGGCTCATTCCTGCGGATGCGCGAACGCCAGCCGCTGGTCGTTCCGGGATGGACTCTGAGCCACGAAGACTTGATGTTTTTCCTCGATGTCAAACGCACGGGCAACCGTCCTGCGATCTATCTGGAGGCGCGCGACATCGGGCTCACCGCCGAGCGAACACGCGGACGCCACAGCGCCTTGCGAGTCAGCTTCGGGCTGCAGGCCGAGGTCGAGGCACTGCGCAACACCGATCTCCACGCGGGAAGCCGCGGACCGCTGAAAAAGGGCGATGTGGCGACTTGCCTCAATCACGAACGCCTCGGCGATGCCTCGGGGTTCAGCCTTTCGATCAACGAACTGCGCCGCAAGGCCACGCAGTCCGGGCGGCGCTTTCGCCTCGCGGGAGATCGCCAAATCTATCTGGTTTCCAACGACGCCTCGGCACTCTCTCCCGGCGACTTGCTGCTAGGGCCTAAATTATCGCCCAAGGCCGTGCTCTTCATCCGCTACGACGCAGAGCGCGCGGAAGGCGAACTGGAAATCAGGGAAAGCCATGGGCCGATCCTCGTTGACGGAGTCGCCGTCCGTCAAACCGCAGCGCTGCGGGATGGCTCGCTGATCCGCCTTTCGGGAAGCCAGGCGGTGCGCTGCCGATTCAGTGAAGGATTTCTGGACGAAGAACGAACGCTGATCGAGTCGCTCCAGGTGGAGGATCTCATCCACGACTTCGGGCCGGATTCACGGGCGTTGGATCACGTGAATTTCGAGGTGAAACGCGGTGAAATGCTCTGCATCATCGGCCCCAGCGGCAGCGGCAAAAGCACCCTACTGGCGGTTCTTTCCGGCCAGCGCGCCCCCACCCGCGGCAAGGTCAAACTCAATGGCATCTCCTTGTACGAGCGGCGGGAACAACTCGTCCCGTTCATCTCCCACATGCCGCAGGAAGAGGCGCTCAACCCCCAGCTAACCGTCCGCGAACACCTGCGCCACGCCATCACGATTCGCCGGCCCGCGCTATCGCTAGCCGAGCACGAGCGACGAGTGGACAGCGTGCTGGCCGAGCTTGGATTGCAGTCGATCGCCCGGCGGCGCGTCGGAGCACCCGGTGAAAAGACGCTTTCCGGCGGCGAGCGCAGCCGTCTGAACCTAGGCGTAGATCTGGGCGGCAGGGCCGAGGTTTTCCTGTTTGATGAACCGATCTCCGGTCTCTCGTCGAAGGATTCCGAGCACGTCGCCGAAACATTGCGCTCACTGGCCCGCGAGAAAATCGTGATCGCCTCCCTGCATCGTCCGGGCGCCCCTGTCCTGCGCTTGTTCGATAAAGTTTTACTGCTCGATAGCGGCGGTCGCTTATCCTACTTCGGCGCCCCGGCGGGCATGGTCGGATATTTTCGCGACGCCTGCGAAGAACTCGCAATCTCGCACCCATCGATCGCGGCAAAGTCGCCCTTGGGAGCCGACTTTGTCTTCGATGTGCTCGAGACTCCGCTGAGTTCGATCGGCGGCGGCTCCAACACGGGCGCTGCCCGGCGTTTCCCATCTTCTTTCTGGCAGGAAAGATTCGAGAGCCTGAGTTTGATGCAGTCCCTGCAGGGCGGCAGTACGATATCCCAGCTTGCAGAGCTCAAGGAAGGCGCCCGCCTGCCGGTGCCACCAAAACCCGTCCGGCGGCTTCGCGCGATTCTGGCCGTGTTTGCCACGCACTTCCTGCGCTCCCTTCTTTCCAAGCTGAGGAATCGCGGGACGTTCTACAGCACCTGCCTCGAGGCCCCGCTGCTCGCCGCGCTGACCTCCCTCACCCTGAGGTCATCGCCCTCGGGCATGTACCAGTTTTCCTCCGCGCTGCACATTCCCGCTTACTTATTCCTCAGCGCCACCGTCGCGATGTTTCTCGGTCTGACAAACTCTGCGACGGAGGTCCTGCGCGACCGCCCGATCCTGCGGCGCGAGCGCAACTGCCAGCCGGGTGCGGGCTCGTATGTGGCGGCCAAGTTCGCCGCGCTCGGACTGGTCGCGGCGGCGCAGTGCTTCGTGTATTTGCTGGTGGGGAACTACTATCTCGATATCGACGGCATGCTGCCCGACCTGTGGTTGTGGATGACTCTCACCGCCTGGACAGGCACCGCCATGGCGATGGTCGTCTCATCACTCGTCAAATCCGAACGCGCCGCGCTCACCGCGGTGCCCCTGCTGTTAGTCCCACAGATGCTTCTCGCCGGCGCGCTCGTCCCCTACAAGGAAATGAACCACGGCCTGTTTTCGGACCCCGAGAAAATCCGCGACCGCGGGGGCATCCCCGTACCCGCGGCAGTCATGCCACTGCGCTATGCCTACGAGGCGATGATCGTTGCCCAAGCGACCCGCAACCCCTTCGAGGCAGAGCGACTGAAACTTCAAAAGCGGATCGACCGCGTGCGCTCGCTCGAAGCACCGATGAATGCCGCACAAGCCGAGCGCTTCGATCTGGTAAAGGAAGGCTTGCGACGTTTGTTAGCAGCTGGGGCCACAACCCCCGAAGAGGCACTGAAGCTTGTTGAGCGGATTCGCCGCATTGCCGTTTCTGGCACTCGCATTGAGGTCGAGACGATGAAAGTTTGGCCAGAAAACGATCCGAATGCGCAGCCGGCATCCGAGTTTTTTGTCAACGAGCGGATCGATCTGCTCGTGCGTGAAGGGGAAACCTTTCGCAACGACTATCGCGACAAGGCACCACGCATCGTCTTCTACGCGCTCAAGAAACCGATCCCCTTCATGTCGGGAAATGCCGCCGATTCTCCGGCAGCCTATGTCGAATCAAGCGGCGAGGTCGATACGCTGAAATACTGCGGCTTCGTTCTCGCGGGAATCATCCTTGGCTGTGGCATCATTACCACCCAGATCATCTCCCGCCAAAACCGCCAAACCCACTAACCGAGGGCGGCTAACTCTGCCAGAATCTCTGACACCGAAGCGGCTGCCAGCGGCTCGGAAACCACCGCCCCCAGCACCAGAGTGTCCGTTGGAATCATCTCGAGCAGCGCCCCGACACTGATTTTGACGTGAACATTTCCTGCCGATGTTCCAGCGCGGCGCGGCGCGAGGGCCATACTGCGCGCCAAAAAATGAAGGTGCTCGTGACCACTTTCGGTGAAAATCACCGCGCCTTCGCGGTCGAGAATAAAGACACCAGTTGCGGAGTGTTTCTGCCTCAAGCCATGGCTGAAGCGTTCGACTTTTTCCGCAAACGACAGGACCTCCATTGCCGGACTCCCTGTGACAAACGCTGCTGATGCATCTGCGATATCGAGCGAGGCTGGATCCGCATCAAAGCCGATGAATCCATCATCAAAACCATCATTCGCGGGCGATTCGGCGGCCTCACGGTTCGGTTGCAGGAGTTGGTCGGCAAGCTGCCGGACCGCCGCGGGATCAAGCCATGTATAAATTGGGTCCATCAGAGGTGAGTGGTTCGGATACCGCCGTTGGGCTGGAGTTTTGTTTCAATTTCAGCGCGCAGCGAGTCGAAGATCCCTTGCGCATGCGCCCCGTCTTCCAGAACCCCGACGGGCAAACCGCGGGCGCTGGCGCGGACGAAGAGTCCGTCGCGGGGAATCTGGGCTCTGAAAACCATGGCCGGCGGCAGCAACTGACGCAAGGCGACCGCAGCCCCCGTGCTTTCCACGAGATCCTCCTGCACCATCGTCAGACAAACGCCCAGCACGCTCAGCCGTGGGTTCATCACCCGCAGGCGCTGCAGCCCTTCGAGCAGTTTAGGGACCGAGCGGATCCCCAAGGGCTCCGACTGCTGCGGGATCATGATCGCGTCGCTCGAGCTGATCACATCGCCCGAGATGCCGAAAAGTCCCGCCGCCGTATCGATCAGGCACAGGTCAAAACCTTGGGCCGAGACACCAGCCAGAAAAGCCTTGATGCGGGCAATGTGCGCTCCCATCCCGCCTCCGCCCGCCTCGTAATCACTGCCCTGACCACTGGGCACCAATGAAAATGTCTTCAGTCGGGTCGGCACGATCAAGCGTTCCAGCGGTATCTTAGGATCCGCCAGATAGTCGTAAAAACCGGCCAGCAAGCGCGACTGGCGGGTCAGCGAAAGCCCAACGGACCCCTGCGGATCGGCGTCGACGAGCAACGTTTTCACGCCCGCGCGCGCAAATGAATGGGCGAGATTGATCGAGACCGTGGTCTTACCCACTCCTCCTTTTTGGCTAGAAACTGCAATACTGATCACATTAAGCAGGGAATTGTTGCGGAAACGTAGCTTCAGCTTGCCACAGCGGAAGTCTTTTCTTCATATTCGCGCTGTTCCGGATCTATCACCACTTCCGGTCGCCATTCCCCCAACTTATGAATTATCGTTTTTACTGCACTCCCACGATCGCGGCGGCGGCACTTTGCACCCTCGTTTTTGCAGCAGTGGGCTGCCGCAAACAAAATCATTCGGAGCAGATGGCGCCAACGGCATCCGGCCAACTACCCCCCAGTCTCCAGTCCAACGGGCTCGGGATTCTGCCGGGGGCAATCTATCGGAACCAGTCCCAGTCCCCGATCCATTGGCAACCGTGGAGCCGAGAGACCCTCGAGCATGCCAAAGCTGCCAATCGCCTCGTCTTCGCGGTCATTGCGCTGCCACAACAATCAAGTTTCCAGAGTGTGCTCGACGCACTCGCTGCCGATCCGGCCCTGGTTTCCACGATCAATCGGGATCACGTGCCCGTGCTGATCGATGGCGAAGCCTCGCGGGAAACCGGCCTGCTCACGGCGGATCTCTGCGCGGAAATCAAGCGCGGCCTCCAATTGCCGCTATTCGTCTGGATGACCCCTGACGGCAATCCCGTCGCCTGGATCCCCGTCCCGAAATCACCCGCCGTCAACGTCCTGGATCTCTTCAATAAATCCTACTCGATGGTCAGCCGCATGTGGAGCGACGACTCGGACTATGTGACCAAAAACAGCGCCTCCGACAACGCCAACCGCCGCGAACGCATCTCCCGCCGCAAAACCGCCAACGCCAGCAGCGAGCACCCTGCGGAAGATGCCGTCCGCTGCCTGCGCCAGTTGACGTCCTTTTACGATTCCTATTCCCGCAGCTTTGACGAGGCTGGCGGACTTTTCCCATCAGGAACGATCGACCTGTTAGCCTCGGCAGCGGTCCACCCGGGCCTCAACCCCGAAGTTCGCTCGCGCTGCATGGAAACCACCCGCGAACTGCTTCTCGACCTGTTGCAAAGCCCCATGTTCGACCCCCTCGACGGCGGAGTCTTCGCCTCGCGGCGGGGAAATTCTTGGTCATTGCCGTCCTTCACTCGCGACTGCGGTGCCGAGGCCCGCGCGGCCGTCGCATTGATCCACGCCTACCGCGCCACTGGCAATGCGGCCGCACTGGACAAAGCGCTGGGAGTGATCGCCTTTGCGGAACAAACCTACAAGACCTCGGAAGGTTTATTCGCCGTTGGACTCACCCCTGAATCCGAAACCGCTTCATGGCTCTGGAGCGTCGAAGAAATTGAAAAAGAACTGCCGCCGGAGGACGCCGCTTGGTGGATCAAAGCCACCGGCATGAAAGGCCTAGGCAATCTGCCTTCAGAGCTCGATCCCCAGCGCGAGTTTTTCCGCTGCAACAGCCTCGGGCTTGCCCAGACACCCGCACAAATCGCCGACTCACTCTCGCTGCCGCTCGAATCCTTCGCCCCGCGCTTCGAAGACGCCCGCAAAAAACTCCTCAAAGCGCGCAGTACCCGCCTCGGCCAGTCCACCCGCGACGACACGTCCTACGCCGCCACCTCCTTCCGGATGGTCTCCGCCTATGCAACCGCCTTTGCCGCCACGGGAAATGAAACTTTCCGCGAAAAGGCCATCGCCTTGCTCGACAAATCCCGCATCGCCTTCAGCGACGGACCCAAGCTACGCCTCTTTTCCAGAGACGCCCCTAAATCCATCGGCGCAGGCCGCGCCTTCACCTATGGCGTGGCCCTCCAAGCCGCCATCGATGTCTCGGTTGTCACTTCCGATCCGAAATGGCTCGACTGGTCGGAAAACCTCGCCACCACCGCCGCCGAGCTTTTCACCGACACCCTCTTCCTCAAGGAGTGCCCCGATGAAGCCAAAGTCATCGACCTGCCCGTGACCGACTTAGTGATGTTATTCGACGACTCCACCGCCGGCCTCATCTCACTTGCCGAGGCCCGCCTGGCCCAGCGCGAGAGACCCCTGGTCGCCACTTTCAGCGACCTCGCCACCCCGCTGCCGACCTATTCGGTCGACCGCCCGATCCTTCACACCGACCTGCTGTTAGCCACCATCGCCCGCCACTATCGGGTCACCATCGTCGCGGGAACCGGCATTTCCCCCGCCCTCAAGCTCGCCACCGAGCGTCTTTCGCTGCGCATGTTCCAACGCCGCAACGCCAAATCCGCCGATGAAGTCCCCCCCGGCTCCGTCATGATCGTCCTGCCCGACGGCGCAACTCAGATCGTCTCCACCCCCGAGGCCTTGCAAGAAGCAGTCTTGCCCTCGCCCGCGAAATTGTGAATTCTCGCCCCACGGGAAAAGGTCACCATGGCCTGCACCCATCCGCCGCCATGTCCAGCCACCGCACCGCCAGCCGCAGCCGTAAGACCGCAGAAACCTCCATCGAACTGTCGATCGACCTCGACGGCGCGGGCGTTTCTAACATCGACACCGGCATCCCGTTTTTCGACCACATGCTCACGCTGTTTTCGAAACACGGCCTGTTTGATCTCAACGTCAAAACCGTCGGCGACATCGGCGTGGACTTCCATCACACCATCGAGGACACCGGCATCGTCATTGGCGATTGCCTGCGCGAAGCGCTCGGCACCAAAGCGGGCATCCGCCGCTACGGCTGCGCCTACCTGCCCATGGACGAAACGCTGGCCCGCGTCGTCGTCGATCTGAGCAACCGCCCTCACCTCGAATTCCGCGCCCCTGCCGGCACGCCCTCCGCGCCGAATATGCCCTTCACGCTGGTCGAAGAATTCTGCCGCGCCCTCGCTTCGAACTTACGCGCCAACATCCACGTCGAACTGCTCTACGGCCGCGATGGCCACCACATCGCCGAAGCCATTTTTAAAGGACTTGCCCGCGCCCTGCGCGACGCCTGCGAACGCGACGCCCGTGTGATCGGCATTCCCAGCACCAAGGACGCCCTGTGAACGTCACGCTCATCGACTACGGCGCCGGCAATCTCCGCAGCGTCGCCAATGCCCTGCGCGCCATCGGTATCGAACCGGGCGTCGCCGACTCTCCCGCGGGCCTCGCCGGCACGACCCACCTCGTGCTCCCCGGCGTCGGCTCCTTTGGCGACTGCATGGAACAACTCGCCCACCGCGGCTTGCTCGAGCCGATCCGCGAATGGGTCGGTGCCGGCAAGCCCTACCTCGGCATCTGCCTTGGCTATCAGATTCTCTTCGACTCCAGCGAGGAAACGCCAGGCGTCCCCGGTCTCGGGCTCGTCCCCGGCACCGTCCGCCGCTTTGTCCAGACGCCCGGCCTCAAAATCCCCCACATGGGCTGGAACTCCGTCGTCCCGCGCCACCCCGACCGCGGCAACTGGACCGGCCTCGGTGCCGAGCCCTACTTCTACTACGTCCACTCCTACTTTCCCGCTCCCGCGGATCCATCCGTCGTCGCCGCGACCACCCGCTACGGTGGGGACACCTTCGCCGCCGCCATCGAGCTGCCCAACCTCTTCGCTTGCCAGTTCCACCCGGAAAAAAGCCAAGACGCCGGCCTCCGCTTGATCCGCAATTTCCTGGACCTCTGATCCGGAGGCCGCCCCCCCAGTCCATTAGGACTGGCATGATCCAAACGGCTGTGGTATGCCGTATTCGATATCTTGATGTCGATGTTGAAACTCCCCCTCCCTCCCCATGGCTGTCCCCCTCCGCCTTGTTGGCTCCATCCTTGCATTGCTGCAACTCGGCGCGCTGATTCTACATGCCGAGACTTCGGCTGATTTTTCCTACACCACTTCGGACAGCGCCGCCACCATCACGGCATATCGCGGCGAAGGGGGCGCGGTGACGATTCCCAGCACGATCCTTGGCCTGCCCGTCACCTGCATCTCCAGCCGCGCATTTTACAACTGCACCAGCCTGACGAGCATCGCCATTCCCTATAGCGTCGTGAGCATCGAAGCAGAGGCATTCGCATTGTGTAGCAGCCTGCGCGGTGCCGCCATTCCAGACCGCGTCACCCACCTCGGCGACCGCTGCTTCCGGTATTGCCGCGACTTGGCAAGCGTCAGTATCGGCACGGGTGTCACCCACATCGGTTTGAACGTGTTTGAGTCCTGCTCCAGCCTCGCCCAGGTCAACATTCTCGGCAACGTCGTCTGCATCGACGACATGGCATTCCTTGATTGCCAGAGCCTGGTCAGCATCGCTATTCCCGACAGCGTCGTCAGCATCGGCGATCAAGCATTCGGCCATTGTAGCCATCTGCTGAGCCTCTCGATGGGCCAGCGTATCACCCACATCGGCGACGCAGCTTTCTACTACTGCAGCCGCCTGCAAAGCCTCGCCCTTGGCGACCATGTCACCCACATCGGCAACGGCGCATTCGTGGGCTGCGCCAGCCTGACCGAAATCACACTTCCCGACAAAGTCGAAACCATCAGCAGCTACGCATTCGCCTCCTGCAGCAGCCTGAATCACATCCACATCCCCGACAGCGTCACCCTCATCGGCGACATGGCACTTTATCATTGCACCCACCTCACCGACATCACGGCGGGACCAAACCATCCCCTCTTTCGCAGCGTCGATGGCGTGCTTTTTACCAAGGATCAGACCCAGATCCTCGCCTATCCCAATGGCAGGTCCGGTGGCTACACAATCCCTAACCGGGTGACCCACATCGGCCCCTTGGCGTTTGCCGGATGCACCAGCCTTACAGACATCGAGATCCCCGCCAGCGTCACCTCCATCGGCAGCGGCGCCTTCAGTCAATGCACCCGTCTGGCCAACGTCGCGCTCCCCGACACGGTCTCTCAAATCGCACCACTCGCGTTTATCGACTGTGCCAGCCTCACCGCCGTCACGCTCCCTAGCAGCGTCGCCCATCTCGACGACTATGCCTTCAATCGCTGCACCAATCTACAACACATCACCTTTTCCAACAGCCTCACCCCCATCAGCGACACGGCATTCCTCGATTGCTCTAACATCCAAAGCATCTTTTTCAACGGCAAGGCCCCCAACGTGGCGAACGCGATTTTCGACGGGAGCCGGGAGGCCGTCATCTACTACCTAGCAGGAACAAGCGGCTGGGGCCCTACGCTGGCAGGCAGGGCAACTGCCACACTCATCGCGCCGAGCATCGCCACCCAGCCGTCCGACTTGATCCGCCCCCGCGGAAATTGCGCCACTCTGGGCGTGAGTGCCGCTGGCAATGCCCTGACCTATCAATGGAAAAAGGACGCCGCCAACGTGACCAGCACCACAGGTGCCAGCCTCAACTTCAGCAGCGTGGAAACTGCAGATGCCGGGACTTACCGCGTCACCGTCAGCAATCAGCTGGGCACCGTGACCAGCAGTGCCGCCACCTTGAGTGTATTCGAGCCGATCGCGATCGCCACCCAACCCGCCAACGTCACGACCCAACCCGATGGCACCGCGATCTTCGGGGTCGTGGCAATGGGCCCAAATCTCCAATACCAATGGCTGAAAAACGGACTCATCCTGCCCGGCGCGACCAGCTCCATGCTGCTTTTGAGCCAAGTCCAGCCCGACGCCGCGGGCCTGTATTCCGTCGTGATCTCCAACGAAAATGAAACGCTGACCAGTCTGGCCGCCACTTTGACCGTCGCCATCCCCCCCAGCATCACCGACCAACCTCAAGACGCCACCGCGGCTGAAGGTACAAGCGCATCCTTCCGCGTCACCGCTTCGGGCAACAATCTCAACTATCAGTGGCGCCGAAACGGCAGCAACATCGTGGCTGCCACCCAGCCCACGCTGGTCATCGGCGCGGTAAAGCCGGCAGACGCTGGCGACTACACCGTGGTTATTTTCAATTATTCAAACGACGTCATCATCAGTATCGCCAGCAGCGCCGCCCGTCTGACCGTCTCCCCCGACCTGCGCGACAATGATGGCGATGGCTTAACAAACTCCGACGAAACCAACATTTACGGCAGCGACCCGAACCTGGCCGACACCGATGGCGATGCCCTGACGGATGGCTACGAAGTCGGGATCGGCCGCTACTCGATCGTCGGTGGCTCGTGCACTTGGGCCCAGGCCAGCACCGACGCCCAAGCGCGCGGCGGCATACTGGGCTGTTTTCCCACCGAAGATCGCTGGAACCGCGCCATGCAATCATTGGGCGAAGGCGCACTCGACACCTATCTGGGCGTCTGGATCGGTGCATCGGATGCCGCCAAGGAAGGGACTTGGACCTGGGTCAGCGGCGAGCCGTTCGTCTTCGCCCAGTGGGCGACCACCCGCCCCAGCGGCGCGACCGGCAACACCTTGGACTACGCCGAAGTCGCCGGTGGCGAAGGCGCTGAATTCATGCAATGGTACGACCGCAGCACCAGCTCCACGCGCGACGGCTATATTCTGGAAATCGACTACCCGACGAATCCACTCATGGCCGACACCGACGGTGATGGCGTCAACGACCTCCTAGAAATCCAAGCAGGCACCCATCCCCTAATCCCCGATCGCCCCCCCATCCTCTACCCCGATGCGGATGGCGATGGGGCCAGCGATGCCGAGGAAATCGAATTCGGCGGCAACCCACAAAATGCTGCGGTTTTCCCCCGCTGGGCGGCATCGCTGCTGCCTCCTAGCGCCACCAACGCCAAGTTCCAAGTCCGCTTTCCCACCCTCCGGGATCACCGCTACACCATCGAAGCATCCACCGACCTCGTCCAATGGCAGCCCGTGGGAGTGACAATCCTCGGCGACGGCGGCACCCAAACCCACGACGAAGCGCGCGGCGCGCAAACCCGACGCTTCTTCCGGGTGCTGAGGAATTGAAAAAAGCGACCGAGCGCACCCCGCTCGACCTTGTCCCCCTTGCCAGACAATCACCCGTCATTCCCTGGCAATCACTCGTCGTGGCGTGGCAATCACTCGTCGTGGCCTGGCAATCACTCGTCGTGGCCTGGCAATCACTCGTCGTGGCCTGGCAATCACTAGTCGTGGCCTGGCAATCACTCGTCATTCCCTGGCAATCACTCGTTCCAGCCTGGGTAAAAATGCTTTTCGACCGCGCTGGAAAGGTTGGAAGCAGATTTAAATCCATGCAACAGGGGCCCAGATCATGCTGAGAATCCCTTGACGGTTAGATACTTGACTTAAAAATAACCGTGACTGGAGTGATTGATTCCTTGACGCACGATGGCGAATTCGCCACGGCTAGCCCATGGCCAGCCCGAAAAAGGATCGTCCCTACTTCGATGCGTGGCTGCGGCGGACGGGTCGCCAATTTGCAGTCAGCGGGCGTTTGACCCAGACGGCGATGGCCTTGGCCCGCGAGGATGGCGACACGATCGACGCCTGGCGCGCCCGCCTGCGCACCCTGCTGGAGGGGCAGGAGGTGCCATCGCTCGATCTCCTCACCCGGATCGATGCCTTGCTGGCGGGGCCGTCGAAAGCCCCGCGGCATGACAGCAGCCAAGGGTCGCTTTTTTAGCCCGGCGAATGGCTGCGTGCTAATAATTATTACAGGAACCTGAAGATTACACTTGCACGTCGGTGCATGAAAATCCCATGTTTCAATCAACATCCATCCAATTTTCCGAAGGATTCAAGGTGCAGCTAATACCCACCTGTCCCTCGGTCCATTGAAAATCAACCAAGCCCAAAACCGCTCCTTCTGCCCCACCCAAGTGGTTCACTCCTGAGCCCGCCTCCCCGACATGCACCAACTCCGTTCAAAGCTCACGATCACCCGCTTCCGGCTGGTGGCGACTTTGCTGGCTTTGAAGGTGCTACTGATACCAGCCGTCATCGGGCTGCTTTTTTACGCCTACACGACGAGCAATCACGGGCTGATCAAACTGGCGCTTGGGCTAGCGGGGCTCACCGCCGTGATTGGGGTGCTGGTGTGGTCGCTCGCCTCCAGCGCGCGCTGTCCGCTTTGCATGATGCCGGTCATGGGAAACCTCAAGTGCTCTCCGCACCGGCGGGCACGACCCTTGTTGGGCAGTCACCGCAACCGCGTGGCTTTCGCGATCCTGTCCAAAGGCTGGTTTACCTGTCCCTACTGCCACGAACAAACGGCCATGCAGGTCCGCAAAAGCAATCTTCTGAAAAAACCCCTGCATCCGCACGATTGACAGACGGCCAGTATCGTTTGATTGTAAGCGCGAATGAAATTCATCTCAAAGTCCTTGCGAAACCTAATCCCGACCGCGGCCGGGCTGGCTCTCGCCCTCTCCACCCCAGCCCGCGCTGAAACAGTCATGCCTGAAACACCATCCGACGTCCAAGCCCCACCCGCCGATGCAGCCAAAACCGCATCCGGCCTCGCCTCCAAAGTCCTGCAAGCAGGCAAAGGCGAACACAAACCCGCTGCTGCCGACACGGTGACGGTGCATTATTCGGGCTGGACCACGGACGGCAAACTTTTCGACAGCTCGGTGAAGCGTGGCCAGCCGACCAGCTTCCCTCTCAACGGCGTGATCAAAGGCTGGACAGAAGGCCTGCAGCTGATGGTCGAGGGCGAAAAGCGCCGCTTCTGGATCCCTGCGAATCTCGCCTACGGTGAAAACCCAGGCGGCGGTCGTCCGGGCGGTTTGCTCGTTTTCGACGTTGAGCTGATTTCCATCAAACAAGCGCCGAAGCCGCCCGCGACTCCTGAAGACGTGGCCGCCGCTCCTGCCAGCGCGGAAAAGACAGCCTCGGGCATCGCCTCGCGCGTGCTGACCAAAGGCAGCGGCACCGCCCACCCGAAGGCGAGCGACCAAGTGAAAGTCCACTACTCCGGCTGGACCACCGATGGCAAAATGTTCGACAGCTCGGTGATGCGCGGCGAATCGATCGTTTTCCCGCTCAACCAAGTCATCCCCGGCTGGACCGAAGGCGTGCAGCTGATGGTCGAGGGCGAAAAGCGCCGTCTCTGGATCCCTGGCAAACTCGCCTACGGTGACACCGCACCTCCTGGCGCGCCCTCAGGCACGCTGGTTTTTGATGTGGAGTTGCTCGAAATCGTCAAATGATTCGCACCAAAAAGACCTGGCTGATTCCCATCTTGGGTTTGCTCACGATTCATTCGTGCGCGACCCATCGGCGTGCAGCGCTTCAGACGACCGAGAAAAAGGTTGCCGCCAAACGGGATGCCGCGCGGCTCAGCGGCCGCGGCAAGGTCACGTCGATTTCACTCACCGACTTCTATGCCCTGCAACAATCCGGTAAGGTGCTTGTTTACGACGCCCGCCCCGGATTTTTTTACCACCTCGGCCACCTACCGGCCGCGATTCATCTGCCCAAGTCGGGCTGCGACGAGAAGATCACCCAACAGGACGAGGACATCAAGGCGGCGCTGGCTGCCCAAAAAACCATCGTCGTCTACTGCACCAACCGGCTTTGCCCGGATGCGCGCACGGTCGCGATTCATCTGGCAGACTTCGGCTACTCGGCCGCCGTGCTCGAGGGCGGCTGGGAAACTTGGAAAGAGAGCGGCTTGCCGACGGAGTGAGATTTTGATTCCATCATCGCCCACCGCGACTTCGCTACCCCAACCACTACCATGCACACATTTCCTAACGTCACCGTCGATGCCAAAGCCAACGTCTATTTCGATGGCCGCGTCGTTTCCCACACCATCATCTTCCAAGACGGCACCAAAAAGACCTTGGGCCTGATCTATCCCGGCAGTTACCACTTTGGCACCGCCGCTCCCGAGCGCATGGAAATCATCGCCGGCAGCTGCGTGGTCACTCAGGACGACACCACGGACGCCCTCGCCGTCGAGGCCGGATCGGCCTTTGATGTCGCCGGCAACCACGGCTTCACGATCGAGGTGAAGGAAGGCATTTGCGAATACATCTGCTCGTTCCTCGCTGACTGATGCGTTTTACCGGATCCGCCCGATCTCTGGCCGTGACCGCAGTCGCTGCGGCGGGCTTGAGTTCGTGTGGAATCCGATTGCCCGATACTCCCGCGCTGACTTATCACGCAGCGGCGACCAAGACGCCGACTCGCAGCGATGGCCGCGATCCCGACTTGCTCGTCTGGCTGATCGCCGACGAGCTGCACACGGGCATGGTCTTTCCCTATGATTGGCTGCTCGAATCGGGCTACATCCCGCCGGCGAACTTCGGCAGGCCGAAGTACGTCACCCTCAGCTGGGGCGACCGCACGGCCTACATCGAAAGAGGACTGCACACGCCGTGGAAGTTTTTCCGCGCCATGTTCACGCCCACCCCGTCGGTGATGGAGCTGATCCCCGCCGACTGGAGCATCGCCGAAGTATGCACGCACCAGCGGATCTGGCGCAAGCTCGTCTCGCGCGAACGGGGCAAGGATTTGGCCGCCTTTCTCAACGACTGTGCCACCCGCGGGCCGGATGGCAAACCCATCGTCGTCTGCACTTCCAGTTGGGGCAATGGAGTCGTGATCGAATCGCGGCACTCCTATTTCATCCCGCGAATCTGCAATGTCTGGACCGTGCAGGCCATCGACACCCTCGGTGGCAAAATCCAGCCGTGGTCGGCCCTCACCGCCAACGGCCTGATCCGCCAAGCGGAAAAACCGCCTAACGATTTTGAAAAAATCTGGCCGGGCATCAAGGAGCGCTGACGGCTAGAGATCCACCCGCAGCCGCCCTGCCTGCCGCCGCAGTTTGCCACCGCCGGGCAGATTGACCGACGCTGGATTTTTCACATCCAATAGACTCAACGCACGCTCGATCAGCGCGCGATCCAATGAAGGCACGCGGTGATCGAGCAGAAACCGCCGCAGCGCCATCCGCTGCAAAGCCACCGGCAAAATACGCAGGGCGGGCAAATGGAGGCGTCCCTGCGGATCAAGCACCTGCGCCTGCTCCAAGGCCCAAGCCTCCAACTCGGCCAAATCCTCCGCATCCGCCGCACCGCGGGCCAGCGACTGCGCCGCATCCCGCTGGGAAATTTCTGCCAGTAGTGGCAGCGCCTCGTTGCGCAGACGGTTGCGCAACGCCACGGGCTGCGCGTTGCTCGCATCTTCCCGCCAGCGATAACCGCGCGATGTGAGCCAAGCGACTAATTCACTGCGGCGGACATGCAGCAGCGGCCGGCTCAATTCCAGCGCCACGCCCGCTGCCGTCAGCAGCGACTGTTCTTGGCGCATGCCTTTCAGGCCGTGTGATCCGCGCAGCAGATTCCACAACACGGTTTCGGCCTGGTCGTCGGAGTGGTGGGCCAGCAGAACCCGACGGCAACGGTGCTTGCGCGCGCAATCCGCGAAAAAATCGTGCCGTGCATTCCTTGCGGCCGTCTCCATCGATTCACCGCACCGTGCCATTCGCGCCTTCACGTCGGCTCGCCCGACCTCGCAGGCCAGCCCCAGTTTTTCCGCGAGTCGCCGCACAAACTTGGCGTCTTCGGTCGACGCGCGGCCGCGCAGACCGTGATCGAGATGACAGACCACCAGATTCCGAAACCCAGCCGCCACCAGCAAATGCAGCAGCGCAACCGAATCCGCCCCGCCGGAAACGCCAACCAGCCAGCGCTTCTGGCGAGAAGCGCAAGCCAGCCAAGGAATGTCGGCAGCAAGAGGCACGGCCCCAAGCTGATTCAACACAAGGATTCCCGCAATTTTTATCCGCCCATGATCAGAAAACAGGCGAAGCCCATCGAAAACTTACCGGAGGTCGAAGCGATCGAGGTTCATCACCTTGTTCCAAGCCGCCACGAAGTCGTTGACAAACTTGGTCTGCGAGTCTGCCGTGCCGTAGACTTCCGCCAAGGCCCGCAGCTGGGAGTTGGAACCGAAGACCAGATCGACCCGCGTGCCAGTCCACTTGAGTTCGCCCGTTTTGCGGTCGCGGCCTTCGAAGACGTCCTCGTCCTTGGAGAGCGCCTTCCACTCGGTGCTCATGTCGAGTAGGTTGAGGAAGAAGTCGTTAGTCAGCGCTTCGGGCCGCTGGGTGAAGACGCCGTGTTGGGTCTGTCCGGCGTTGGCGTTCAAGACCCGCAAACCGCCGACGAGCACCGTCATTTCCGGCGCCGTGAGGGTGAGCAACTGCGCCTTGTCGACCAGCAACTCTTCGGCCGAGACCGAATAGCGGGTCTTAAGGTAATTGCGGAAGCCGTCCGCGCCGGGTTCGAGCACGGCAAACGAGTCGACGTCGGTTTGCTCTTGCGATGCGTCCATGCGTCCCGGAGTGAAGGGAACCTTAGCTTCTTGGCCGGCGTTTTTCGCGGCTTGTTCGACGCCGGCGCAACCGGCCAGAACGATGAGGTCGGCGAGCGAAACCTTCTTGCCGCCAGACTGGGCAGCATTGAAAGCGCCTTGGATGCCCTCGAGAATTCCGAGCACCGTGCCCAGTTGGGCGGGCTGGTTGACGGCCCAATACTTCTGCGGCGTCAGGCGAATGCGCGCGCCGTTGGCACCGCCGCGCTTGTCGGAGCCGCGGAAGGTCGAGGCCGACGCCCACGCTGTGGTCACGAGATCAGAGACGCTCAGACCGGCAGCGAGAATCTTGCCTTTGAGGGCGGCGATGTCCTGCGCATCGATCAACGGATGATCGACCGAGGGAATGGGGTCCTGCCAGATGAGCTCTTCCGCAGGGATCTCCGAACCGAGATAACGCGGGCGCGGGCCCATGTCGCGGTGGGTCAGTTTGAACCAAGCGCGGGCAAACGCGTCGGCAAACTGATCGGGATTCTCAAAGAAGCGGCGCGAGATTTTTTCGTACGCTGGGTCGGCACGCAGGGCGATGTCCGAGGTCAGCATCGAGGGCGCGATCCGCTTCGAGGCGTCGTGCGCATGGGGCACCGTGCCTTCGCCGCCGCCGTTTTTCGGCCGCCACTGCTGCGCGCCCGCTGGGCTCTTGGTCAGTTCCCATTCGTAGCCGAACAGGTTTTCAAAGTAATTGTTGCTCCACTGAGTGGGAGTGGTCGTCCAAGTAACCTCTAAGCCGGAGCTGATGGTGTCGGCGCCTTTGCCCGAGCCGAAGCTGCTTTTCCAGCCGAAGCCTTGTTCTTCGATGGGCGCGGCCTCTGGGTCAGGCCCGACATGTGCCGCGTCTCCCGCGCCGTGGGTTTTGCCGAAGGAGTGGCCGCCCGCGATGAGCGCCACGGTTTCTTCGTCGTTCATCGCCATGCGGGCGAAGGTTTCGCGGATGTCGCGTGCCGATGCGATTGGATCGGGATTGCCGTTCGGGCCCTCGGGGTTGACGTAAATCAGGCCCATCTGCACCGCCGCGAGCGGGTTTTCGAGTTGGCGGTCGCCGGAGTAGCGCTGGTCGTCCAGCCACTTGCCCTCGGAGCCCCAGTAGATGTCTTCTTCCGGCTCCCAGATGTCTTCGCGCCCGCCGCCAAAACCGAAGGTTTTGAAGCCCATCGATTCCAGCGCGACGTTGCCCGCGAGAATCATCAGGTCGGCCCACGAGATTTTCCGGCCGTACTTTTGTTTGACGGGCCAAACCAATCGGCGCGCCTTGTCCAAGTTGACGTTGTCGGGCCAACTGTTGAGAGGGGCGAAGCGCTGGCTGCCATTCCCAGCACCGCCACGACCGTCGCCGGTGCGGTAGGTACCCGCGCTGTGCCATGCCATGCGGATGAACAAAGGCCCGTAGTGGCCGAAGTCCGCCGGCCACCAGTCCTGCGAGTTTGTCATGACGGCCACCAGATCTTGTTTCACGGCCTCGAGGTCGAGACTCTTGAACTCTTCCGCGTAGTTGAAGTCGCTGCCCATGGGATCGGACAGTGACGAGCGCTGGTGCAGAACTTTCAGGTTCAACTGATTGGGCCACCAGTCGCGATTCGACTTACTGCTGCCGGTGGGGTGGAGGAAGGGGCACTTGGCTTCGTTTGACATGTGGAATCTGGTTTAAGGTGATGAATAAAATGAAATGGTAAAACCACTACATTACACGCTTGGATGCGGGTAGGCGACTAGTAATGATCCAAAATCCATCATCGGTAAAGACGATGATTTCAATACTTGTCATTGGATATTCCTATGGGATGAATCATCTATGGACTTGCGCCAACTCGAGTATTTCACCACAATCGTCAGGGATGGTTCGCTCACCGAGGCGGCCAAACGCTGCCGCGTGGCGCAACCGTCGCTGAGCCAGCAACTGCGCGCGCTCGAAGACGAACTCGGCGAAGCACTGGTCCACCGCAAGCCGCGAGGAGTCGAGCCAACCGCCGCCGGGAGAATCCTCTTGGAACATGCCGAGCGCGTCCTCCGCGAGGCGAACGCGCTGCGCGAACGATTTGCCCAGCGCCGCGAATCCGATGAGGGGGCGGTCATATTCGGAATGATCCCCACCATCGCCCCCTACCTGTTGCCGCAGTTGCTCGGCCCCTTTCGCGAGGCGTTTCCCAAAATCGACATTCAAATCCGCGAGGCCCAAACCAGCGGGCTCATCCAGCAGGTCGTCGACGGCACGATCGAGTTCGCCATCCTCAGCGACGTGACGCCGCAGGATCAGAAAAAATGGTCGCTGCACGTCCGCGAGTTATTTCGGGAACCGCTGATTTTAGCCGTCCCGCTCTCCCATCCGCTGGCCAACACCTCGCAGGCTCTCAAGCCGGAACAAATTCTTCCTGAACACCTGATCCACTTGCGCGACGGCCACTGCCTGACCGACCGCACGCTAAAAGTCTGCCGCTTGGAAAGGCTCGACCCACGGTTGCAATGCGACCAGCTCGCCACGGCGCTGGCGATGGTCGCAGCAGGAATGGGGGTCGCCGTCGTCCCAGAGCTAGCGGTCCGCGCCACCCCGCTTGCCGGTCTCACTTTCCGCCGTTTTGACGACCCCACGCTAGAGCGCACGATCAGCCTGATGAGGCGGCGGGCGATCCCCCTTTCCAAGTCGGCCGAAGCGATGGCGAGTCTGATCAAAAGTCTGCCGCAAAATTCCAATTTGGCCCCAAACCCTCTGTACTAAAAAACGTGCCGCCGCCTTTCTGATCCAACTTGTATCGGCAGAGATCGCTGCTAGGGTCTGGACATGCTTTTCAAGTTCACCGCCACTGTGGCTCTCTTCGCCAGCATCACTCTTGCCAATGCCGAAATCGGAGTGGTGCAGGTTGCCAAAGGATTTGAACGCCCGGTCTGGGCCGGCTTCGCCAAGGGATTCGAGGGTAAAATCTGGGTCATGGAACAGGCAGGACAGGTCTGGATCATCGACGAAAAAACCGGCGAGCGAGAGAAGGAGCCCTTCCTCGACATCCGCCAAGACGTGAGCCGCAAGGGCAATGAGGAAGGCCTGCTGGGACTCGCGTTCTCTCCGGATTTCGCCCAAAGCGGCCGCTACTACGTCAACTTCACCGACAAGGAAAAACAAACGCGCATCGTCCGCTTCACTTCGGCCGACCACAAAACCACCCAAGTGTCGACCGCTGAAGTCATCCTGAAGTACCCATCGGAGTTCGACAACCACAACGGTGGCTGGCTCGGTTTCGGCCCGGATCAGATGCTATACATCGCCAATGGCGATGGTGGATCCGGCAACGACCCCAAAAAACACGGCCAGGCGCTCGACACTTATCTCGCAAAGATTCTCCGCATCGATGTCTCGCCACAAACGGGCTACAAGATCCCTGCCGATAACCCTTTTGTGAACCGCCAGGATGCCAAACCCGAAATCTGGGCCTACGGCCTGCGCAACCCGTGGCGCTGCTCCTTCGATCGCCAAACCGGCGACTTCTGGATCGGCGATGTCGGTCAGAATACCAAGGAAGAAATCGACTTCATTTCCCATGGCAAAGGTGCCGGTGCCAACTTCGGCTGGAGCCTGCGTGAAGGCGACCAAGAAACGCCCAAGGCCGGTGTCGGCGGGCCTGCCCCCAGCGACGTCATCGAACCCGTTTACGTTTATACCCACGGCATGGGGCCGACCCAAGGATTGTCCGTCACCGGCGGCTACGTCTATCGAGGCCCCATCAAGGAACTCCACGGACGTTACGTCTTTGCCGATTACCAAAACCCGCGCATCTGGTCCTTCAAACTCGACCAAAACAAGCAGACTGACTTCAAGGATCACACCCAGCAACTCCAGCCACAGGGCGGACGCATCAATTTGATCGCTTCCTTTGCCGAGGGTCTTGAGGGCGACCTCTACATCGTCGATCACACCGGTCCGATTTACCGAATCGTCGAACGCTGAAGCCGCCCCAAAGCGCTGCTGTCATTTTTTTTCTTCAGTCGGTGATGGCGTGGCGGGTTTGACATTGTCGTCGGAACTCTTCCATTCGTCGTAGAATGGACAATGGAGGATATTTTCCATACCCATACGAGTGTGCCACATCAGGTGATTGAACATTTCGTCCATCATCGATGACCTGCGCTCGTTCATCGCCACGCGCTGTTCCACCAATAGGGTGACCACGCTGGCCATCAACGCCAACTTCTTGTCGTCGGGTGCGCTGTTCATTTTCGCGACCAGATCCTTAAGGGTTTCATCCTGCGCCTTGACGTCGGCCATCATTTTTTGGCGTCGCTCAGTCATCTGCGATTCCATCGTCTTGCCGTCCATCATCATTCCTTTGCCTCGAGGGCCGGGCTGCGCCTGAGACGGCGACCCAAGAGCCATCGCCAAAAAAATGCCTGAACGAATGAGAAAGCTCTGCGTGATTTTTAGTTTCATCTTCTGAGGTGGGGGGGTGGGGGGCTGCGTCGATGACTTCCTAGCGGATGGAGAGCCAACCACGATCCAAGCTTTTAAACCACTCAGCGTAGGTGCATTAAAATCGTTTTAATAAAGAGCAGTCGCGAGAGGTTCGTTGCAAGATGCGCGATTCTAACTCGCCCATCGTGCAATTCACCCATCCTGGGAATCCATGGCGCACAAAAATGTGATTCAGATCTTGGAATGCCGGTAAAATTATTGAGATGATGATCAGGCCCCCTTCGCATCCCCCATGAATCCGCTCGTCCTCGAGACTTTTCTGATCCTTTTCCTCCTGCTGATCAATGGCATCTTCGCCATGACAGAGATCGCCATTGTCTCTTCGCGAAGAAGCCGCCTGCAGACTATGGCGAACTGCGGACACGCTGGCGCCACCCAGGCTCTCGAACTGGCCAAATCCCCCATTCGCTTTCTCTCCACCGTGCAGATCGGCATCACGCTCGTCGGCATTGTCGCTGGAGCCGTGGGCAGCCGCAGCATGACCGCACATCTCGCCCAGCAGATCGCGACCATCCCCCGCTTGGCCGACGATGCCCCCCAATTTGCCCTCGCCATCGTCGTCGGTGTGCTCACCTACCTATCCTTGGTAATCGGTGAACTGGTACCCAAGCGACTGGCCATGAGATCTCCCGAACGCATCGCCTGTGCAATGGCTGCGCCGATGGCGCTGCTGTCCAGCCTGGCTAGGCCAGCGGTGGCATTGCTTTCGGGATCCACCAATGGCCTTCTGAGGTGGCTAGGAATCCGCGAAAGCAGCCAGAGCCAAATGTCGCGCGAGGAACTCACCGTGTTGCTGCGGGAAGGATTGGTCACCGGCTCCATCAACCGTCCCGAATCAAGAATGATGGAAGGCGTCTTCGGATTCGAAAAACTCGGAGCCTACGACATCATGGTGCCGCGGACCAAAATGATGTGGATCGACCGCCATGCCAATCACCAGGATCTCTGGCCAGAAATCCTGAAAAGCACCCAAGGGGAATTCCCCGTGTACGACCACGATCGCGACAACTTGGTCGGGGTGCTTGCGATCAAGGATCTTTATGGCCAGCTCGCGGCGGGCAAATCGGTGTGTTTTGAGGAACTGATGCGACCGCCGCTGGTAATTCCGGAAACGCAGAAAGCGAGCGGCCTGCTCGAACTATTCCGGCAAACCGGACAGCGCTCGGCATTCGTACTGAATGAATTTGGAAGTGTCGTCGGCATGGTCACCCTGATCGACTTGATCGAAATGATTGTCGGCGATGTGCCGTCCCGCGAAGAACAACTGTCCCCGCCGATCCTGCAGCGCCCCGATGGCACTTGGCTGATCGACGGGCTTTTCGAAATTGAAAAGCTCGCACAACATCTCGACTCCTTCCACCTGCCCGCAGGTGCCGGCGAGGATTTCCAGACCATCTCTGGCTGGTTTCTCAACGAACTGGCCCGCATGCCGGCCGAAGGCGACACGATCCATGCGGGAGAGTGGGTATTTGAGGTCATCGACATGGACCTTCACCGCGTGGATAAAGTGTTAGCATCGCACGATGAGCGAACGGCGGATTTGCCCCGCACGGAATCGGTGGCGGAACTTTGAATTAAAAAACCGCAGGTGAATAAAATCCACCTGCGGCCTTGAAACGGTAGGGTCTTTGCTTTGACCCGCTCAGGATTATTCGGCAGGAGGTGCCGGTGGCGGGCCTTCGCCGCCTGGGCCACCTTTGCGCGGGCCTTTGCCGCTAGGTCCGCCTGGGCCACGGCCCATGGGCACTTGTTCACCGGCATCTCGCGCGGCTTTGACCTCCTCGGGATCAAGTTTGCCATCCTTGTTGGCGTCGTATTTATCGAGCAACGCCTTGCGTTTGGCTTCCATCTCAGCCATCAGGGCGGTGCGTTCGGTTTCGTCCAATTTGCCATCGCCGTTAGTGTCGTATTTTTTGAGCATCTCTGCCCTACGGGCTTCAGATGCCGCCTTCATTTCGGTGCGCATGGCGGTTTCCTCATCGGCGGAAAGTTTGCCGTCGCCGTCTTTGTCGAACTTGGCAATGATGGCAGCTGGCAATTCACGCTTTGGACGCTCTGGGGCCGTTGGGGGTGCTTCTTGGGCTGTTGCAAAGCTGTATGTCCCGATCAGAACACTCAGGGTAATCAGTTTGGTGGTTTTCATCGTGGTTTTCTGTTTTGAAGTGAGGAGATCGCTGATGATCTCGAACGACCATCCAACCCAGCTTTTCTAGAAAGGTTGCACGACTTTGTACAGAATGAGTTGCCACGCCTGCCCAGTCCGTCTTGGATCTCCTTTGAAATGGCTGATCACCCCACGCCTCCAGCTCCATCCAAAGCGATCATCTTTGCCCGCCGCAGCGCCAGTACCCTGTTTCTCTGGGGGGTAGTCACGGCCGTTTTTGTCAGCGGCCGCTCGTTAGGCGTCCTCGGGATCATTGGTGCGCTCACGCTCATCGCCACGGTTGAATATTTCCGGATGCTGCGTGCGGCCTCGGTGATGTGTTTCCCTCGCTTCGGGATCTTGCTCGCAGTCGTTTACTGCGGCGGACTTTACTGGCATTTCCTCAACGGCGGAAAGTCGATCCCCCAAGACGTCGATGCGCTGGCCGTTTTCATCGCCATCGCGGGAGCCTTCACCTTGCAACTGCGCTACCCCATCCGCGGGATCGAGGCGCTGCTGGCGGTGGCGGCCAATCTACTCGGTTTCGTTTACATCGCCTTTCTTTTCAACTTCGCCGCCCGCGTGACCTTCATGGTTCCCACCGCACACCAAGTCTCGGGCTTCATCAGCACGGAAGGCGCGTTTATCCTGCTCTGGCTGCTGGCCGTGACGAAGTTCACCGACATGGGTGCCTACATTCTCGGCTCGATGATCGGCCGCCACAAGATGATCCCACACGTCAGCCCGGCCAAAACATGGGAGGGCTTCGTCGGGGCGCTGTTCTTTTCCCAGCTCGCCGCCTGCGGACTCTTCGCATTGTTTCCGAGCCAACTCGCCTGCCTGAAAGGCTGGTCCCACGTCATCCTCCTCGGTCTCGTTCTCGCCATCCTCGCGGTCATCGGCGACCTCGCGGAAAGTGTGGTCAAGCGCGCCATCCACGCCAAGGACTCCGGCAAAATGCTGCCCGGCATCGGCGGTTCGCTCGACCTGATCGACAGCATCTGCTTCACTGCGCCGGCGCTGTATTTCTACCTGAAATGGGTCCTAATTCCTGCTGCATGAGCGCCCCGATTCGCAAACGCCGCGTCGTCCTGCTAGGCTCCACCGGGTCGATCGGTTGCTCCACGCTCAAGGTCGCTCGCGAACTGCCCGAGCAGATCGAAATCATCGCCCTCGCGGCGTCCGGCAACGTCGAAAAGCTCGCCACCCAAGCCCGCGAAACCGGCGTCCGCCACGTCGCCCTTTACGACGCCACCAAAGAATCCGCCCTCCGTGCGCTGCTGCCCGCCGATGTCCAAATCCACCTCGGTGCCGAGGGCCTGGCCGAACTCGCTACCCTCGCCGAAGCCGACATCGTGCTGGTTGCCATCGTTGGCACTGCGGGCCTCCACCCCGCACTCGCCGCCATCGAGGCGGGCAAGGATCTCGCCATCGCCTCCAAGGAAATCCTCGTCATGGCAGGCGAAATCATCACCGCCGCCGCCGAAAAGCGCGGTGTCAAACTCCTGCCCGTCGACAGCGAACACAACGCGATTTTCCAGTGCCTCGACGGCCATCGCGGCGGCGAAACCGAAGTCACCCGGCTGATCCTCACCGCGTCCGGCGGTCCATTCCGCACATTGCCTGCCGACCAGATCGCCCACGTCACTCTCGCCCAGGCGCTCAAGCACCCGACTTGGGAAATGGGCCCGAAGATCACCATCGACTCCGCCACCCTCTTCAACAAAGGCCTGGAAATGATCGAGGCCCGCTGGCTCTTCGGCATCGGCATGGAGCGCATCGACGTCGTCGTCCACCCGCAGAGCATCATTCACTCGATGGTTGAATTCACCGACGGCTCGGTTCTGGCCCAGCTCAGCCGGACCGACATGTGCTTCCCGATTCAGTACGCACTCACCTGGCCGCAGCGTGTCAAAGGCGGCCTGCGTCCGCTCGATTTGCCCGCCCTCGCGAAACTCGAATTCGAAGCCCCGCGCTTTACGGATTTCCCCGCGCTCAATCTCGCCCGCCGCGCCGGCCTCACCGGCGGCACCCTTCCCGCCGTTTTCAATGCGGCCAACGAAGTGGCAGTCGATGCCTTCCGCGCCGAGAAACTCCCCTTCCCCGGCATCTGGCAATGCGTCGCCGCCGCCATGGATGCACACCACGTCCAGCCCTCCGTCGACCTCGACTCCGTGGTTGCGGCCGACCGCTGGGCGCGCGAGACTGCAGCCACCTACATCGCGGCCCTCGCCTGAGCCGCTGCCATTTTTCCCAACCCATCCCTTTTAAATCATGACCCACTTGAGCCGCCTCGTCGCCCTCCTTTCGCTGTTAGCTTTCACTCACGCCAGCGCCTCCCCCGCCGATGGCCAGCGACTCGCCAAAGCCTATCAGGACGCGATGAAAAAATACTCGGCAGAGATCCGCCTCGCCGCCACCCCCGAAGAGCGCGCCAAGATCGCCTCCAACCGCCCCGATCCGGCCGCTACCGCCAAACAAGTCTGGGCCGCCATCAGCGGCTCGCTCGACCAGGAATCCAGCCTCGAACCCGCCGCCTGGTTCCTAATTAATACCCCCAGCCTCGTCTCCACCAATACCACTGGCACCACTGCCGCCGCCTTTTCCCAAGAAAACGACAGCATCCGCAAGGCCATCGAGACCCATCACCTCAAAAGCTCCAAACTCATCCCCGTCTGCGCGGCTCTTGCCTCCAACTCCAGCCCGCAGTCGCTCGCCCTGCTCGAGAAAATCGCCGCCAATCACCCCGACAAAAAAATACAAGGAGCCGCAGCACTCGCCGCCGCCCTCCAATACAAAAACCTCGGCGACGAAGGCGAAATCATGCGCAAGCGCCTGACCCACCTCCGCAAAGCCATCGTCCAAAGCGCCGATGTCGAGTTCGACGGCAGCACCGTCGCCAAAATCGCCGAAGACGAAATCTACATCATCCGCTACCTCACCAAAGGCCGCATCGCCCCCGACCTCGTCGGCGTCGATTCCGCCAACCGCCCCCTCTCGCTAGAGGCCAATAAAGGCAAAATCATCATCCTCCTGTTCTGGAACAGCAACATCCCCGACCCCAAACGCGCGATCGAAATCACCTCCGCCACCGCCAAGCGATTCAAGGGCCGCCCCCTCACCGTCATCGGTGTCAACAGCGACCCCGTGGAAAAACTTCGCGCCCTCCAAGCCGACAACTCCGTCACCTGGACCAACTTCTCCGACCCCAGCAATCAACTCGGCAACCAATACCGCGTCGGCACTTGGCCGCTCGTCTACGTGCTCGATAGCGACCGCAAGATCCACTACATCGGAGCCCTAGGCTCCTTCGCAGAGCTCACCGCCGAGGCCCTGCTCGCTGAAGCGAAGCCATAAAGCAAAGGGCACGCGGGCATCGCCCCGGGAAAATTCCACCCACCCAAAAAACTTAGCGGCTTGCCTTCGTGCCAGTCCGCTTCAACAACAGCAGCAGATAAATCCAGACGATCCTCGCGCAAAGCAGTGGAAGCGCAGGGATAGTCAGAACAAGCGGGACATCTCAGTGCTCCCCTCGCGATAACTGGCTCCGGAGTTGACCTTGCCGCGCCGCTCGTTGTTGATTCGCGCCAGCAATGTCCCCTGCCCACACCAAAACCAAAAAACTCGTGATGACGCCGCATGAGGCGTTGAAACGGTATTTTGGGTTTTCGGGGTTCTTGGAAGGCCAGGAGGAAGTCATCGCCGACATCGTATCGGGCCGCGACGGGTTGGTGGTGATGCCGACAGGCGGCGGCAAATCGCTTTGTTTCCAGATCCCTGCGCTGTGTTTCGGCGGGGTGACGTTGGTGATTTCGCCTTTGATCGCGCTGATGAAGGATCAAGTCGACGCACTGGCCGCCCGCGGCATCGCGGCGACGGTGATCAATTCCACCCTCTCTTGGCCCGAGCAAAAGGAGCGGCTCGACGGCATGCGCGCCGGCAAATGGAAGCTCGTCTATGTCGCCCCTGAGCGCTTCCGAGCGGAAAGTTTCCTCAACGCGCTGCAAGGGATCGAAATTTCGCTGTTCGCCGTCGACGAGGCGCACTGCCTGAGCCAGTGGGGCCACGATTTCCGCCCCGATTACCTGCGCCTCGGCCGCTCGTTGGAAAAGATCGGGCGGCCGCAATGTGTCGCCCTCACCGCGACGGCGACGCCGATTGTCCGCGAAGACATCTCTAAGGTGTTAGACCTCCGCGTCCCCTTTGAGCGCGTCAGCGGGTTCTCCCGCCCCAATCTTTCGCTCAACATCTCCGCTGTCGAAAAGGCGGCCCAGAAGGACGAGCGGATGCGGGCCGTCATCGCCGCGCACAAGACCGGCATCATCTACTGCGCCACCCGAAAGAAGGTCGATTCCGTCTCCGAAACGCTCGCGAGCTGGGGCATCAAATGCGTCGCCTACCATGGCGGCATGGGCGACCAAGAGCGAGAGCGGGCGCAGGAAATCTTCATCCAGCGCAAGGCCGACGTCGCCGTGGCGACCAACGCCTTTGGCATGGGCATCGACCGTTCCGACGTGCGCTTTGTCATCCACTACGAGATCCCCGGCAGCGTCGAGGCCTACTATCAGGAAGCCGGCCGCGCGGGGCGCGATGGCGAAAACTCGGTCTGCGAGCTACTCTTCAACTACGCCGACACCCGCACTCAGGAGTTTTTCATCGACGGTGCCAACCCCACCGCCGCCAACGTCCGCGCAATCTATCAGTACCTGCTCAACGAGGCCGATCGCGACTACGAGGTCCACCGTACTTTGGAGGAAATCGCCGAGGGCGCGGACATTAAAAACTCGATGTCCATCGGCAGCGCCATGTCGATCCTCATGCGCGGTGGCTACGTCGAACGCTTCGATATCCCCAAAAAGCGGATGAAGGGTACCCGCCTGCTCAAGCCGGAAGTGCTGGCTCGCTCGCTCCAGTTAGACGAGACCGCGATCGAAGAAAAAGACCGCCGCGACCGCGAAAAACTCAAGTCGATGGTCGAGATGTGCTACGCCCGCAGCTGTCGCCAGCAATGGATTCTCAGCTACTTCGGCGAAGAAGAGGCCGGCGTCTGCGGGACCTGCGACATTTGCCGCGACGAAGGCTCAGGCGAATCGCGTGCCCCCACCGCGCAAGAAGCACTCATCGTCCGCAAAGCCCTCAGCGGCGTCGCCCGCATGTCGCGCCGCACCGCCGCTGGCTGGGAAGCGCGCTTCGGCCGCGGCCGGATCGTGCAAATGTTAGCTGGCAGCCGCTCGCAGGAAATCCTCAGCGCCGCCCTCGACCAGCTCACCACCTACGGCATCCTCAAGGACAAGGGCGCGGGCTACCTCAACAGCCTGATGCGCTCGCTGGCCGACGCCGGACTGGTCATGACCGTGACCGGCGAATTTCCCCTGCTGACCCTCACCCCCTTCGGCGACAAAGTGATGCGAGGCGAGGCGAACTTCCAACTCGTCTGGCCCGACCCCGAAGCCGGCCGCAAGGAAGTGGCGCTGAAAGACCACGGCTTCGACGGCCAGCTCTACTCGATGCTGCGCGACATCCGCGAGAAAATCGCCAAGCGCGACGACGTGCCGTCCTACGTCATTTTCGGCAACAAAACCCTCGAAGCCTTGGCGCGTTACCAGCCAATCAGCACCGAGGAAGCGCTGCACATCCCCGGCATCGGCGCGGCCAAGGTCCAGCGCTACTGCAAGCCGTTTCTCGAATCCATCCGCCTCTGGAAAAAGTCCCAGCGGGTCTGAGCTCTCCGTGGGTTCATCTCTTCCTTTGCGCCTTAACCTCTTTGCGCAAGGATCTTCTTCATGCACTGCTGCAGAGATCACGCGCAAGTCGCCAAGCCGCAGGTTATCAGAGGGCAGAAAATCAAACCATGGATAAATGCGGATAAAAAGGCAGGGGAAGTCACCTGAAGGGCGCTGCATCCGAAACTACCTGGAGCGTCTCGCTCCAGACCTTTGCGGAGGCGTCCCGCCTCCCGCAAGACATGTCTCCAGCCTTACGAACTTTGTAGTCCACCGCGCAAGCCTTACCGTCGGCCGCACAAGTCATACCCTCGATCCTGCGAGTCTTGCGGACGACATCACAAGTCTTGCGGTCGAGCTCACGAGTCTTGCGGTCGACTTCACGAGTCTTGCGGTCGACTTCACGAGTCTTGCGGTCGA
>CAJXYV010000018.1 GCA_913063525.1 uncultured Verrucomicrobiota bacterium
CCGGTTGACGCTCGAACGGGACCGGTTGACGCTCGAACAGGACCGGTTGACGCGTTGCCAAAGACCTTTCGGCCTCCTGGGAAGCCCCCTATTGCGCCGATGCCGAGTTCCGAAGTTCGGGGCGCGGCATTTCCCGGCGGATCGGTGGCGGTGCTAAAATCGATTGCCCCGCGGGGTTCTGGTGGGCAGGCTGGCGGCCAGCCATGTTCCCACGCCCGCCGAAGAAGTTTGTCCCCACGCCGTTTGAGTATCACCAGGAAATCGAAATCACGATCGATGCGCTGACCAATCTGGGCTCGGGTGTGGGGCGGATCGATGGCTGGGTGGTGTTTGTGCCGTTTTCGCTGCCGGGGGAAACGGTGAAGGCGCGCGTTTTCCGCAATGACAAGAATTGCTCGCACGCGGATTTGCTGGAGGTGCTAGTCCCGTCGCCCGACCGGATCGAGGCGAAGTGCCCGCTGTTCGGCGAGTGCGGCGGCTGCCAGTATCAGCACCTTTCCTACGACAAGCAGCTGGCGTGGAAAACCCGCCAAGTGGGCGAGCTGATGAAACACATGGCCGCGATCACTTTTCCGGTAAACGACTGCCTGAGCTCGGCGCAGACGTGGAACTACCGGTCGAAAATCACACCGCACTTTGAAAAAGCGAAGGACGGCGATCTGGGGCCGATCGGGTTTCTGGCCTTTGGCCGCCGCTCGACGTTGATCGACGTGCCACAGTGCCCGATCGCGATGGACACGATCAACCGCGAGCTGCCGGCGATCCGCGAGGGCCTGCGGGCGCGGGCTAACAGCTTCAAGCGCGGCGCGACCGTGCTGCTGCGGGCGACCGAAGACCGCGTGGAAACCGACTTCAAGGCGGTGGCGACCGAACACGTCGGCGAGCTGAAATTCCAATTTCTCGCGGGTGACTTCTTCCAGAACAATCCGTTCATCCTGCCGGCGTTCACCGGCTATGTCGCGAAACAAGCGGCGGCGGGCGGCGCGAAATTCCTCGTCGACGCCTACTGCGGCTCCGGTTTGTTTTCGCTGACGCTGGCGAAAAACTTCGAACAGGTGGCGGGCGTGGAGGTTTCCGAAACCTCGTGCGAGTGGGCGCGCAAAAACGCAGCGGCCAACCAGATCACCAACGCGAAGTTCCTCACCGCATCGGCCGAGGCGATCTTCGACCAGATCAGTTTCCCCGCTGCGGAAACGGCCGTGGTGATCGACCCGCCGCGCAAGGGCTGTACGCCGGAGTTCATCGAGCAGCTCGTCAAATTCGGCCCCGCGCGGGTCGTTTATGTTTCCTGCGATCCCGCGACTCAGGTGCGCGATCTGAAGCAACTGAGCGAGGCGGGCTATCAGTTAGCCGACGTCCAACCCTTCGACCTGTTTCCGCACACCCGCCACCTCGAGTGCGTGATGACCTTGGTGAAGGGCGGCGGGGTTCAGCCATAAACGGCCTTGGCAATTGCCAGATAGATGGGGATGCCGAACGTGATATTGAACGGGAAGGTGATCGCCAGCGACGAGGTGAGCGAGAGAGTCGGGTTGGCCTCGGGCAGCGAGATTCGGATCGCGGCGGGTGCGGCGATGTAGGAGGCGCTTGCAGCGAGAACTCCGAAGAGGGTCGCGCCGCCGAGTCCCAGACCCGCGAATTTCCCTAAAAGAACTCCCAGCGCGCCGTTGACTAAGGGCACGAGGATACCGAAGCCTAGCAGGAAGAAGCCGACTTTTTTCAGGTCGCCCATGCGATGGCCGGCGACGATGCCCATCTCCATTAGGAAGATGGCGAGCACACCCTGGAAGGGGGTGACGAAGAAGGGTTCGACTTTTTTCATTCCCACTTCGCCACACAGCGCTCCGACGGCGAGCGCCCCGACTAACAGGAAGATGCTGCGACCAAATAGGGTCTCGTGAATGACCGCCTTGATCGAGCCGTCTCCCGCTTGCTTGGACTTGAGCTTGCCGATCACCACCCCGACCAAAATCGCGGGGGCTTCCATGACTGCTAGAAACGCGGTGGCGTAATTCTCATAGGGCAGTTGGATCGACTTCAGGTAGTTGGTCGCTGCGATGAATGTGACCGCGCTAACCGATCCATAGTGGGCTGCGATGGCCGCAGCATCGACCGCACTCATTTTGCCGGGGCCGCGCAGCAGTGGATAAGTCCAGAGGGGGATGAGCGCCCCCATCACAATGGCGGCAAGCGCCGGCAGCCAGACTTTCTGCAGGCCTGCCTCGGAGACGGCGACACCGCCTTTGAATCCGATGGCCACTAGCAGATAGATCGTCAGGCTGATGTAGAGTTGCTCGGGGAGCTTGAGGTCGCTCTTAACCATGGCGGCGATGAGGCCGAGCACAAAAAAGAGCACGGCGGGCGATAGTAGATTGGCGCGGATGGCCTCAAGTAGATCCATGATTAGATTAGGTTGTAGTTTTGTGTTTCAGCTTTGAGTTTGCGATTCTTTGCTTTCGACTCGGCGGCGAGTTTGTTTTGGAAGGAGATGATTTCCGCGAGCCGCTTTTCATCGCCCGCAGCGAGGATTCTGGCAGCAAAAAGGCCGGCATTGCGGCCGCCGTTGATGGCCATCGTCGCGACGGGAACACCGCCGGGCATCTGAACGATGGACAAAAGCGAGTCGAGGCCTTTGAGCGATTTGCTTTCGACCGGCACGCCGATCACCGGCAGCGGCGTGAGGCTGGCGACCATGCCGGGTAGGTGGGCCGCGCCACCCGCGCCCGCGATGATGACCTGGATCCCGCGGGTGTGCGCTGCTTTGGCAAATCGCACCATTTCCATGGGTGTGCGATGTGCCGAGACGACGCTCACCTCGCAGGGGATGCCGAATTCAGCGCAGGCGTCGGCGGCGGGTTTGAGGGCTGGCCAGTCTGAATCACTGCCCATAATGATGGCGATTTTCGGGGTGTCTTGTTTCATGAAAGGGTTCCAAAGTGGATGTTTTTGGCGCAGCGGATGGCGGCTTGTTCGGCGTCGGCAAGTGTTTTACCAAGCGCGGTAACGTGGCCCATTTTGCGGCCTTGCTCGCTTAGAGCTTTGCCGTAGAGGTGGACGTGGGCGTCGGGGACGGCAAGCGCCTCGGCGAATCCATTCGCCCGGCCCGATGCTGGCGCGGTGCCTAACAGGTTCACCATCGCCGCGGCGGGTGCGACCATGCGGGTGGAGCCGAGCGGCAGACCGAGCACTGCGCGGATGTGGTTTTCAAACTGCGAACAGGCGCAGGCTTCGATGGTGTAGTGGCCGGAATTGTGAACCCGCGGCGCGAGCTCGTTGATCAGGATTTCGCCGCCAGCAGTGAGAAACATTTCCACCCCGAAGCTGCCCACCGCGTTAACTGACTCGACGGCACGGCGCGCGATGTCTGCGGCGCGAGCCGAGATTTCCGAGGAAACTTGGGCGGGCGCGCGGACGAGGTGGCAGATGTGGTTTTCCTGCACCGTCTCGACCACCGGATAGATCGCTGCCTCGCCGTCCCGGCCCCGCGTGATGATGACTGCGAGTTCGGCGGAGAATGGGCAAAACTCTTCGACAAACAGCGGGTTGCCCCGGTGGCCGCCAAGCTGTTGCCACGCCGAATCGACTTCGTCCAAGTTGCGGATGGTGGCATTGCCCTTGCCATCGTAACCGTTGCGGCGGGTTTTGAGGACGACCGGCAAGCCGAACTCTTCAATGGCAGCAAGGAGCTCGTCTTGGTTGGCGGTGGCGCGAACTTTGGGAATGGGGAGGCCGGCGGATTCGAGCGTCTTTTTCTGGGTGAATTTATCTTGGACCAAGGCCATCGTGCGGGAATTCGGCAAGACCGTATGGCCCGCCGATTCCAGCTGAGCGAGGTGGGCGGCATCCACGAACTCGTTTTCGAGAGTGATCATATCCACTTGGGAGGCCAGCTCGAGGAGCGCCTCCATCGTTTGCCAGTCGCCGACCACGGAGCGACTGGCGAAGGCCGCCGCCGGACTGTGGTGATTGTTTTCTAGCACCACGACCTCGCAGCCAAGCTGCTGCGCGGAGATCGCCGTCATGCGGGCAAGCTGGCCGCCGCCGATGATACCGAGCCGCGGCCCGGTCGAATTAACAGTATTTGGTGGATGAGGTTCGTCAGCGACTGGGTGCATTTCAGTGATTATTCCTAGCAAGCTTTGCGCGTAGATCTTTGATCTGTGATTTCATTGAAGACAACTGTTGATCGAGTGACGCCACATCGGTGAGGATATCTTGCTGACTCGAGAGACTGAGTTTCGTTTGCTCATGTGCGTCGAGTTCGGCGTGCATTTCAGACATGCTGTTCATGATAATGCCAATAAACAAATTGAGCATGATCATGGTTCCCAACAAAATAAAACTGACAAAGTAGGTGGCGGCAATGGCCGGGGATGACCCTTTGGCGTTGAGAAAAAGATCCTTCCAATCATCGAGGGTGATCGTTTGAAAAAGCGTGAGGAAGGCCAGCGACAAGCTGCCGAAATTGGACGGATCATTGGCACCGAAAAGGTGCACGCCGATGATGGCGTAGATGTAAAACATCAGGCCCAGAAGCAGGCTCACATACCCCATGGAACTAAAACTTTTAATCAGGGCGCCGACGAGGAGCTGCAGTTTGGGAAGAACAGAAACGAGCCGCAACAGTCGAAGCGTGCGCCCAAGTCTTAGCACCACTGCAAACTGGGAATCCATCGGCAGTAGGCAGAGAACGATGACGATGAAGTCGAAAACGTTCCAGCCATCGCGAAAGTAGTCCCACGGTCGCGGTAGATGTGCCGTGATTTTAAGGCATGCTTCGATGATGAAAATCGCCAGTGCGGTCGCACTCAGCGTGTGCAGCAGCGGGCCGTAGGACGAGACCATGGCCTTATCGGTCTCGATACCAGCCAACACGCCGACCAGCAGAATGGTGAGGATGACCAAGTAATGAAACCCCGGTGCATCCACGATACGCTTGGCGATTTTCGGGAGAGTGTCGCGCACAAGGCAGGAGATCTGGAAGGGGCGAATGACCATAATCATGACATTTTAAGTCCTGCGCCATCCGACTTTTTCGGCCAGACGAGAGAGGCTACCACCGAGGCTGCCAGCACCACGATAATCACCCCCAGCGAGACGTGGGTGTCGATTTTCCAGGGCGAATGGGCGAGCAGCATTTTAACCCCGACAAAGGACAACACGAACCCGAGCCCCACCTTGAGGTAGTGGAACTTGTCGAGCACCCCGGCAAGGGCGAAATAGAGCGAACGCAGGCCGAGGATCGCAAAGACGTTCGAGGTGTAAACGATGAAGGGATCCTTGGTGACTGCGAAGATCGCCGGAATCGAATCGACCGCGAAGATCAGATCGGAGAACTCGACGAGGATAAGAACCACGAAGAGCGGCGTGGCCATGAGCACGCCTTTTTCACGCACGAAAAACTTGTCGCCGCGGAAGTCGCTGGTGGATGGGATGAAGCGCTTGAAAAAGCGCACCACGGGATTTTTCTCGGGGTGGATTTCTTGCTCCCGCTTGACGATCATTTTCACCCCTGTGAGGACGAGGAACGCGCCGAAGACATAGATGATCCATGCGAATTCGGCAATCAACTTGGCCCCGAGCGCGATCATGATGGCGCGCATGACCAGAGCGCCGAAGATCCCCCAGAACAGAACCTTGTGCTGATAGAGCGCGGGCACCGCGAAATACGAAAAAAGCAGTGCGAAGACAAAGACGTTGTCCACGCTCAGCGACTTCTCGATGACGTAGCCGGTGAAAAATTCCAACCCTTTCTCATTTCCCATGAAATGGGCGATTCCCAAGTTAAACAACATCGCCATGACCACCCAGACGACCGTCCAGGTAATTGATTCTCTGAGGGTGACGACATGGGTCTTGCGATGAAAGACGCCCAAATCGAGCGCGAGCATGACGAGGACAAAGACGTTGAAGCCGATCCAGAGCCAGAGATGATGAGGCAACATGTGCGGTGTTTGTTAGAGTAACAGAGGGGGGTTTAGTCAGACTCAATTATGGCTTGGCCAGACGCCGGGGCGAGGCGGTGATGTGGACATCCGCCTGACGCTGTAAGCGCTTGGCCCGGCGCAGCCCGATCTTGTCGGAGATTCGGGCAAACGCCTTGATGATTGCAGCGCGCAACGTGTGATCCGTAGCCCTGACTTGGACATCCGGGCCGGGCGTCACTAAATAAAACGAGACGCTGAAGGGCGGGCTTTCGGTGAGACTGCGTTCAAGGTGAACCCTTGCCTCATCGATCTTGAGATCCAGTTGCAGCGCTTTGAGTTCATTTTCGAGCATCTCCACAATGGAAGCGGATGGTGCGTGATTGCGATGGGTGAGCGTTATTTTCATGGGTCAGTCGTGATGACGACGAGAACATGGCGCATCAGAAAAAATTTGCATAATACTAAAAATCACACTAATCGTTTCAAAAAATGAAAACATTACCTGATGTCGAATTCCTCAATTACCACCATCTCCGCTACTTTTGGACCGTCGCGAAGGAGGGCAGCCTGCGCCGTGCATCCGAGCTCTTGAGAGTCTCGCAACCGTCGATGTGCACCCAGATCAAGCTGCTGGAGGCGAGTCTGGGAGAGTCGCTGTTTCGCCCCAGTGGCAGGTCGCTGGAGCTGACCGAATTTGGGCAGGTCATCTATGGATATGCGGAGGAAATTTTCATGCTTGGCAGCGAGATCCTGAGTGCCACCAAACAGGCCCCGAGCGTGCGCACGCTGCGGCTGCAGGTTGGTATTGTGGATTCCTTTCCCAAGCTGATGAGCTACGAGATCCTGCGCCCGGTCTTCGAACATCAGCCGCCTGTGCAACTGACCTGCCATGAAGGAAAGCTGGGCGACCTCGTGTCTCAGCTCAATACCCACCGGATCGACGTGGTGCTCTCTGACGAGCCCGCCTCACCCGGAGTCGCTGGCAAAGTATTCAATCATATGATTGGCTCGTCAGACATCACCTTCTGCGCAATGCCTCATTTGGCCAAAAAGCTCAAAGGACGTTTCCCAAAAAATCTGGATGGTGCGCCCGCACTGTTGCCGACCCAAAACTGTAGCCTGAGGCGCGATTTGGAAAAATGGTTCGAGAGTGCTGGGGTGCAACCCCGTGTGGTGGCGGAGTTTGAAGATGCGGCGCTGGCGAAGATTGTTGCCACTAGCGAGCGTGGGGTGATTGCCGTCCCGACGGTGGTGGCTTCCGAAGCGGTCGAGAGATACGGGTTCGTTCCGATCGGCCGGACCAAGGAGGTGAAGAGCCAGTTTTACGCGATCACGGCGGAGCGTCGCTTTACCCATCCGGCGATTTTAGCCATCACCCAGCATTTGAGATCGGCGAAGACGAGGACAGCCGTTTTAAAAAAATCAGTTAAGTCGGCCATCGGTTAGCAGGCGTCCAAGTGGATGGAAAAGCTTTCCAAGTGCTCGGTCACCTTTACCAAGTGGATGGAAGAGCTTTCCAAGTGCTCGGTCAGCTTTACCAGGTGGATGGAGAAGCTTTCCAAGTACCCAGTCAGCTTTACCAAGCGATTTTCGCGAGCTTGCGGTGGCGCGGTGCTGCGCTAGAGTATGGCAATGAGCCGCCGATCGCGAAGAAATAATGCTGCCGGAGAACGCCGCTGGTTAGGGAAATCCGCGGTCGGGCTGTTGGTGCTGGGATTGCTCGCGCTGGCGGCGGGCTATGGGATGTTGCGGCGCTATTTGCATAGCGATTCATTCCGCCTCTTTCTATCGGCTAGGGCCAGTCAAGCGGCGGGCGTGAGCGGTGAGTTTGCACCATTCGAGTGGGAGGGATTGGCGGTGAACACGGAGAATTTCGCAGCCAAAGGCGCGGGGATGATCACCAGTGTGCGGGCGGATGGACTGCACACGGAGGTCGGCCTGGGCGGGGTGCGGCGCGGGGTTTGGGAGATTCGCGACTCCAGCGTGCGGCGACTGGAAGTGGCGATCGATGTCCGAAAACCGGCAGCGGTGGAGGAGGGGATCGTGTCGGTGAAACCGGACATTCCAAAGTCATCACCGCAGCAGTCATGGCTGCCGCGCGAAGCCGAGGTGCAGGGGATCGACGTGCGCGAATTGGTGGTCAAGGCGGCGCTGGAAAAAGGCCCCGCCAGCATCAGCGGCATGAGCCTGCACGCTGAGCAGGCAGGTGGTAAAAACTCGTACCGTGCAGAAGCGAAAGGCGGCAAAATCCTGCTGCCATTCCGCACGGTGCCGGAGCTGCGGCTGGAGCGCGCGCGGCTGCGCTATCAGGACGGACAGGCATTCCTTACGGATGCTACGCTGGCCGCGTGGTCGAAGGGCAGCATCCATAGCACGGGCGAATGGGATCTGAAATCTCAGCGCTATACTTTCCAAGGAGATGCGGGAGAAATCCAGTTTGAGGATCTGCTGAGTGCGGATTGGGCGAAGCGGCTGACTGGCGAGATCTCGACTGACTTTACGCTGGATAATCCCGCTGGATCGGCGCGGGCCAGCGGGAAAATGACGGTGCGCAACGGGGCGATCACCGCGCTGCCGATGCTCGATGCGCTATCCACGTATATCGACACGCGGCGATTCCGCAACATTCCGCTCAATGAAGCGAAGTGCGATTGGCGCTGGCAAAAGGGCGAGCTTGCGCTGAACCATCTGGTGTTAGCCAGCGAGGGCTTGATCCGCTTGGAAGGCGACCTGACGGTGCGCGGCGAAGTGATGGACGGCAATTTCCGGCTCGGCGTTCCGCCCGGCACGCTTGCTCGCATTCCCGGTGCGGAGACGGATGTTTTTGTGTTGGGCGAGCGCGGGCTGCTGTGGGCGCCGCTGCATCTGACGGGTAATCTGGACCACCCGAAGGAGGATTTGAGCGAGCGGCTGATCGCGGCAGCGGGGCAGCGGGTTATCGAACAGATTCCGCAGATCGGCGAGAAAGTTCTCGAGGTTGCGCAGGCGCTGCTGGGCGATGCTCCTGCCGAATCAGCGGCAAAGGATCACCCCGCCGAGGATAAAAAGGCCAAGGCGGTGCGCAAGGTGACGGGAATTCTCAGAGGGATTCTGGGCGGGGGTGAACCGGCAGCTAAAGAAGACGAGGCGCAGTGACACCGCAAATTTCGCTGATCATCCCGGCGCACAACGAGGCGGAGTTTTTGCCCGCGTGCCTCGACGCGGCTCGAACGGCGGCGGATCGCATCGATCCAGCCATCGAGATCATCGTCGTGCTGAACCGTTGCAGCGACGAGACGGAGGTCATCGCACTGAGAAACGGCTGCCGCATCGTCCGCGAAGATGCGAAGAATCTTTCGCAGATTCGCAATGCGGGAGCGGCTGCGGCCACGGGCGAAATCCTTGTCACTTGCGATGCGGACAGCCGCATGCACCCGAACACATTCCGGGAAATCATTCTCCGTCTGGGGCGCGGCAAGGTCGTGGGCGGTGGGGCGATGGTTCTGCCGGAACGCTGGTCGCTCGGGATCATCGCCAGTGGTTTTTCCATTCTGCCTTACCTCGCATTTACGGGCGTCAGCTTTGGTTTGTTCTGGTGTCATCGCCACGACTTCGAGGCCATCGGTGGTTTCGACACGCGCTTTGTCTCGGTGGAAGACGTTGATTTCGCCCGCCGTTTGAAGGCGCACGGTCGCAAGTCAGGCCGCTCGTGGGGCACGCTGCTTTGGCAGCCGCTGATTACTTCGTGCCGGAAGTTCGACCAATTCGGCGACTGGTATCTTTTGCGGAACCCTTCGTTTGTGAGGAAAGTTTTCCGCGGCACCGACCGTCAGGCCGCCGACCACTTTTGGTACGACGTGCGGTCGGACTGAGGCCAATCATTGATGCCGTCGCGGTGACGTTCTGCGAAGTTTGCAGATCGTCCGACTTCCTCAGAATGGCATCAATGGCCGCTGAGGTAGCGTTCGGCTTCGAGCGCTGCGGCGCAGCCTTGGCCTGCGGCGGTGATCGCTTGGCGGTAGTAGTGGTCCGCCACATCGCCTGCTGCGAAAAGGCCCGGGGTTTTGGTGGAGGTCCGGCCGGGGGTTTGCAGGATGTAACCGTTTTCGTCCTTGTCGACGAGATCGCCGAGGAAGGCGCTGTTTGGCACGTGGCCGATCGCCACAAACACGCAGGCCACTTCCAATTCGCTTTCGTCGCCGTTGATGAGGTTCTTGAGGGTCACCGCGCGCATTTCACCTTTTTCGTCGGTGAGGTATTCGCTGACCGTCGAGTTCCAGACCGGCACGATCTTCGGGTTGGCCAAGGCACGGTCGGCCATGATCTTGGAAGCGCGCAGCTCGTCGCGGCGGTGGATCAGATAGACCTTGCTGGCGAAGCGGGTGAGGAAATCCGCCTCTTCGCAGGCACTGTCGCCGCCGCCGATCACGCAAACCGGGACATCGCGGTAGAAAGCGCCGTCGCAGGTGGCGCAGGATGTCAGGCCGTGACCGATGAGTTTTTTCTCGTCGGCAATCCCGAGGTGGCGGGGAGCCGCACCGGTCGCGACGATCACGGTTTTGGCCTCGAAAGTCTCCGTTCCGGCGTTGAGCAGGAAGGTGCCATCGGCGCGGCGCTCGACGGATTCGACGCTGGCCCAAGCGATGCGCGCGCCGAACTTCTCGGCCTGCGTCTGCATTCTCATCATCAGCTCAGGCCCCATGATGCCGTCGGGATGACCGGGAAAGTTTTCCACTTCGGTGGTGGTCGTCAGCTGGCCGCCGGGCTGGCTGCCGGAAAGGAGCAGTGGCGTGAGATTGGCTCGCGCCGTGTAAATTGCCGATGTGTAGCCTGCGCAGCCGGTGCCGATGATGATGACGTCTTCCATGTTTCTGTGAGTGTTAGGTTGGCGCGAGTATTCCGACCGATTGTCGGATGAGTCAACTCCCGCCGTGGCAAATTCGGCAAATCGATCCGCCGTGGCGTGGGATTTTATCACAATCCCGTTGCACCTGCGTTGAAATGATAGAGAATCGGGTCATTCATGACTCCAGATTTCATTCGCGAAGCACTCCGCCAAGTCCGCTACCCCGGATTCTCCCGTGACATCGTCTCCTTCGGACTCGTCAAGGACGTCCACTGCGAGCCCGGCCTCGTCACCGTCAAAATCGAAATCGCCACCCGCGATGCGAAGGTGCCGGAACAGATTTTTCAAGAATGCCACGCGATTCTCGACCCGCTGCCCGACATCGGCGTGGTGAAAATCGAGATCGACGTCAAGGAAGCCCCGGCCGCTGCCGGTGGTCTCGGCGGCACGGTCGGCAAGTCCTCGATCCAAGGAGTGAAGCGCATCATCGCCGTTGCCTCGGGCAAGGGCGGTGTGGGAAAATCCACGGTTGCCGCGAATCTCGCCGTCGCGCTGGCGGCGACGGGTGCCAAAGTTGGCCTCTGCGACTGCGATCTTTACGGCCCATCCGTCGCCCAAATGTTCGGCGTCAACGAGCGCCCGATGGCCAACGAACACGATGAAATCATCCCGCTCGAGGCACACGGCCTGAAACTCATGTCGATGGGCTTCCTGCTCGAAGACCGCTCGCCGGTGATCGTCCGCGGGCCGATGGCCACGCGCTACACCCAGCAATTCCTCCGCCAAGTCGCTTGGGGCGAGCTCGACTATCTGGTGTTAGACCTCCCGCCCGGTACCGGCGACATCCAGCTCACCATCGTCCAGACGGTGACTGTCGACGGCACCGTCATCGTGACGACTCCGCAAGAAGTGGCCCTGATCGATGCCCGCAAGGCGGTCGCCATGTTTGCCAAGGTCAACGTGCCGATCCTGGGCCTGATCGAAAACATGGCTTGGTTCGAGTGCGACGCCGGGAAAAAATACTACCTATTCGGCAAGGAAGGCGGCGTCCGCGAGGCCGAACACATGAATGTCCCGCTGCTAGGCCAAATCCCGATCAATGTCGAAACCCGCGAACGCGGCGACTCCGGTGCGCCGATCGCTCTTGTCTCGCCCGAGCAGAACGCGGTCTCGGCGGCTTTCCACGGCGTCGCCGCAGAAATCCGCGCCAAGGTGCCAGTCAGTTAGACCGCCCACACTTTTTGAGTCATGGAAACCGAGCCCATACCCAATGCGACGCCCCCAACGCCGGATCACGAGCTGACCGACCATGCCGGCATCGTGCGGGTAAAGCCGGATCCCATCCATGGCCGTGTTGACATCGAGTTCGACCCACAGCGACTCAACGAGCACGAGCTGATGGAGATCGTGACCGAGCACGTCGGCCAGGTCACCACCGCGCTGAGAAAGGCGATCTATCGGCTCGAAAGCAGCGCCTGCGAAGCGTGCGCACAGAAACTGGAAACCAAGATCAAAAAGATCCCGGGAGTGCGCCGCGCCTCGGCGACGTATCTGGGGAAAGTTCTCACCGTCACCTTCGATTCGGGAGTCACGTTGGAATCGGACGTTTCCGAACAAGTCAGGCAAACCGGGGCCGACATCCAGCCGCTCGAACTCAAGCGCAAAGCCGATGAACTCACCTTGTGGCAGAAATTAAAATCAGGAGAACTCAACGAGGAGATTTCCTGCGGCCTCGGCTTATTCTCCCTCATCGCCGCGCTGGTGGTCGAGAAAACCACTCAAATCGGAATCGCCACCCACGCACTCTACTTCGGGGCCTACGTTTTTGCGGGCCAACAAGGGGTGCGCTCCGCCATCGCCTCGCTGCGGGAGCGAGTGTTAGACGTCGATGTTCTGATGGTTCTCGCTGCATTGGGTGCAGCGGTCATCGGGGCTCCGTTCGAGGGCGCTTTGCTATTGTTCCTATTCAGTTTTTCGAACGTGCTGCAGCGCCACGCCATGGAGCGCACGCAGCGGGCCATCGAATCGCTGCTCACCCTGCGGCCCAGCGAGGCATTGGTCAAACGCGCGGGAGTGACGCAAAAAGTCGCCGTTGAATCGTTAGAACTCGGCGAAATCGTCATCGTCCGCCCCGGCGAACAAATCCCGGTCGACGGCGTGATTTCGGAAGGCAGCACCAACGTCGACGAGTCCTCGCTCACCGGCGAATCGATGCCGGTCGCCAAATCCCTCGGCAGCCAGCTCTTTGCCGGCACCCTCAACCAAAGCGGCGGCATCGAACTCACGGTTAGCAAGCGCTCGGATGACTCCGCCCTCGCCCGCATGGTCAAGCTGGTGGCGGAGGCGCAGGCGGAAAAATCCAACGCCCAACGCTTCCTCGAAAAAGCGGAACAATACTACGCCATGGGCGTCATCGCCCTCACCATCGGCGTGTTTCTGGTTCCATTCCTGTTCGCGGGCGAGTCCTTTGCCCACGCCTTTTACCGCGCTATGACGGTCATGGTTGTCGCCTCGCCTTGCGCCCTCGTGATCAGTACACCGGCCACCGTGTTGTCCGCCATCGGCGGTGCGGCGCGGCGCGGGATTCTGATCAAAGGCGGATCGCATCTCGAACGAACCGCCAAAATTGACATCGTCGCGATCGACAAAACCGGCACCCTCACCGTCGGCAGACCCTCCCTAACGGAAGTCGTCACGGTGGATGGCATTCACGAAATCAACGCTCCGCTGCCCAACCAAGTGCTGGCCTTGCTCCGAGCTGGGGCTGCGCTGGAGGCGAAATCCGAGCACCCGCTCGCCCACGCCATCGTTAAAAGCGCGACCGATCTCGCGATCTCGCTGCCGCTGGCCACCGACTTCCAATCCACCGCCGGCAAGGGTGCGGAAGCCACCATCGAGTCCGTGCGCTACATCGTCGGCAGCGAGCGCCTGTTCCTCGAACTCAACGCCGCCGCCAGCGCACCGCTCATCGCCGCCTCGTTGCCGCTTCAAGCCAAAGGCAAAACCTGCGTTTGGCTCGGCACCCGCGATGGCGATGCCGTCACCGCCCAAGCCGTGCTGGTCATGGCCGACACCATCCGCCCCGCCGCACGCTTTCTCGCCGACGACTTGCACCGCCTCGGCGTGAAAAAAGTGGTCATGCTCACCGGCGACCAACGGCTCGTCGCCCAAGCGATCGCCCAAGAAGCGAAAGTCGATGAAGTCTTCGCCGAACTGCTGCCGGAGGACAAACTCGACGTCATCCGCGAACTCAAAAAAGAAGGCACCGTGATGATGATCGGCGACGGTGTGAACGACGCGCCCGCCCTAGCGATGTCCGACATCGGAGTCGCCATGGGAGCCGCCGGCACCGATGTGGCGATGGAAACCGCCGACATCGTGCTGATGGGCGACCGCTTGGAAAACATCGCCCTGCTGCTCGGCCACGCGCGGCGGGCCAGACGGGTGCTGTTGCAAAACCTCATCTTCGCCAGCGCGGTCATTGTCGTGCTGATTTTCGCGGCCCTCGGTTTTGCCCTGGCCCTGCCGCTGGGCGTCGTCGGTCACGAAGGCAGCACCGTGCTCGTCTGCCTCAACGGCTTGCGGCTCCTCATCATCGGCCGCGCCAGTCTGCCGGCCGTTCGGCTTGGCGCCTAGACCGGGCGATACGAATAGTTAGATCGCCCCCCGTCAACCGGTGCATTTAGGGGTCGAACGCTGACGCTTTCTGTGCTAAATTCGGCCGTTTCAGTAAATCCGCCTGCAAGCGGCATCGGATTTGAGAATTGATTCCGCGTTTTCCCTTTTCAAATTGGGGGGGATTCCGCTTTGATCTGGCAGTCCTAACACCGCATGAGCACCCCACCCAAAGATCCACGTCCTTTCAAACGCGCCATTCTCAAACTCAGCGGTGAGGCCCTGCGTGGATCCGGGTCGCGGGACAATATTTCGCCCGAAATCGTCGACCGCATCGCTCGCGAAATCCGCGAGGCGGTGTCCGAAGGGCTCCAGCTCGGAATCGTGGTGGGTGGTGGAAATTTCTGGCGCGGCGCAAGTGCTTCGGCCCGTGGCATGGACCGCGCGACGGCCGATTACGTCGGCATGCTGGCCACGGTGATGAATGCATTGGCCCTTGAAGGAGCACTGGAACACCACGGCGTTTCCTGCGTGGTGCAGTCGGCGATCGAGATGAAAAACGTCGCCGAACCCTTCATCCGCCGCCGGGCCGAGCGCCAACTGGACGACAATAAGGTGGTGATTTTCGCCGCAGGGACGGGTAATCCGTTCTTCTCGACCGACACCACCGCCGCACTGCGCGCCAGCGAAATGGGCGCGGATGTCATTCTCAAGGCGACCCAAGTGGACGGCGTTTACGATTCCGACCCGCGCCACAACCCCGACGCCGTGCGCTACGAAACGGTGACGTTCCAGACCTGCCTTTCCCAGCGCCTCAACGTGATGGATGCCACCGCATTCAGCCTTTGCATGGACAACGACGTGCCGATCGTCGTTTTCGACCTCGCGCCGCACGGTAACCTTTCCCACGCCCTGCGCGGTCTCCCGATCGGAACGCTGGTGCACGGCGAATAATCAACTACCCCTTTACTCTCACCGCCATGGATCCTGAAGAAGCTATTTTCGAAGTCGAAGACGCGATGACCAAGTGCGTCGATTACCTCATCCACGAGTTCGCCGGCGTGCGCACGGGTAAAGCCAGCCCCGCGCTGATCGAAAATCTCGACGTGCACGTGCATGCCTACGGTGCGGTCTCCAAACTCAAGAGTCTCGCAATCATCAACTCGCCCGAGCCGCGGATGTTGGTGGTGCAACCCTTTGACCCGGCGACCACGCGCGACATTGAACGCGCGATCCGCGAGTGCAAACTGGGTCTCAACCCCGCCGCCGCTGACCGATCGATCCGCGTGCCGATCCCCGAACTTTCCGAAGAACGCCGCCGCGACATGGTCAAGATGATCAAACAGCTGGCGGAGGAAGCCAAAGTCCGCCTTCGCGCCGCCCGCAAAGACGGCATGGACGCCGCCAAGAAGATGAAAGCCGACAACGTCATCACCGAAGACGGCCAGAAAACTTTTGAAAAGGAAGTCCAAGAGCTGACCAACAAGTTCGCCAAGAAAATCGACGAAAGTGCGGTCGCCAAGGAAGCGGATTTGATGAAGGTCTGATCGCCGATCTGAAGTTACGGTCTGCGAAAAGATCGCTCGATTCGGGCTCTGGCGTCGGCTAGGCGGTGTTGCTGTCGCGTTGATATCCTACCACGTTTGCGACTTCGGCGATGCCCAGATAAATCCACTATTGGTCTAACTGCTCTGTAGGCCTGATTTGTCCTGTCGCGGACGAGTGGAAATGTGGTATCTTTAAGATGGCTCTAATCCTGCCCCCGCAGGTTTTCCCCAGATGACTTCATTTGGGGAGATTGCGTCGTTATCGAACATTCAGACTGATGATCCCTCCGCTCAAGCATCCCACGGTATGCGATAAGTCCGCTTTTTCATTGATTGAGCTGCTGGCGGTTATCGCTATTTTCGCGATCTTGGCGACTGCGGGAGTCAGTCTATTGCATGGCACGGGTACACAGTCGCGCAAAGCAACGAGTGATTTGATGATCAATCTAGTCGAGCAAGCGAGGACCCGTGCAATCATCTCCAACAGCCATGTGGTCTTGGCGATCGCCGAGCCCGCGGATTTTCCTGTGAGCGATGGACGCTTCCAAGTCGCGTTGTTTCGAGTGGATCAGTGGCCCGATCCCGCGACGCTGCCGCTGGAAATCAACGGTAAAATTTTAAACCGTTGGCAAAGTCTGGACAAAGGCATTGTGTTGATCGGCGGAGAGGTGCGTGGATTGGCCAACCCGCTGGATCAGCCGAAAGTCACGCTCACCTACGGCGAGGCGAAAAGCCGGAGCGTTCAAGTTCACCTCATTGCCATCAATTCGCGCGGCGGACTTGATTGGCCGTTAGACGCCAACCCCGTCGCCCTTCGAATTGCCGAGGGGCGATACCAGTATGGCATCGCCATCGCGTACCGCCGTGGCGAGCAAAAGAAAATCGCAGAAAACCGCTTGAAAATCGGCAGAATCAGCGCGCGCCCCTATCCCATTGACTGATGAACCTCGCGAGCGTCAAACGCACGGCAAAGCGCGGTTCAATGCTGATCGAAACCGTGATCGGCACGGGAGTGCTCGCCGTGGCCATTCCTTTGGTCACCGGGGCCTTGGCCGAATCTGCCAAAAGTGGGATGTCTGCCGCCGCAGAAACTCGTAGCCCGTGGATGATTTCCGCCTGCATGGCAGAGATCCAGGCTTCGCGCGATGGTAAGTCACAGTTTTTCACCCCGACAGCAATCCACCAGACTCTCCCGCCAGCAGGCGATGTTTGGGCACTGGCATTTACTGCCGATGGGTTGGCAATCGGGAAATTGAACCCCGCGGAATATCAACGAGGAACCGGTCGACTTCATGGGCAATCTGTCCGCTACATTGCATATTTCACCTCGTCCGAAGCGATCGCTAAAAATGGCTATCCCCCCATGCTGCGCACTCACATCGCGATCGAATACCCAGCCGCATCCCCAGTGAACAAGCGTCACAAAATCGATTTCCATACCCTGATTCCATGATTGCCGCTCGTGTGCATAGTCGTGGGATGACCCTTGTCGAGCTGATGGCCTCGATGGCGGTGGGATTGATTCTCCTGCTTCTTGCCGTAGCTCTGCTCGGCAGTACTGGGGCGGGCTACGGTCGTATCAACGGATCAATAGGAAGCGAACGCGAGGCGCGTGGTGCTATCAGTCAGCTAACATCTGACCTTTCGGGTGGCTGTTTCCATAAAAAAAGCATCCTGGAAACAAGCTTAAGCCCACGCCTCGGATTTCTGAGTCTCCAGCCAGCCACGGCACAAACGGAGGCGAGGAGAATCGGCGATCTCTGCGCGATCCACTACTCTATCAAGGATCTCATGATCGGCGATCAAACCGTGCGCTGCCTGATGCGTGGATCCCGCGATAGCGGTGAGACGTTCAATGCCCTGCGCGATGATTGTGTCGATTCACTATTCTCCGAAAGGGTGGATTTGGATGAGCCTATCGCTTTCGGGGTGATCTCTTTTTTGGCTCGCCCCCAAACGAGAGATGCGAGCGGTACGTGGATCGACTGGCAGAATCACGGTGAGCTCGGGCCTGAAGTGCTCCGGGTGAAACTGGTTTTCGCCCGTCGCGAACTCGCCAGCAAACTCAAAAAATCCCGCGACTGGGATGAAGTGGGCGGGCGAGACTGCAGAGCGAGCAAAGAAATCGAAGTTTACGAAACCTCTATCCGCTTCGGGAATCATGCGAATCCATGAATCAGTAAACCATCTCAGGACAGCGAGGGGATTCACCTTGCCAGCCATTCTGGTGGTGGTCAGTGCGCTGCTGATTTTGGCGGTTGGCATACTTCTTGTAGTGGGGATCGAACGTAACACAGCTCGGTCTTTGGTCGACCGTCAGCGCGCGGAACTCGCCGCGCGCGCTGGTTTGGAAGACGTACGCGGCATTCTCAATCTTGAAGCGAGCAATGACGACTTTTTGATCATCCAGTCCACACGTGCCACTCCGCTCATCTCTGGCAGCAAGCCGGCACCTCAACTTTTTATCGTTCGGGGGAAAGCGGAAGGGGGGAGATACTCATACCGATACATTCCGCTTTTCAGTGCCGGCAGTATTCCTCCAGATAATGCGCATTTTGTTCCACCAGCGATCGAACCTTTAGTCGATGTGAGTCCAAACGATTCGATAGACTTCACCACCCAGCCCTACCATGACAAGGTCCGCACCGCGTGGCAAACGATCCGCGATGACGAAAACCGAAGTGTCGCTCGCTACGCCTATTGGGTCGAGGATCTCCAAAGCCGGATTGATCCCGCTGTTGCTGGCAATGTGAATGGCGATGGCGGAACCCATGTCCGCGCAGCCTGGCCATTTCCTGCACCGGGACTAAACCCAGTGGATGAGGCGGACGATCAGCCCGCACTGGACCAAATCGATCTCAATGCCGTGGTGCCCGATCCCGCGGACAACACACCGGCAGCCATCGCGGAATCGCTCATCCAAAACCGCAGGCTGCTGATTTCACCCGAATCCGTATTGGCTGCCGCGCAGATTGATCCCCCACTCGCCCGAATCAAAGCGCCATCTGACGACAAGCTCGGCGAGTTGATCTCCCCAAAGGCGCGTGCGGTGGAGGAGGGATTCTCAGCAGTCCTCCATCCTTATCTGGAGCAACCATTGTTGCCATTCGTTGATGGAATCAACCCTGCGTTGGCGGGGATGCCAAAACTCAATTTGAATCAACTTCTAACAATGGACCGGACTCAGGCGGTTCGTCAAATGGCGAGCTTCATCAATAAGGCGCTACCGAAATTTGCAAGCCGTCGGGGTGGCTTTCCCGATGACTACCTCGAATCGATCGCCGCCAATGCCATGGATTATGCAGACGCAGATAGTGATTCTACCACTGCTGCTGGAAGCTACCGCGGAATCGACAGCTATCCGTTGGTGAGCGAATTCCTGATGCGCTTCCGCTGGGACGATATTGTCACCGAAGGCGGGAGAAAATACGTGGTGCTGAATGCCTCAACGTACATCGAGCTATGGAACATGTCTGACAAGTACGTGAACGGAACCGCCGAGATAAGCTTTGAAACCGCCTATCACTTCCAACTCGGTGCGAACCCTGAAGTTACGCTGTCGGATCTAACAAGTGCCACGCCGATGCTCGCCGAGAGTGATGGCAAAAGATGGTTTTCACCCATCGAGGTCAGCCTCAAGCCGAACGAATACCGAGTGGTCCACGGTGGAACGGTGACTTACAAGATTGACGCGGGTAGCTCGTCGAGTTTCATCGCTTCTCCGCTGCTGCTAGAGGGCGAGACTTATGGCAGTTCGGGAGCGGGTTATCACTTCAAGTGGAATGGTCAACTGGTGGATCAATCGCGGGGCGGCGTGCACCGAAATAACAGCAGCCTCCATTATCCCGCCGACACGGCAAGCAGTCCGCGCCAACGGGTCCGCGCGACGATTCCGTCGCACTCGTCCACGCATAACGGAGCCTTCATCAACAATATGGGTGATCCGCAGATGTCTTATTATCTCAGGGCACCCCAAGACGCGAATGCCTACCCCGATAACTATAGCCCGAATCGCCGCAATATCCGTTGGGGATCGATTTACAGCAGCGATAGCGCCACCAAGACGAAAGTTTACGGGAGGGTCATGCCGTCCGAGTGGCCCGATGGCGGCCATAACTCGACTTACGAATCAAACGGCTTTTATACCACCGATCCGCGGATCAATCCAGACGATCCGAGGTTTACTCCAAGTGTATCTTCCGCCCTGCGAGACCCGCCACCCGAAGAATCACCCATGCGGATTTCCAATCGCGGACGCTTCTACAGTGCCACAGAACTGGGTCGCGTTTATGACCCGATCATGTGGCAAAACTCACTCCCCGTAGGTGCCAACCTTCCATGGGGAGATGTGGAATCCAGCAGTACGGCCAGTGCCGATTACGGAGGCGGAAATACGCTGCGGATCGGTCGGCCTGAACACCCGCGATTTATCGCTAACGGTGAATCGGGGATGGATTCCTCTCTGCTGCTAGACTTGTTTCATGCAGGGCGTTCTCGATCCGGTTCTGCCGCTGAACGAGAGGGCCCTTTAGTTCAAATCCGAGGCCAAGTGAACCTCAACACGGCAAACCGCGACGTCCTGAGAGCGATTGTCATCGGACAACTGACGATGGATCCGAAAATGGCGATCCGCACGTCGGAAAATCACGATGCGGATGAAAGGATGGCTCCGCCTGTAAAACCCTTTCATCTCACGGCGAACGAGATCCTGATCGAAGCAGATCGGATTGCTGACGCGATCATTTCAGCGCGAGAGATCACTCCATTCGCCAGCACTGCGAGTCTAACGGCCGTGCGTGACCCCGGCGGCAAGCTCGTTTTCGGCAATAAAAAGCTCATTCCTAACGGTTCCATGGTGGATCGCAGCGATTCGGCTGCTGAGGAAATCTTCGCCCGAGTTTACGAGGCGACAACCGTCCGCTCCCGCAATTTCAGAGTTTGGGTCATCGGCCAAACCTTGGCTCCAACAACTTCGACGACAGCCTCTCCCGAAGTGCTCGCCGAGGTCCGCAAGGTTTTCAGCGTTTTTGCCGATCCCGGCGAGCGCACCCGCAGTGGCGAAATTGACCCAACGAAATTCCGGACCACGATCCTTTATGAAAACGATTTTTAATCACCTCGCCACATTCGCAATAACTTTGGGGATCGCAATAGGAGCACCATCCGCATTTGCCCAAAAGGACCAACCCGATGTCGGATTTGTGCGTATTGTCCCCGTGCTAACAGCGGGCACGGGGAAAACTCGCATCCTCATTGATGGCCAAGACGTTTACCCAATCGGCTATGGCTCCAGTCAAAAAACCGGTGGCATCGGGCTCAAGGCGGGTGCCCATTCGATCACTCTTCGAAAGACGGGTATTCAATCGGCGATCAGCTCATTCACCGTCAACCGGGAGGAGACACTCACTCTGATCGGCTTTGCTGAAAAGGTCCCATCGAAAAACCCGAATGATCCGCCACAATGGAAAACACGCGTCCTTCCTTTGAAGCGGAACGACTCCGAGAGCGGCTATCATTTGACCCTCATCTCTCTTTGCCAGCTGGCCGAAATAAAAGTACAGGCAGAAATCCCGAACACTCCAAAAACGCAGATCGCGTATATCAAACACGGAGTCCCGACCCGCTTAGACCTCGGTCATTCCAAAGAGGATCTTTCGATCAAGGTCAACGGCGAGAGGGTCGCGTCGATCCCGTTGGAAGATCCCGGAAATTACACAATGGTGATTTACGAAGACGAGAAAGGAACAACCAAGGCCCTATCATTCTACGATCCCAAGTTGGCGACTGCAGGCTGACCGATTTTGAATCGGCCAGCCGCAGACCCGCGCGGCAATTAGCCGATCAACTCTTGAACGAGTTTCTCCAGCTTGACGATGTCGGCGGAGAACGCACGGATGCCGTGGGCGGTCTTCTCCGTGGCCATGGCATCTTCGTTGAGCATGAAACGGAAATCGCTCTCGTTGAGGGTGATTTTCTCGTAGTCGCTGGCAGCAGCTTCCGCAGCTGTGAGTCGAGCGGTGATCGGCTCGTTCGACGCTTGGAGCTCGCCTAACAGACTTGGGCTGATGGTGAGTAAATCGCAGCCAGCAAGGGCGAGGATTTCGCCTTTGTTGCGGAAGGAAGCGCCCATGACTTCCGTCTTGTAACCGAATTTTTTGTAATAGTTATAAATGGCACGCACCGAAATGACGCCGGGATCTTCGTCACCTTGGAAGTCTTTACCCGTCGCAGCTTTATGCCAGTCGAAGATGCGGCCGACAAAAGGAGAGATGAGTTGGACACCCGCCTCGGCACAAGCGACGGCTTGGGCGAATGAAAATAGCAGCGTGAGATTGCAGTGGATGCCTTCCTTCTCGAGAGCCTCGGCGGCCTTGATGCCTTCCCATGTCGAGGCGATCTTGATGAGGATGCGGTTGCGCGAATGGCCTTCTGCCTCATAGGCAGCGATGAGTTGATGAGCCTTGGCGATGGTCGCCGCCGTGTCGAAGGAAAGACGGGCATCGACTTCCGTCGAAACGCGACCCGGAACGATCTTGAGAATTTCAAGGCCGAACAGAATCAGAATGCGGTCGAGAATCGCCTCGGTCAGAGTAGCGCCCGTGACACCTGTGGCTTTAACTTCGCCGACCGCTTGTTCAACGAGGTGGCGGTATTCAGGCTTGGCGGCGGCCTGGAGGATCAGCGAAGGGTTCGTCGTCGCGTCCTGCGGCTGATAGGTTTTCATCGATTCGAAATCCCCGGTATCGGCGACGACGGTCGTAAACTGCTTCAGTTGATCGAGTTGATTCATGCTCATGAGCCTTCAATCGTATGGGCCTTGAGCGTGCAAGGGAAGGGGAAAACCAGCTCAACAAGCGACTGCGGCATGATATTCACTAATACGCGCGATAAATCCGCTTGATTGCAAGAGTCTCGCAGCCTAGGGGCGTCAAGCTTCCTTCGTCTTTGCGGCTTTTTTTGCCGCCGCCTTTTTGGCGGGGCGGGGCGGGAAGTCGAAGCCGATTTTGCCGTCCTTCGGGTCGAAGGTCAGGTAGGCATCGAACTTGCGCTTGGTGCGGTTGGAGACGAAGCCCTTGAGGACTTCGGTTTTGCCGCTGCCGATGAGTTTGAGGATCTGGTCCGTGGGGATTTCGCACTGGAGGATCGACTTGCCGATGCGGATGCCGTGCGGGTCCTTTTTGGTGACCAGTTCGGGCACGTGGTAGGCCTTGTCGGTGGCGTAAACTTTGTAGAATTGGCCTTCTTCGGTTTTAGCCTCGCCGATGAGCTGCTCTTCGGTGAGTTCGGGCGGGCCGTCGCGGTCGTCGTTTTCGAAGACGAAATTGATCTTGAACTTCGGATCGAGTTCGAGCGCCGCGTCGAAGGGCTTGTTGAACTTCGAGCGGAAGCCCGTGAGAGGACCGACGAACTTTTTGGTGAAGAGATCGGTGGCCTCATCCTCGGTCAGCAAGCGGCCGGCGATGTGCTTCTTCGCCTTGAACTTGCACTCGGGCTCGCGGCACTCGTAGGTGGCCTCGGTTTGTTTGAGGCTGGGCGCGCCGCAGATCGGGCAGGCGACCTTAAGGTCGGGGAAGACTTCGCTTTTCGCGAGGTCGGCCGACTGGCGCGCCTTGGTGCAGATCTCACTGGTGTAGGCGATGATCTCCTTCATGAAATCACTGCGCTGGAGGTGGCCTTGCTCCATCTGGCGGAGTTTGAACTCCCAGTCGCCCGTTAGCTTGGGCGAATAGAGACCTTCGATCTCCATCTCCTTTACGAGTGCGATCAAACGCATGCCGCTGCCGGAGACAAAAAGTTCACGACCTTCGCGGGCAAGGTATTTCTGGGAAATGAGGCCTTCGATGGTGGCGGCGCGGGTGGCGGGTGTGCCTAGACCGCGTTCGGCCATCGCTTCGCGCAGCGCTTCGTCGTCGATGAGTTTGCCCGCGCCTTCCATGGCGGAGAGCAAGGTGGACTCGGTCATGCGAGCGGGCGGTTTGGTTTCCTCGGCCAGCACTTCGATCGACTCGACGCTAGCAGGCTCATTCGCCGTCACGGGAACCAGCTCGTCTTTGCCAGCGGCGACGCCAGGGCGGCGGCCATAGACTTCGAGCCAGCCGGGTTTGACGAGAATGCGGCCTTCGGTCTTGAAGGTATCTTGCTCGATGCGGGTCAGGCGGGTCGTTTGCTCGAACTCAGCGGATGGGTAGAAGACCGCGATGAAGCGCTTGACGATCATGTCGTAGAGCTTCTGTTCGGCCTCGCTGAGTTTGGCGAACTTGCCCGTCGGAATGATGGCAAAGTGGTCCGAAACCTTTTTGCTGTCGAACACGCGGCGCGACTGGTGCAGGCGCGGGCCTTTGTCGCTGCTGCCCTTGAGCACCGCCTTGGCGTACTGGGCGACGTCGAGATCGCTGTTGCCCACGTCCTGCATCGTTTCGCGGACATTGCCGACGTAGTCTTCCGGCAAGTAACGGGAATCCGTCCGCGGATAGGTGATCATCTTGTGCTTTTCATAAAGCGCTTGGGCGATCTGGAGCGTGCCTTTGGCGGAAAACGGTGCCTCGCGTTGGAGCGTGGTGAGGTCGTAAAGCTGCGGGGCGATCTGGGTGTTCGCCTTTTTTTCCTCGCTGACCTTGCCGGTTTTGCCTTGGCAACGAGCTTGGATTGCTTCGGCAGTCAGTTGGTCCCAGATCCGCTCGGGCTTGGAAAGCGGCTTGGTTTCGTCCTTCTTCCAAGTTTCGTCGATCCACTTGCCGAGGTATTCACCCGCCTCGACGCCAAAAGTGGCGTGGACTTCGAAGTACGGCGTAGGCTTGAACGCTTGGATCTCGGCTTCGCGCTGGGCGAGGATGGCCAAGGTCGGCGTTTGCACGCGGCCTGCAGCAGTGATGTTGAAGCCGCCGTGGCGGGAATTGAAACAAGTGAGCGCGCGGGTCGCATTGAGGCCGACCAGCCAGTCCGACTCGGAGCGGCACTTGGCGGCGTCGGCCAGCGGCTTCATCTGTTCGCCGGGGCGCAGGTTTTCCCATGCCTCGAGAATTGCGTTGTTGGTCATCGACTGCATCCACAGCCGCTTGACGGGCTTGTCGAGCTCGCCGATTTCCATGATATAGCGAAAAATCAGCTCCCCTTCGCGGCCGGCGTCGCAGGCATTGACGATCAGGTCGACGTCCTTGCGCTTGGCGAGTTTGAGCACCTGCTTGAGGCGCGCCTCGGAAGCTTCGATCGGGTCGAGCTGGAACTTCTCGGGGATCGCGGGCAGCACGGTAAAGTTCCACGGCAGTTTCTTGCCGTTCGGGCCCATCGGCATCCGCAGCTCGACCAAGTGACCGACGGCGGAAGTGATCACTGCCTGCTCGTTTTCAAAAAACACATCGCGGCCGGTGCCCTTCTTCTCAAACTTGCCGAGCTCTTTCGCCAGGACGCGGCTGAGGTCGGTCATGACACTCGGTTTTTCGGCAATGATCAGTGTTTTTCCCATAAAAAAGTAGGGCCGTTGAGCGGCGCTGGGTTGAGGGACTAGACTCAGGAAGGCCGACTTGGCAAGCGGATTGGTGACTTTTCGCAAATTCAGCGCTCAGCGGCGGGCGTAACGGAAGCCCGGAAACACCCGAACGAGGCGCCGCATTTCCAGCTTCATCAAGTTGGCGGTCACGACGTGGGCGGGCAGGCCGCTGCGCTCGATGATCCGGTCCACGGGCGATTCATCCGCAGTCACTGCGGCAAAAACGGCGGCCTCCTCCTCGGGCAGTTCGGGGATTTCGGCAGCGGGTTCGGCGGCACTGGGTTGGCGGGCGAACGGCAGTTCGCCGAGATCGTCGAGGATGTGGCTGACGTCGGCCACCAGCGTCGCGCCATCGCGGATCAGTTGGTTGCAGCCGGCGGATGTCGGTTTGTCGATCGGGCCGGGGACGGCGAAGATCGGCTTGCCGTACTCGGACGCGAGGTTCGCGGTAATTAAAGAACCCGACCACGCGGGGCACTCGGTGACTAATACCGCCTGTGCCCACGCCGCGACGATCCGATTCCGCATCGGGAAGGTCTGCTTGTCCGGCGCGGTGTGCAACGGGAACTCGGAAACCACCGCGCCGAAACCCGAGGCGATCTTCTCCGCCAGCGCCAAGTTCTCCGGCGGGTAAAGCTGCGCCAGCCCCGATCCAACCACCGCGATCGTTCGCCCATTCGCTGCGACCGCTGCTTCGTGCGCCGCCGTATCGATCCCGCGAGCCAGTCCCGAGATGATCGTGAACCCCGCTTGGGCCAGCTGGTAGGAGAGCTTCTTCGTCGTCTGCGTGCCGTAAAGCGTGGTCCGCCGCGATCCGACGATGCTGATCGCGTGGCGGTCGCGCGGCTCCAGTTTCCCCCAGACATAGAACAGCAACGGCGGATCGTAGGCATCGCGCAGCGGCGCTGGGTAGTCCGCGTCGTCTTGGGTGACGATGGAAATCCCGCGCTCAGTCGCCTCGCGGACCTCAGCGGCCGGATCGGCATGGTCCTGCCATGAGCCAAGAATCTCCGCCGTTTCCTCGCCGATACCGTCCACGCGCATCAACCGGTCTTTCGACGCGCCAAGGATGGCCGCGGGTTCGCCCAGCGCTTCCAGCAATCGCCGCACCCGGATCGGCCCGATCTTTGGCAGCATATTGAGCGCAACGAGGGTTTCTTGGGAGGTCATAGAAATCCCATCCTGCCCGTAAATCGGGCTGGCGTCAAAGATGGTTTCTCGCCTCAGTGTGGCCGTCGATTGAAAGCTTCCTGACCATTCGCCGTAATTGAATTTCGCGCTTTTATGAAAACCTCCTCCTCATCCGCCATTCGCATTGCCTCCATGGCGCTCTCGGCGTGGGCGATCTTCTTTATCGCGCCCGCCCAAGCCGCGCCGCACACCTGGACATCCGCCGATGGCCGCGAACTCGTCGGCGAATTTGTCAAAGCCGATGCTACATCCGTCACGGTCACCCGCAGCAACGGCAAGTCGGTCACCATCCCCTTGGCCGTGCTCAGCGCCGCCGACCAAAAGTTTGCCGCCGATCAAGTCGCCGCCAAGACCGCTGCCGATCAAGCCGCCGCCGACGAAGCCGAGGCGAAAAACAAACCTAAAGGCTCGATCTCTTACAAACTCTCCGGCGGCTCCGACAAATGGCCCGATGATCGTAAAAAGCGCATCATCGCCGCGATGGATGCCAGCATCGGGTTTCTCAATAAAAACGCCAATTTCCGCAAGGAACTGACCGCCAACAACAGCCCCGGCACCCCCACCGCGGATGCCAACATCCAGGGTTGGATCAACTGGGGCGGCTCGATCAGCCGCCGCGTCGCCCTTCACGAAATCGCCCACACCCTTGGGATCGGCACCCACGAAAACTGGCAGAAAAACATCAAAGACGGCCTGTGGACTGGCAAAAACGCCCTAGAACAACTCCGCGAGTTCGATGGCAAGGACGCCGTGCTCCACGCCGACCGCCAGCACTTCTGGCCCTACGGCCTCAATCAAGACAGCGAGTCCAGCCACATCAACGACTTGCGCCACATCAAGATGGTCCAAGCCATGCGCAAGGACATGGGCGTCCGTTGAACGGCGCGCCCCAATCACGCCAGCGCCAGCAGCGACTCGTCCCAGTCCTTCCACACCGGATCCAGATTCTGCCCGCGCAGCATCGCCGCCACTTCCGCCGGGCTGCGGGTGTCGTGGATTTGGAATTGCTCGGTCGCCTTTTCGCAGCCCGACTTTTCCTGCAGCTCGACGCGGCGGCCTTTGACGGTTAGGTGCAGGTCGTCGCTGCCCGCGCCGGTGTAGCCGCCGGGTTCCGTCTTGGCCCCGGCCGACATGTGGGTCACGCCCAGCGTCGCGATCGCATCGCGCAGCGGCGCGGGCTCGCGGGTCGATACGACGATTCCCACCTGCGGGAACAGCAGTCGGAATACCGCGATCAGCCGCACAAACGCCTTGTCCGGCAAGTAAAGCTCGGGATCGGGCTCGTATTCGTAGTTGCCCGCGTAGGGCCGCATTCGCGGAAAGGCGATCGTGAACTGCGCCTTCCAGCAGTGTTTGTAAAGATACTCCAGATGCGCGCACAGCGCCAGCGCCTCGAATTTCCAGTTCGCCAGCCCGAATAACGCGCCGATTCCGATGCGGCGGAAGCCACCCGCGTACGCCCGCTCCGGGCAATCGAGCCGCCAGTCGAAATTCTTCTTCGGCCCCGCCGTGTGCAGCTGCTGATAGGTTTCGCGGTGGTAGGTTTCCTGATAAACCACCAGGCCCTCTGCGCCGTGGCCGACGATTTCGGAATACTGGTCGTCCTCCATCGGCCCCACTTCCAGCGCCAGCGTCGGGATGAACGGCTTCAGCGCGTCCAGGCAGTTTTGCAAATAGCCGTCCGACACAAACTTCGGGTGCTCGCCCGCCACCAGCAGCACATTGCGGAAGCCCAGCCCGTGCAAGTGCCGCGCCTCCGTCACCACCTGCTCGACGGTCAGCGTCGTGCGGAAGATCCCCGCATCGCGCGAGAATCCGCAGTAACTGCAGTTGTTCACGCACTCGTTCGAGACATACAGCGGCGCAAACAGGCGCATCGTCTTGCCAAAGTGGCGGCGCGTCGTCTGTTGGCTCTGGCGCGCCAGTTCCTCCAGCGGTCCGCCCGTCGCCTCGTCGATGAGCTGCGCAAAGCGCCGCATCAGCGGAGTGGGCTGTTTCAAAAGATCAGGAAAAACTTCGGCGAACGCCATGGCGCGCGGACCATGTCGCGTCAGGGCCGCCACGTCAAAGGCGCTTTCTAGGAATTGTAAGGGCAAATAAGTCCCATGGGTCGTATAGGCCCCATGCGTCCTATAAGTCCCGCTTTCACATTCCTCTCTCAAAAGCAAAAAACCACCGACTCTTCCGAGCCGGTGGTCCCTTGATTACTCCGCACTAGCGGCGTTGCTTGCTCAGCTTTCTGAGGGCTTTTCGATCAAGCAACATCTGCGGCGAGCGGAATGACTGCGATCGTCGCGACGGGTACGCTCGTGGCCATCGGTGCCAGCGTTGGCGTTAGCATCGGCGTTGCCTTTGGTTTGAGCGTTCGCGCTTTTCGTTCATTCTTCGTAATGTATCCCAGCGAGCGGTAGAACGGAGAATTGTACCCGAAGTCAGGCATCCCGCGCAGCGCGTCGGCTAGCATGATCAAATGGGTGTTCAGGTTCTTATCCGCCTCCTTGCGCTCGATGATGATCCCCGAGAGCACGGTTTGGGCATCCGCTTGGCGGCTACGCACTTCGTCGGGACTTTGCGCACCCGCTTCGAATTGGGCGAGTGTCATGCCGGCGATGGTGATCTCCGGCGCGTATTGGCGCCATGAGCGGATGAATTGATCACGGCGTTCCGCGATGCTTTGTTTTGCTTTATTAGACATAATCGGTGGTATTGGGGTTTGCCCAGAACTTCAGGGAATGGGCCGATAGAAAACACGGTTGCCAAACTTGTTCCAGACGTCGGAACTCTGGGCAGAATGGTGAGGGGTGGTCAAACCGATTTTTGCCTATGTGGTATTAACAAATTATTCACACTACTGCATGTTGTGTTTAAGGGTTTGTGGTTACGATGTAAAGAGTGAGCAGGGATATAGCTTTGCGGCGACTGTTCTAGTGTCCACTAGTGGGAACGTAGATTGAAAATATTTTTCAAACATGAGCATTCGGCGACACGAGTGATAGAACTTTTAAAAAAATCGGGTTTCTTGAGCTTGGCTCGCCCTTTTGTTTAAAAACTTTTGCGGCGGTTTCCTTCAATCTGTTTATTGTAAGAGCATTGAGTCGAATGTTCGGATGCCTTAAATTGCTGGATTGCACGTCAATCGCCCGCATTCGCCCGCGATTCCAACGAGTTGGGCTGCCAATCCAGCCGCTGAGAATGCTTATCCAACCGCTGAGAATGCTTATCCAACCGGCGAGAATGCTTATCCAACCGGTGAGAATGCTTTTCCAGCCGGTGAGAATCCTTTTCCAACCGGTGGGAATCCTTTTCCAACCGATGAGAATGCTTATCCAACCGGTGAGAATCCTTTTCCAACCGGTGAGAATGCTTATCCAACCGGTGAG
>CAJXYV010000019.1 GCA_913063525.1 uncultured Verrucomicrobiota bacterium
GTGCAACTTGATGGGCGTGCCGTTTAATTTCAGAATTCCGTCTTCGATCGTGACCTGCCGCAGGCCGATCGGATCGGTGAAGTGCTGCACGGTTTTGCCGCCGGATTGGAGGTCCAGTTCGAGGCGGTAAAGCGCGGGCGTTTCCGCCGTCCACAGCTGGGGTTTACTGACAGTGAGGTTGGCCGAGCCGCGGCCGTCGGCAGCAAGTTCCATCGTGAATTTCCCAGCCGGTTTGCCGTCTGGGGATAACAGCCGGCCCGTCACCTTCGCCGCCGCGCTGGCGATGGCGTCGAGGTGCAGCTCCGCCGTGCCGTCGGGTTTGAGCGTGGTCTTTGCCGTGTAGTCGTTGAAATGGACCTGAGGGACGGCGAACAATGTCACATCGCGGTAAATGCCAGAGAGCGCCCAGCAATCCATGCAGTCGAAATTCCAGCCCTTGCTGCGGGTGGTCACGCGCACCGCGAGCACGTTTTCGGCCTTGCCCGGCAACAAGGCGTCGGTGATGTCGAAAGTCGCTGGGTTGTAGCTGCTCGCCCATTCGCCGATGGGTTTACCGTTCACATAGGCGGTGAAGCCGTACAACACGCCGTCGAACTTAAGAAACACTCGCTGACCCTGCCACGGTTTCGGCACGCGGAAGCTGCGGCGGTAGAGGCCCGTGCCCTCCTTCACATCGTCCTCATAGCCGGGTTCGGCAAACCCTTGCAGCTCCCAATGGCTGGGCACGGCAATTTTTTTCCAGGCGGCGACATCGAATGACGGTTGGAAAAAATCACCATCCGCAGCCACGTCGGACGAGGGAAGGTATTTGAACTTCCAATCGCCGTTGAGCGATTGAGCGCCATCGGCGGCCTGCACCGGAAGGACGTCCACCGGTTGTGCATTGGCAAAGGATGAGCTGATGGCGACGAGCGAAAAAAGGAAGGCGGCTTTCATGGGTCCTGGGAGATTCTAACCACCTCAGCGGAGACGGGTTTCGGCCGGGCCATCGTAGGATGGCTTGAGGCCGCCGAGGTCGAGGATGATTTTGTCGACAACGACGCCAGCATCCACGGCGATCAGGCGGAGGGTGTGCCAGCCGGGGGCGAGGGGTTTGGGAAGGTCGGCGGTGACCTCGGTGGCGTTGGCGAGCACCCGTTGCTGCCAAGCGCTGGATTTGGGGTCGAAGCCAGACTTGACGACAAGCGGGAGGGGGGCGCCATCGTCGATGGCGACGGCGAGGCGCAATCCCTGACCGGTCACGAGCGGATGGGTCGGAAGCAGGCTGACGTGAAGTTTGGCAGCGCCGACGGTGGCGATGTTAAAACGGTAGTCGAGGCTGGGAGTGGCACTGGGTGAGATGGCGGCGGTGGATGGCAGCACGGTTACCGCAGAGCCGCTGCGACCGAGACCGGGGATGCTGTGCCAAGCGGTGCCGGAGGGTAAGGCTTTCTGGCCGGTGAAGTGTCCGGCATCCATGGCGACCACGCCGCCTTGTTCGACAAAATCGCCGTGGCGTGCGCCGGACGGGTGGGGGAGAACTCCGGGCTCCGGAGGAGCGGGCGGGCAGACGTTGTCGGCTGCCGGCGCGGGCGGAACGGTTCGGGTGTCGCGTTGGAAGGTCAACCATTCCTTGGGCGCGACGCCGTTAGCCGTTACGATATTCTGCCATTTGCCGCCGGCAACTTCGTTGTTATAGCGCGCGGTGAACTTGGTGAGGCGATCCTCGGCCGCATCCGCCGCGGCGCGGTTAGAATCGGGGGATCGGCCACGAGCGACGTCCGCGCGGGCGAGTTCGGAGCGGAAGTAGCGCTCGTTGGCAGCTGCGGTGATGGACGCCGGGTAGCCGACGAGTTCGAAATAGGCATCGCGAGACTCGGCGGGGAGCCGCGCGGCGAGTGTATCGCTGTCGCGCTGGAGCTCGGCGCATGCTTTCAGGCGCTGGTTGATCTCGGCTTCGTTGAGTTCGGTGGGCTTGTAGGGTTTGCGGGAGAGATGCCACTGCAGGCCCTCGACGCGGCGGGCGAAGTTGAGCGTCTGAAGTCGCGTGAGGATGTCCGCCACACCGGCGGCGTGGTCTTTGCCAAAATCGCGCGCGGCGGTTTCGCGCAGGAAACGCGCGGGTGCGTCGATGCTGGTGCGGTCGGCGTGCCACGCGAGATCGAGAAAAAACTCGGTGGAGCGCTCGGTGTTTTTGATGTCGCCGACGTTGACGATCCAAAGCTTGCGGGCACCTTGTTCGTAAGCGCGCATCATTTCAGACCAGGCAAGCGTGGGCGGGAGCGCGTCAATCCACGTCCATGCGATGGGCAGGCCGAGGTAGGAAGCGTGGTAATAGACGCCGAGACCGCCGGAGCGTTTGCGCTCGGCGTCGTTGGCGTAACGTCGGATATAGCCGAAGTTGTCGTCGGGCCAGATGATCGGCACGTCCTCGGGCACTTTCAGGCCTCCGTTGTAAACATCGAGCACTTCCTTGTAGGGGACGAAGATCTGGCCGACGCGGGTCGGGTCGCCGTTGCCGAGGTTTTTGGCGAGGAGTTCGCGCTGGTCGGCGAAGACCTTTTCGAGCGTTGAGATGCGCTCGTCTTGGTTCTTGGGACCGATCATCGGGCTGTCTTCGATGCCGCGCATGCCGATGGTGAAAAGGCTTTCGCCCGAGGTGCGCTGCTTAACGCGTTCTTCCCAGTAGGCCATCACGCCTTCGCGGTTGATGAGATAGTTGAACTTGTCCTTTGGCTCTTTCCATTCCTGGAGGTTGCTGCGGAGCATCGGCTCGGCGTGGCTGGAGCCGACGATGATGCTGTACCTGTCGGCGGTGGCAGCGTTGCCGGGCACTAAGTGAAACGGCGTGGTCGTCGGGTGCATCGCCGGCCAGAGGGAATTGGCACGGAGGCGGAGCATCAACTCGAAGATGTGGGCGTAGGTCTTGGGGCCAATGTTGCCGACCTCCGGTTCGAAGGTTTTGGCGGCCCAGGGTTGAAGACCCCAGTCCTCGTCGTTGATGAAAATGCCGCGGTATTTCACGGCGGGCTGGTCGACCGCCTCACCGCCGAGCGATAAACGCAACTCGGGATGGAGGGACGTGGGAACGTCGGCCCACCAATGCCAGGGCGAGACGCCGATACGGCGGGAGATTTCGTAAATACCATAAGCAAGGCCGCGGCGGTCTGAACCGGTGATGGTGAGCACACCCGGGGTGGCGGAGATGCGGAACGCCTCCCATTTGCCCGCCAAGTCGGCACCGAGCACCAGCTCAACACGAGCACGGTTTTTGTCGGTGGGGGCGGCGGCTAGAAGTTCCGGTTTTTTGCCCGACACTGCGGCGATGTCATCGGCGAGGTTGCCCGCGGCGATTTTCACCACCTCGGGAGCGTCGGGCGGGAGGATGATCGCTGCCGCCAAACCGCCGATGACGAGAGGGAATCCCTGAGATGCAGCGGACGACGGGGCGAGTAGTTCCACCGCGCCGAGCGTGTGCCCGGCGAAGTTGAATGTGACAAGAATGGCGGCAAAAAATGCCGATGGGTAGCGGAGGTGCATGGGCTTGGGGTGATTTGTCTGATTGATCATGGGATTTCATCAAATTCAAAATGATGAATCCCCGCCGAAACGGTTTGTAATTTCCCGTCGTTGGGAAACTCGATGGTGGCCGTGGTGTTGGGCGGGACCGTCACGTCCAGCGTGACTTTGCCACCGTGTTTTGCCCATCCGCTGGCGGCTTTGCCGTAGGGCGTTTCGAGTTCTGCGCGGGCGGAGTCGAGTTGGACGGCGATGAATGGCCGGACGAAAAAGTGCTTGTAGCCGGGATGCGCGGGATCGGGGGCAAGGCCGGCGACGCGTTCGTACATCCACTGGCCGATGGCGCCGTAGGCATAGTGGTTGAAGGAATTCATCTCAACGTCGCCGAAGCCCTTGTCGCGGGTGTAGCTGTTCCAGCGTTCCCACATGGTGGTCGCGCCCTGGTTGATCGGGTAGAACCAGGAGGGATAGCTTTCTTGAAACAACAGCCCGGTCGCCACTTCGGCGTGCCCGGTCTGGTCGAGCGCCGCGGCAAGGTAGGGGGTGCCGAGAAAGCCGGTGCGCAGATGGCCGCCGGCCTCGCCGACAAGGCGCGTTAGATGGTTTCCGGCCTTGGCCTTGAGATCCGCTGGCAGGAGGCCGAACGCGATGGCGAGCACGTAGGCGGTCTGCGTCTCCGGGGCATTCTGCAGTTTGCCGTTCGCGTCGAAGTATTCCTTTGCGAAAGCGGAACGCACTGCGGCGGCTTCGTCACCGTAGCGTTTTGCATCTTCCTTGCGGCCGAGCACGCGCGCGGTGTCCGCGAGGATCCGCGCGCTGCGCGCGTAGAAGGCAGCACCAAGCAGGGGTAGGGGAGTATCCCCGCGGCGGTCGCCCATCCAGTCTCCCCGGACGGCCTTCACCTGCGGATAGGGTTGCAGCCAGTCGCCGTAACCTTTCGTCTTCGGCAGCAGGCCGTTCACCGACTGCGCGCGATACCAGCCGACGAGCTTTTCCATCATGGCATAGTTTTCGGCGAGCACGCCGGTGTCGCCGGTGCGGACATAGACGTCCCAAGGAATGATGGTGGCGGCGTCCATCCAGCCGGGGCTGCGCTCACGGAATTTTGCATTGGCGGTCGGAATGACGTCGGGGATCGCGCCGTCGGCATCCTGCTCGTCGCGCATGGAGCCGAGCCAGCTCTTCCAGAACGCATGGGCATCGGTGTTGAACATCGCCGTCGCGCAGAATACTTGTGCATCGCCTGTCCAGCCCATGCGCTCGTCGCGTTGCGGGCAGTCGGTGGGGATGTCCATCGAATTGCCGCGCCAACCCCAAGTGATGTTGCTCTGGAGCTGGTTCAACTTCGCGTGGGAGGAGGTGAAGCGGCCGGTCGTCGGGAGGTCGGAGTGCAGCACCACACCCGTCACCCAGTCTTTCTGCGGCGTCACGCCTGCGGGCAGGCCCGAAAGCTCGACGTAGCGGAAACCGTGGAAGGTGAAACGCGGCTCCCACTGGATGGTGCCGGTCTGCGCGGCGGTGTAGGTGTCGGTGGATTTTGCGGAGCGATAGTTCTCTGTGTAGAGCGTGCCGTCGTCTTTGAGCATCTCGGCGAAGTGGAGGGTGACGGTTTGGTCCTTCTCCACGGGCAGCTTGATCCGCGCCCAGCCAACCATGTTTTGGCCGAGGTCGAATACGTAGTGGCCCGGCTGTGGTTCGGTGATTTTTTGAACGGCGAGCGTGTGGGTCTCGCGCGGCGGTGCAAATGGTTTCGGCGTCAGTGCAGCGGTGCCAAGATCGGCGTCCGCGAGGACGGGTGCCCAGTTCGTCGGTTGTCGGCGCGCATCGTAATTCTCGCCATCGTAAATGCTCGAGGTGATGATTGGTCCCTCAAACGTGCCCTCCCACTTCTCGTCGGAAACGAGGGTCTCGGTGGAGTCATCCGCGTAAGTGATCTCCATTTGCACGAGCAGCGCCGCGTCCTTTCCATAGGGTCCACGCGTTTTCGGATTGAATGGAAAACGTCCCGCGTACCAACCGGTGCCGAGCAGGCCCTTCAGTGTGTTTTCGCCCGGGTGCAGCTGGCTCGTGATGTCGTAGGTGAGCGTGTCGAGGCGCTTGTTATAGGCGGTGAAGCCGTTGGCAAAGTGGTCATTGCCCACCTGCTGGCCGTTGAGCTGAAGCTCGAATAAACCGCGCGCCGTCACGTAGAGTCGTGCGCGAGTCACCTTTTTCGTGATCGGAAAAGAACGCCGCAAGCACCCGACCGACTCGCGCTGCAGGTTGGTCTCGCCCGCTGGGCGAATCCACATTGCCTTCCAATCCTTCGTCGAAAGCAGGCCGACTTCTAACGTCGCGGGCTCGCTCCAGCCTGAGTCTTTGCCATTTTCATCGCGGAAACTGACGCGCCATTCGACACGCTGGCGGGAAGCCAGAGGTTCGCCGCCATAGGGCACAAACGTCGATTGGTCCGACTCGACCCAACCGCTGTCCCACCCCTTACCCTCAGCTTTTGCCTCGATGTGATAAGCCATTTGCTTTTTCACATCGGGAGGAAGTTTCCAGGAAAACGTCGGCGTCGCATGGTGAAAACCGATCGGATTCACGAACCCTTCACCGACCGTGAGCGATTGCGCCGGAGCTGCAAAGGTTTGCATCGAAGTGACTGCCGCCAAGAGGATGAGAGTGAGGGATGTTTTCATTTTGAAGAATTGGACCGCGTGTTTGAACCGGAGCGGCGCACAGCGATCACGGCGACGGCGGTGTCAGAGGCTGTCCGTTGACGATGACGTTGGTGACTTTTAGATCGCGCACATTGCGGGTGCTGATTCCGGTTTTTTTGACTTTCACGACGATGTCTTCGAGGGTGATGTCGCTGATGTCGGTCTGGCCGGGGTTGCCTTCGAGGGCACCAAGCGAACCGTAGTTGCCGCGGATGTTGGAAACGGTGATGTTGCGCACAATCGACTTGGGCGGCGACTGGCCCTTGAGGTCAAAGTATTGGGTCCAGGGCTTGGCGTAGAGGATGTCGCCGCCGGAGTGGTCGAGTGTGATATTGCGAACGCGGATATTTTCGTAGTGCTGGGGCGTGTCGGGGCGCAGTTTGAGGTGGAGCACGTGCATGTTGCCGATGACGCGGGAGTTTTCCAAGACGACGTCACGCACGACGGTCGCCTCGCTTCCGAGTGTGAGCGAGCCATAGCCGCGCTTAAACACGCAGTTGGTGATGCGCACGCGTTCGACGGGCGGGCTGTCTTTGTCCTCCATCGCGAAGGGGCCTTTGGAGCCTTTCATGGCGATGCAGTCGTCGGTCACTGAAAAATAGCAACCGTCAATGGTGACGTCCTGACTGCTATCGATGTCGATGCCGTCGGTGCTGGGGGCCTGTTTATAGTCGTCGGGCACGAGGAAACGGGCGTTTTTTACGCTGACGCCGCGGTTCCGGTAAAGGTGGAGATTCCAGAACTGGGAGTCCTTGAAGGCGATGCCGTCGATCGTCACGTCGCGGGAGTTTTCGATCAGGGCGAGGCGGGCACGAGCAATGGAGAGGTTTTTGAAGTTCTTTTTGTCGGTGGCGGCATTCCGTTTGATCCAGAATTCGTCCCAGATCGGGCGGCCGTTGCCGTCGAGGGTGCCTTCACCTGTGAGTTGGAATCCGTCGCAACCATTGGCGTTGACCAGCGCGGGGGTGAAGTTTTCCTCGAAGTGGCCCTCGATGCGGGTGCGCTGTCCGGGGAAGTTTTTCATGTCGGTGGAGCACTTCAGGACCGCGTCTTTTTCAAGGTGCAGGTTCACGCTCTGTTTGAGGAAGATCGCCCCGCTCACGAAGACGCCTTTCGGGATGACGACCGTGCCGCCGCCCTTCGCCGCGAGTTGGTCGATGGCGGTCTGGATTGCACCAGTGTTGACGGTGTCTCCGTCGGCTACCGCGCCGGCTTCGATGATAGAGACGCGGCGTGGAGATGCGTCGGCAGCGATGGTATGCATCGAGGCTGCAGCCAAAGCGATGAGAGTGAGGAGTGTTTTCATTTTGAAGTAAGCACCAGAACCCATGTTAGGGTTTTTCGATTCCGCGAACGGTGAGTAGGTTCACCAGAACCCAATCCTGGTCATTGGCCCACGGATCATTTTTTGCTCCGGGAACACCGTTGGTGGTCAGCGCGTATAGATGCGCGGCGGAGGCAGCGCCTTCTGGGGTGAAGAGCGAGAGGTTTCCTTTCAGCACGGTATCAGCGCGCTGGAGCCAGCTCGTGTCTTTACTGCAGAGGCCGTAGTACGCGTAGGCGAGCGCGTTGAGGGTGCTCCAGTAGTGCGGCAGGGTGTCGCCATAGATGTGGACTTTCCCGAACCAGTAGTCGTCCCAATGGCGAATGGAAATTTCGTTGAGTCGGGAGTCGGGTTGTTTGCCGGCGAAGGCTTCGAGCAGCGGCATCTGCGCCTTCGCCCCATCGAGGTAGGATTGGTCACCCGTGACGACGGCCATTTCGGCGAGCATCTGCACAGCGGGAGCGACGATGGATTGTTCGAAGTTGACCTCGGAGCGCGGGTAGTTGTCATCATTCTTGAGAATGTAGTCGGCATGTTCGCGGAAAAGCGCGAGGAGTTCGTCGCACTCGGCAGTGCGTCCGGCTTCTTTCAGCGTTTTGATTCCATCGGCGATGGGAAGTCCGATGGCATAGAATTTGGCACCTTTCTGCGCGTAGTAACTGCGGATGACGCGGACAAAGCGGTCGAGTTGCGCGGTGTCACCCGTCGCGCGATACATGGCCAGGTGGAAATGGGCGACCCATGGGCAGTTGTAGATGCGGCTGTTTTTTTTGCGGCCGATGTCGCTGTACACCACGCCGTTTTCATCCTCCAGCTCGCGCGTGATGAATTCCGAATAGCGGGTGAGGCTCTGTTTTAACTCGGCTTTGAAGGCGTCGTCACGGCAAAGCGGCAGGTAAAGCGCGCCGAGCACTCCCATGCCGACGCGCTCGCGGCCGGCGTTGTGATCGGCCGCCTTATCATAGATCTGCTGGCCGGTCTCATTGTCGAAGGCAAGATAAGCGCCGTCGAGAGGATCGCCCGGGGCATTGCGCTGCTGCTTGCGGACGATGAATTTTACGCGGGCATCGATCAAATCATCCTGCGGCGGGGTGATGTAGGCGCGCAGCACGCTCTTGCGACCGCCCTGATCCAAGGTCACGAGCAGGTCGCCTAGTTTGGCGGTGGGAATCGAAGCGGTGAGGTGTCCGCCTTCGATGTGAGTCGGAACGGCTTGCCCGTTTGCCAACACCTTTGCCGAAGCCAGCGCGGTCGCCGAATCCACCGTGATCTCCAATGGCTGCCCGACGGATACGATGTAGTCCTTTGCCGTCAGACGGACAAAGTTGGGCGTGGCTTTGAGTTTGGCGAAAAAATCATCCCAGCCCTGATGCCAAAAAAGTTTCCAAGAGATGCTGGCACTTTTTCCCGGCTCGATTTTCATCGCGCCCGGATGCAGCAGAAAGACACCGCGGTCATTGAAAGTGCCGCCCCGTTGGCTGTAGGTGTCGAGGCTTCCCTGGGTGACGACTAGACCGAGATGCGGCGTGTCCGTTCCCATGCGCATCGCATTCACCCAAGAAGAACTGCCACCCATCCACAGATGGGTATGGCAGCGGGCGACGAGGCTCAGCTGAGTGTCGGGGTACTGATCGAAAAATGGCGCGGTGATGGAGAGGCTGCCGACGGGGAAATTTAGCGTGATATTCCCCGTGTTTTTAAGCGTGTAGGTTTCGGCAAGGTCGCCGCTTGCATCCAGCTCGCGCCGGGCGACGACGGTCAGTGATGAACTCGTGTAAGTTGCTTCCCACGCTCGGTCGGATATCCGGTTGACCTTGGCGACATGAAGCAATCCGGTTTGCGAGGTCTCGACTAGACCCCATTGGCCGTCGGACGTCACGGCTGCTGGCGAGGAGTCGACGATCCAATTTCTATCATCCCAATGGCCGGCCTCGCGCAGCCAGTTCATGTGCTGTGGGTCGTTTTTATTCTCAATGTGGACTACGGCACCGCTGGCTGGATCGATCTGTAGCTGCCAGACAGCGTCGCCCCATGCAGTAGGGAGTTCCATCGCATATCCACGCGACAGGGCAAATCCTACGATTGAAAGAAAGGTGATGATGGTTCGACGCGTGTGCATGAGCTTCTTTCCGTGACTCAGTTGCCTGCGGGCTTTTCGGTTTTACCTGTTAGCGGGCTTGGTGGGATGTCCAGTTGCTCAGGCGCGTCGGGCTTGGCGGGATCAAAGCTGCCCGCATCCTTGGCCAAATGTTTCGCCAGCTCGGGCACGTTTGCCTTGATTCCTTCCACCACACAGCGCGCCAATTCGTAGCCGCCGTAGGTGTTGTGGTGGGTGTTGTCTTTGAGCTCTTTGTCCTGTCCGGGAAAGCTATTGGCTGGGTAGAAAACGAATGCTTTGGTGCTCTTGTCCGGGCCAAGCGCGCGGTAAAACTTCAGGCTCATCGCATTGAGATCGATCACCGGCACCTTCTCTTCGCCGCCGACCTGGCGCACTGCCTCGGCGTAATCGGTGAGGGTTGGCTCCGGCTCGTTGCCCACAAACCGCCGCCGCTCCATGGGCGTCACCAGCACGGGAACGCCGCCCTTTTTTCGAGCCGCATCGACGAAGCGCTTGAGGTTCGCCTTGTAGCTCGTAAATGGCCCGGAGCCCGGCGTCTTGTCCTTCTGATCGTTGTGTCCGAACTGAACGAATAGATAGTCGCCTGTTTTCATCATGCTCAGGACTTTATCCAGCCGCTTCTGGCGCTCGAAAGAATAGAGCGCCAGCCCCGACTCCGACTGGTTAGATACCGCCACGTCCTTACCCATGAAGCGCGGTAGCATTTGGCCCCAGCCCGCCCACGGTTCGTTTGCTTGATCGGTGACGGTTGAATCTCCGGCGATGAAAATTGTGACAGCATCCTTCGCCGGCTTGATCTCCATGGAAGCGACTCCGGGGTGTTTGCCGTTGAATTCGAAAGTCAGGTTGTCGTCCCAGTTGGGCACCACTGGCGGACCTAGCTCGCGACTGTTGAGGGAGGTGGTGCCACCGGTGCTGATGGCCGGTTTGCGGACGTTCACCGTGAAGCTGCGGATCTCATATTTACCCGGCTCGGTCTCTACCTTTTCGATCATCAAGCGGCGGGACTCGGCCTTGATCGTGGTGGAAGTCGCGGTCGATGGATTGCCAAAACGGATCGTCACGTCGTAGTTGCCCTCGTCGACTTTCGCCACGAATACCGATGGTTTGTTTTCCGTAGGCGCGGCGCTTTCACGGAAGCCGAAGCCTCGTTGCGCATCGAAGGTCGTTTCCGGCTTGACCTGCGTGTAGCCCGGCGGCGTCTTGCCCGGGCTGAAATCGAACTTGAACTCGGCTGCTTCGATCGCTGTGCACGAGATGAAAGTGGCACTGCCAATGATGAAGCTGCGTTGCAGTCTGGGATTGAATGAAAATCGAGAAGTCATGGTTCGGTGGTTGTTCGGTTCGGGTGAATGGGTGAGTGGAATGGTTTGGCTTCGACCAATACGGCTGGTATATTTGTCCGCTTACTTCCAGGTGACTGCGATCGGCTGCATACTCGGCACCGCTTCAATCTGGATCGAGCTCTTTCCGACGCGCACCGGCAAATTCTCGCCAGCACGGTTGGCGCTGGCCATCGTGACGCCGGCAGCATCAATGACAATCGTGAGCGGTACGTGATCGAGTTGGAGATTGAGAGCGCTGCTGAGTTCGAAGGTTATATGGCCGGGGTCACCGGCAAGTTTCAGTTTTGCGCCGTCCCGCTCTTTTTCGTATCGAGAGATATTGGCAAACGTGTCGATCCAAACATCCCTTTCGCGGCCTTTCACATACTTCAAGTGCTCGTGAAAAATTTCGGGATCGCTCAGCGCGGCGTAGCCCTTCGCGATGCCGTGGATCATCAGGACGCCCCACTTCTTTTCTTGGATGAGCTTGTCTGCCCAGGTGTTGAGTGAGGCGACCGTCGAGTTGCCTTTGGTGCTTTGCTGAAAGCCGCGGTAGGCCACGTGATACTTCAGCGCAGCGGCCTGCACATCGGGGTTGGATGCATTACCCGGGAATGCGATGGTGAGCGGCGGCTTGCCGATGCGCGTTTTGATTGCGTCGTAGGCTTTGCCAAGTTGTGCGTCCAGATCCTCGGGCGTGAGCTTGGTTAGAGAAGGATGCGTCCACGTGTGACTGGCGATCTCGTGGCCGTGGTCTGCCATATTTTTCAACTCCGGCCAACTGATGCCGCCCCAGAGGTTGCGGGGATTTCCATTCTCTTGCTTTTGCTCCCCCTCCTCGGGCGTTTCTGCCGTCTTGCCGGCGATGACAAAGAAGGTGCCCTTGAAATTCATCTCGTCGAGCATCGGCACGGCGAGCGTGTATTGGTCGCGCAAGTTATCGTCGAATGTATAGCTGATGGCCGCCGCGCGATCGCCCGCAAACTCGGCGATGCGGGCTGTGGGCTTAGCGTTTCCAGTAGCACTCCCAATCGGTTCTTCCATCGCCAATGCTCTCGGTGCGCACGCCCATAGATTCAACGACAAGAGCATGGCTCCGGCCAATGAAGGTTTGAGGTCAGGCTTCATGCGATTTTTGATTGCAAGGAACTGAGAGTGCGGGGCGAAGGATGGTGGTTAGAATTACTTTCGTAATTCCTGCATGGCCTTGGCAAAGCGCGCGCCCATCTCCTTTTGTGCATCAACATTGAAGTGCAGATTGTCGCCCTTGTCAGCGAGCCCCGCCGCATCGGCATAACCTACATGCGGCACCACTACAGGGAGGTGTTGGATCGCTGCGCGCACGGTTTTTTCATAGGGATATTTGGTGGGAGATATTGCCAGAAACTCACCCAACTGCCCGACGACAATCGGTAGCTCGGGCTGGTTCACGTCTGCGCGGAAGTCCTTGAACATCTGGGTCAGGCGCGCCTCATAGGATTCTGCATTTTGCTGTTTTTCGGTATCGGATTCGCCTTGGTGCCACAACACGCCTTTGATGACTCCCACTTCAGCGGCGATCTTTGCACGGCTCACCGCATTCTCGTAAAGATCGCCTCCTTTGCCTTTGATCCAGCGGCGCAGCGGCGTGCCACCCACCGCACATGGCACCAATCCGATGGTGACCTTCGGGTCGGCGGACTTGAGCATCTCCTGGGCAAAGGGAATCCCCGGCCCGCTGCCGCATGCGATGCGGCCCACCTGCGGATGGATCGGGTCTCTGGCGACTGCCCACAGGCCGTCGGCATTGAGTGCGAGCACCCGTGGATGGTCCACTTGCGAAGCAAGGCCGCTGGTGTCGCGCCCCACCATGTTCGACTGCCCCATCAGCAAGTAGATGTGAAAGTTTTCCTTCTGCGCAGGCGGCGTGGGAGTCGTGCTCGTGGCTGGCTCTTGCCCGAACAGCGCCGTGCATAGGATGGCTGCTAGAACGATGAATCGCGCTCGACGCAGGTGGATGAATGATTTCATGTCTATGGGTTCTGTCTGTGATGCGATGTTCTTGAATGATTGTTTTACGCTGCTGCCCTGCCAAGCCTTTCAACTCGTTAGAATCGAGCCCCGCACCCGCTGCTCGCTCATCCAGGTGTAGAGCACGACCCATAACGACAGCGCCAGCCCGAAGAGCGGGATTTGCAAGGGCGAGGGCAGCGAATAGAGGATCGTGACGAGGGGAATCCACACGCCCCACGTCGCAAAGAGCGCGGGCACGACGGTGTCCCGGTAGTAGGCGGCGGTGAAAAACACGCGGGTGCCCGTCAGTCGGCAGCCGCGGTTTTTCCAATCGTAAAGCCAAGCGGTCACCGGCGCGGCGAACAGCGGATTGTAAACGAACTGATCCACCAAGACTTTTTGCACGACGACTTCCAGCGTCGCCTCGGCGCCGAACCAGCCCGCTTGGCAGCGGTAGAAGTAATCCACGACCACGCCCATGAGACACCAGAACGGCGCGGCGAAGAGCAGGCTGCCGAAGTTCTCGCGGCCGATCCTTCCTTTTTGAATCACCAGAACCCGCAATAATTCCGGGATCAGCGCGCCGGCCACGACGGCATTGATGGCCGAGTAGCCGTAACTCCAGCGCGTCTTGAGCGCCGCGAGTTCATCCAGCAGCAGCCGGGTGGGCGGGTAAAATTGGTAGGCTAACAGCACCGCGAGCATCGCCCCTTGCACCAGCAAGCCCGGCAGCACATTCGCCCGCGCTGCGCGCAGTCCTGCCGTCCACGGTGGTTCGTGTCGAGTCACGGGCGGTGTCGGAGATTCAGGCGGCAAGCTGAGGACATTGTCCGTGCCGGGTCTGACCATCAAGCCGTGATTGATCCGGGCGGGAGAGGATTCCGATCAATCCGGCGATCCCGACGTTCAAAGCGCAATGTTCGCCAGCGGTGAGGAAATGCTTGCTCCGGAAAGTGGTGGGATTGTTACCCAAGAGAGACAGGGCGCGATGAATGGCGGGTTAGAGACAAGAATTGCGGGGCGTCACGCTTTGGAAACTCTCTTCTTTGCCGCCAATCCCGCTTTGATTCAAAAGATCTGCACTTTTAATTCCCATTCACTCACCTGAATGGGAATTTAAGGCATTTGAAATTCCTATTCGGGTGGTTTCATGGGAATTTAAAGCAGTAAAAATTCCTATTCAGGTGGTTCCATGGGAATTTAGGCCGGTGAAAATTCCCATACCGGTGGTCTTATGGGAATTTAAGGCGGCTGCGTAAGGATTCAAAGCGGTGAAAATTCCCATACAGGTGGCTTCATGGGAATTTAAAGCAATGAAAATTCCCATATCAGTGGCTGCATGGGAATTTAAAGCGATGAAAATTCCCATACCAGTGGTTTCACGGGAATTTAAAGTGGCGGAAATTCCCATACAAGTGGCCTTATGAGAATTTAAATGCGTTGGTTTGCAATCCAAACCGGTTGGATAGCCAATGAAACCGGCTGGATTGCTAACGAAAGCCGTCACATTGCCAACGAAACCGGTTGGATTGCCAACGAAAGTAGTTGGATTGCCAATGAAAGCGGTTGCATTGCTGACGAGGCCGTGTCGTTCGCGACGGCGCTGGCTCTTTTGACGTTCCACCGCCCCGCTCCGGCGCGGCACGTCATGGATTTTGCCTGCGCCGTGTCAGAGCATCAAGTTGGGATGGATCCGGGCGGGGGATCATCGGCTTCATGGACGCGGTTGGCGGACTGTTCTTCTGCCGAAAGCTCGCGGAGTTTGTCGAGGTACGCGTTTTTGGGGGTGGGTTTCACGGGGCGCGGCTCTTCGGCTAACATGTGGGCGACTCGCTGCTGGCTCTGGCCGATGAGTTCTTCGATGAGATCGGCCTCGGGCAGGTTTTTCCAGTAGCGCTTGGGCATTTCCGTCTGCATCGCCTTCACCTTGAGCCGTGCGGGGTTGAAGATGCTGCGGTAATAGGTGCGCCACGCGGCCTCCAGCGCGTCGGGATTCTCGACCGGGTTGTTCGGGATTCCGGGCGTGTGGGTGAGGGCGGTGCCATTCCAATGGGCACAGCCTTTGGGGGTGAAAATGCTCCAATCCATGTTGGCGAAGCGTTTTTTGAAAAAGGGCGCGGCGGCCTCGACGATGAAGTGATCCGGCTCGAACCAGGCGGCGTAGCGCTCACGGCCGTCGGCGTCGGTGTCGATGAGTTTGAAGCGGACAAAGGCGTGCATCTTGTGGATTTCCCGATGCACGTTTTTTTCCAACTGGCGTGCCTTCGCCATTTCGGGGTCGCTGGCGATGGCGAGTAAATGGCGTTCGCCGCCGCGGGTGATCCGCCACAGCAGGCGGTAGAGTAAGGCCCAGCGCGAGGGATCGCGGTGACAGGCGATGGATTTGGCCAAGTCCATGAAAGCGGCGGGGACTTTGATGGGGGACGCGACGGGTGCTTGCTCGTCGGTGGGGGCGGCTGCAAACAGCCCACCGCTGCTTTCCCATAGGACTTCGTTGGGTGGCACGGCATCTTCTAACAAGACGCGCGCTGCATCGCGCCACGAAACGAAGTCAGTCCCGGGATCAACGCATTTCATCGGAGGCGAACAGCTCGAGTTGCTGGGGTTTGGGCACGAAACGGGCGCGGAGGGCATCGGAGTCGAGCAGGTAGCTGGCGGGGTTGTGGTCGGCGGTCTTTAGGAACGGCTGCACCTTGGGCAGGGAGACGCGCAGCCGCAGCAGATCTGCCTGGCGGATGCGGGTGTAGCGGCGGATTTGGATGATGCGGTCGACGTTGCGCACGCCGAGACCGGGCACGCGCAGCAGAACCTCGCGGCTGGCGGTCTGGATATCGACGGGGAAGTCTTGCCGATTCCTCAAGGCCCACGCGAGTTTTGGGTCGAGCTCGAGATCGAGGTTCGGCATGGTGGGCGAGAGGATCTCGGAGGTTTTGAAGCCATAAAAGCGCATCAACCAATCTGCCTGATAGAGCCGGTGTTCGCGGATGAGTGGCGGGGCCTTGAGCGGCAGGATCCGCGACGGTTCCGGAATCGGGCTGAACGCGGAGTAATACACGCGCCGCATTTGGTAGGAGCCGTAAAGTTCGTCCGAGCGCGCGAGGAAATCGGCATCCGTCGAGTCGTCCGCGCCGACGATGACCTGCGTGCTCTGGCCGGTGGCGTGGCGGACTTTTTTGTCGCCGTTGCGCCGCCGGTCGCTGGCTTCGTCGAGTTTGAGGCGGATGCGCCCCATCGCCTGTTGGGTGCGGACGAGGCTCTTTTCAGGGGCCAGTAGGTCTAGGCTTTTTTGCGTTGGCAGCTCGAGATTGATGCTGATCCGGTCGGCATAACGCGCGGCGGTTTCGATCAACTCGGGCGATGCTTCGGGGATGGTTTTCAGGTGGATGTAGCCGCGGAAGTCGTGGACCTCGCGCAGCGTGCGGGCGACGGCGATGACCTGCTCCATCGTGTAGTCGGCGTTGCGGATGATGCCGGAGCTGAGGAACAGGCCCTCGATGTAGTTTCGTTTGTAGAAATCCAGCGTGAGCTTCACCACTTCGTCCGCGGTGAAGGCCGCGCGGCGGACATTGCTGGAGCGGCGGTTGATGCAGTAATGGCAGTCGTAAATGCAAAGGTTCGTCAGCAGCAGCTTGAGCAGGGAAATGCAGCGGCCATCCGGCGCGTAGCTGTGGCAAATGCCCATGCCGCCCGTCGACCCAACGCCTTTGCCGCCGAGCGAGTTTCCCCGCACCGCGCCGGAACTGGCGCAGGAGGCATCGTATTTGGCCGCGTCGGCAAGGATCGCGAGTTTTGAATCCAGTTCCATAAGTTCGAGCGAACAGTAACCCGGCTCTGCTAGGAATCCAGAGAAGAGTTTGAAAGAGGCCGCTTTTTTAACGGCTGTGGAAATGAGGCTGGCACCGCAGCGCTTGCCAAGTGGGGTCTTCTCCGCTTGTGATGGCGCATGGACTTCTTGGCTCGCGCGCGCGACGTGATTGAAACAGAGATCGACGGACTCGGCCGGATGGCGGGCCGTCTGGATCAGCGCTTGATCGATGCGGTCGAAATCCTCCAGCGCACGCTCGAAAACCGCGGCAAGCTGGTGGTCATCGGCGTGGGGAAATCCGGCAACATCGGCCACAAGATCGCCGCGACTTTCAACTCGACGGGCGCGACGGCGGTGGTTCTCGATTCCCAAAACGCGCTGCACGGCGACCTCGGGCTGATCTCCGACGGCGACGCCGTTCTGGCGCTTTCCTATTCCGGGGAAACCCGCGAGCTGCTCGATCTGTTGCCGTTCATCAAGCGCTTCGACGTCAAACTGATCGCTCTAACGGGTAATTCCGACTCCACGCTTTCGCGTTTCAGCGAGGTGACGCTGGACACCTCGGTCGAGCGCGAGGCGTGCCCGCTCAATCTCGCGCCGACTTCATCCTCCACCGCCATGCTGGTGATGGGCGATGCGCTGGCGATGGTTCTGCTAGAATCGCGCGGTTTCACCGAGGCCGACTTTGCCCGCTACCATCCGGGCGGTTCGCTGGGTCGGGCCTTGCTGACGCGGGTGTCCGACATCATGCGCGCCGATGCCGAGCTGCCAACCGTCGCGGAAGACGCGGACGTTTTTGCAGCGCTCGATTCGATGAACCGCGCGCGGGCAGGAGCGTGTTTGATCCTTGCCGAGGACGGCAGCCTCGCCGGGATCTTCACTCACGGCGACTTCGCCCGCAGTTTCCGCGAGGATCCGTCCTTGGGTGAAAAGCCGGTGGCGCGACTGATGACCCGCCGCCCGATCACCGTGCAGGCCAGCTCGCTGGCGGTGGAAGTGCTCAAAACCCTCGGCGAAAACCGCATCGACGACATCGTCGTGCTGGATGCGGACGGGAAACCGGTTGGCTTGATCGATACGCAGGACTTGGTGCGCCTCAAGCTCGTTTAAGTTTGCGCGCCTTCCATTAGCGCGGATCCATCTTCGGAATGCGAAAGTCCACCTTCGGAGTGCGCAGATCGATCTTCGAGGTGCGAAAGTCTATCTTCGAGGTGCGAAGGTCCGTCTTCGGAGTGCGAAGATTCATCTTCGAAGTGGGAAAGTCCGTCTTCGGAGTGCGCGGATCGATCTTCAAGCATCACTTTCTGCCACTCGGAGAGGGAGGACTCATTTTACTCTGCTGGAGTAGTGGGCCATGAAACGTTGCCGAAATCAGGCCAAGGTTCAATTTGACGGCCTTCGTTGCGTTTGAAATCGGCACGATTGATTTCCGGGGACATCTTTCCTTGGCGGACAAGTTCGGGAACAATCTCTTCGCAGACCCACTTTTGATATTGGTCAAAAGTGAGTTTGGGCGACTTCGGGTGGCCAGAGAAGTCGGGCAGGTCGAGACCGAGAGCGCTCATGAAATATGGTGAATGAGGTTGTAGGCGCCAGGGTTGGCAAATTGCTCGCAAAGCCCGCGGAGAAGTTGGTCGGAGATTGCGTTTTTATTTTCCGCTAAAAGCTGGCGGATGTCGAGAAGGTCCCTGCCTTGTCGTTCATCTTGGTCTTTGAGGGCGTAAATTTTCATCGCGAGCAGCGACTCCAAGTTAATTACTGGAATATCGCGGTGCGTTCCGGTCCGTTGATCGGTATCTGCCATTTTGGCAAATGTTTCGGAGCTCACCCACAAGAGGTCGATCGGCGGGAAATCGGGATGGTTTTTGAGCTGAAAACGAGTGGCCATCGACTCAAAAACAATTTCAAAGCCGAGAGTTTCCATCAACACCAATGCGCGTGCTTCGTCGGACCGTGAGCAAATCCAATCCACATCGCGAGTGAAGCGGGAATAGCCATGGTGACAAACTGCCCAGCCTCCAGCAAGCAGGATGGGGATGGCTTCCCGATCAAAGCGCTCATAGAGAGATTGCGCGAAGTTGGGGATCATGGTTGCCGACTCTGAATTTGTTTTTTAACGCGCGAACCGTTCACTCGTCGAGCAAGGAACTGCGGGTAAAGAGGGAGATGACGTGGATGCCGCGGGCTTCGATGGCTTGGCGGCCGCCTTCTTCGCGGTCGACGAGGACGAGGGCAAACGCGACTTTGCCGCCTTCGCGTTCAATGGCGTCGATGGCCTTGAGGGTGGAACCGCCGGTGGTGATGACATCATCGACGACGATGACGGTGTTGCCGGACTGGAAGTTGCCTTCGATTTGTTTGCCGGCACCGTGGCCCTTGGGCTCTTTGCGGACGGTGAAGACTTGGAGCGCCTCGTCGGGATTTTTCATCGCGGAGGTCATGCCGACGGCGAGGGAAATGGGGTCGGCACCGAGGGTCATGCCGCCGATGGCGTCGATCTTGAGGTGCTCGGAATGGATCTTGGAGCGGACGGCGTGCCAGCCGAGGTCGCCGATGAGGCCCGCGCCAAAGGGATCGAGCGCGGTGACGCGGCAGTCGATGTAGAGATCGCTTTGTGCGCCCGAGGCGAGGGTGAAGGTGCCGGTGCGGACGGATTTTTTGAGCAGGAGCTGTTTGAGGGCTGACGCGATGTGAAGCATGGCGGGATGATTGGGAGCAAGTGACGCGCGAGGCAAGCCGGATCTCCTTTTGGTGCTAGCCAGCGGCGGGGGGAGGATTTAGTTTTTGGCCAGATGATTTTGGGATTGATCGAACCTTCTGGACTGATCGCGCAGGGTGGCCCGCTGGTGTGGGTGTTGCTGGGCTTGGCATTTATCGGCTCGGTGTGCGTGGTGGAACGCTTGTTTTTCTTTCACCGGGCGCGGATCAATGTGGGGGATTTGCTGGTGGGGCTGGCACATCACATTCGCCGCCGGGCGTTTGCGGAAGCACTGCACGAGGCGGCGCGGGCACCCGGACCGGTGGCGCGGGTGGCCCATGCGGCGCTGCTGCGGTACTATCTAAACCGCGCGGATTTGCGCGATGTGGTGCAAGAGGCGGGCCAGTTAGAGGTGCCGTGGATCGAGAAAAACATCCGTGTGATTCTGGGCGTGGCATTGCTGGCGCCGCTGGTGGGGATGTTAGGGACGCTGCTCGGGATGCTGGAGACGTTTCAAAAAGTCAGCGAGCAGGGCGGCTTTACGGGTCCGGCGGAGCTTTCGACGGGGGTGTTTGCCGCGCTGATCACCTCGGTACTCGGGCTGGCGGTGGCGACTCCGCTGTATTTGTTTTATCTGTACTTTCTGGGGCGGGCGAAGCGCTTGGTGCATCGCATCGAGCGTGCGGGGATTGAGATGATCCACCTCATCGCCGATGCGCGGGAGGAGGAGGAGTTTGCGCCCTTCCGCGGCGAGGTGAGCGCCGGCAAGAAGCGGTTGAAGACGAAGCTGGAGCCTGCATCATGAAGTTGGAAATGACTTTGCCAGAGCGACCAGGGTTTCTGCATGCGCTGCCGATTTTAAACATTTTCGCGCTGGTGCAGTTGTTTTTTCTGCTGGGCCCGGCCTTGGTTTCGCAGTCGGGGGTTGCGGTCGAGTTGCCGCCGTCGCGATTTCAAATGGAGCGCTATCAGGATTCGTTGGTGGTGACCTTGGGGCCGGGTGAGCCGGATCCGCGGATCCACTTCGGGCGCGATGCGGTGACTGTGGCGGAACTTTCCGATCGACTCGAAAAGCTGCGTGCCGGCGGTGCTCCATCGCGGGTGCTGGTGCTGCTGCAAACGGATGCGGGCACGCCGGTGGGTGTGGAGCGCGAGGTGACCGAACTGGCTCTGGGCAAGGGCTTCCGGTTGGCGTTAGTGGGTAAAACCCCGCCAGCCTCTGCGCCGAAACCGGGGAATCTCTAATGACTGGCGGTATGGTCAAATCCCGCAAGCCGATCGACACGCCGCTGTGGGTGTTTCAGTGGCGTGGGCGGAAGATGCCGATGTTTCCGGGACTGTTCGCGACGGCTTTGGTCTGCGCCGTGTTTGTGCTATTGGTGACGATGCTGCAAATCCGAGTGGTGACGTCCGAGAAATCGTTGCCTCGGAAGGCATCGGTGATTTTATTGCGGGATGATGCGGAAGGACGGGCCTTGAGCCTGCGCGCGCGCGAAGGCGGGCCGTTTCCCTCGCGCTTCGAGCTGTCGAGCTGGCCAGGTTTGGCTGGATTGGAGGCTGCGGTGCAGGAGGCCGTGCGTTTCAAGTCGCCACCCTACGTGCCTGCCTTGGCGGATCTGCCCGCAGAGAACTGGATCGAACCACTGGCGCTGGCGGCCAAGGGCGAGCGCGTTTTTCCGAAGCGAACGGCTGCTCCGGTGAGTTCGCTGAATTCGTCCCCACTCAAGCTGGTGCCCGCGCTTTTCGCTCTTTCCGGGATCGCTCCCGATGCGCTACCGCGCGATTTGCCCCCGTTTGAAGCGGTCGTGGATCGCGCGATGACTTCGGGGTCGTGGCGGTTTCTCGTGCGATTGAATCCTGCGGGCAGCGTGGCGGAATGTGTCTCGCTGGAAAAAGGCAGCGATGATAGTGCGCCTGTGTTAGAGGCGTGGCTGCGTCGCATTACTTTCAAGCTGGAGACGACAAGCGGCGATCGCTGGATCGGCGTGGGCGTCGGATTTACCAACCAACCTGTTGATGGAACTAACGCTCGCTGACTTTGTTTTCTATGTGCTGATGGGCTCCTTCGCCTTGGTGGTTTTATTCACCTTGGTCTCGCGCACCCTAAATGCTCGCGCGGAGGGTCGATCGCTGGCAAACCGCGTGATCTGCCGCTTGTGCCTCCACGCGTTCGAAGACAGCAGCCACGTCGAAACCGTCGATTGCCCGATCTGCGGCGCGATGAATGAAAAAGGCCGCAGCCGCCGACTGGGTTGACTATACTTATCGAGCTGCGTCCAATAGTCCCGCAGCATAGGCTTGGAAGACGCGGGCGATTTCGTCGCGGACGCGGCGGAAGACGGCGAGTTGTTCCTCCTCGGTGCCAGTGGCGTGCGCGGGATCGTCGAAGCCCCAGTGGTGGCGGTTTATCTGGCCGGGGAAGATTGGGCAGACTTGGTCGGCATTGCCGCAGACGGTGATGACGGTCTCGACGTTGTCGGTGAGGAATTCATCGAGGTGTTTCGAGTGGTGGCCGCTGATGTCGATGCCGATTTCCTGCATCACTTGGATGCCGAGCGGATGCACATAGCCTGCGGGCTTCGAGCCTGCGCTGGCAACGCGGAACTGGTCGTTGAGTGCTGCGCGGAGGATGCCTTCGGCGAGGTGCGAGCGGCAACTGTTGCCGGTGCAGAGGATGAGGATGGCGGGTGGGAGCATGGGGTTTGGTGTTAAAAGTTAGAAGGGAAGAGTTTGCGCTTCAGCCAGAATGAGACGTGGACGAGAGCGATGAGGGCGGGGACTTCGATCAGTGGTCCGACGACTGCGGCAAAGGCGACACCTGATTTGAGGCCGAACACGGCGATAGCGACTGCGATCGCTAACTCGAAGTTGTTTCCTGCGGAGGTGAAAGCGACGCTGGCCGAGCGCGGATAGTCGGCGCCGAGTTTTGCCGCCATGATGAAACTGACGAGAAACATGATGCCAAAATAGATGACCAATGGAATGGCGATCCGCACCACATCCAGCGGCAAGCGGACGATAGCATCGCCCTTATAGGTAAACATCACAACGATGGTGAAAAGCAGCGCGATGAGGGTGAGGGGAGAGACCCGCGGGATGAAAACATTTTCATACCATGCCTCGCTTTTGAGTTTAACTAACAATAAGCGACTGGCGACTCCCGCCGCGAAGGGGATGCCGAGATAGATCAGTACGCTGTGGGAGATTTCCACAATCGAGATTGGCACCACCACGCCTTGCAGTCCGACGTAGGGCGGCAGCACGGTGATGAACAGCCAGGCATAGGCGCTATAGAATAAGATTTGCGCAATGCTGTTTAGCGCGACCAAACCTGCGGCGTATTCGCTGCTGCCCTTGGCCAGATCATTCCAAACGAGCACCATTGCGATGCAGCGCGCCAGCCCGACGAGGATCAGTCCGACCATGTAATCCGGGTAGTCGCGCAGCAGTAGGATCGCTAACAACCACATCAGCGCAGGGCCAATGATCCAGTTCTGCAACAGCGAAAGGCCGAGGATGCGCTTGTTCGTAAAGACCTTGGGCAGCTCGCGGTAGCGGACTTTCGCCAGCGGCGGATACATCATAATGATGAGTCCGATGGCCAGGGGTAAGTTGGTGGTGCCGAGGGTCATTGGCGCGAAAAACGCCGTGGGATCTTTGATGACAAAACTCCCTAGCAGCACTCCCAGCCCCATGGCGGCGAAAATCCAGACCGTCAGATAACGGTCCATGAAGGACATGTTTTTAGCGATGTCGTTTGACATAATAGCGTGGGTTCGGCGTTTCTAGCAGCAGCCGCTGGGGCCGCAGCAATTCGACTTGCCGCCGATGGCAGGCAGGCGACCGATCGCGGGCAGTCCGCAAAGTTCGGGCGCGAGGCACTCGGTGTGTTTGTTGGCGAGGATCAGCACTACGGAATCATCCAACACCTCGTGGCCGGAAATCGTGTATTGGGAGATCACGCGGTCCTCGTACTCGATTTCCACCGGCACCGAGTCATCGGGCAGGATCGACTTCGCCTTGCCGAGGATGCTGGCCATCTTGCCGGTCTCGATCCGGTGTTCGTAGTCTTCGCCGACCCAGATCTGGAGTTGGCAGGTTGTGGTTTCGCGCAGCGTGCCGCCGCAGTCGATGAAGGTTTTGTGCATCAGGCCGACCTCGGTGACATGGAAGGATACTGGCACCGCGCCGCCGTCAGGCAGGCGGATGCGGAAAAAGCGGTCGGCGTGCTCGGTGAGCAGCGATTTGAGTTCGGAGAGTTTCATGAGCGGGTGGTGCGGCGGGAGGTGAGGGATTTGGGGCCGGGACAGCAGCTGTCCTCGCGTTGGGCGAGTCGTTGCAGCGAGCGTGCAGCATCGGTGGCCAAGATGGCTGCGTCGGACTCGGCGAAGAACTTTTCGAGCGATGCTATCAGTTTGCGGTACCTGCGGTCGATCCGGAAGTAAGTCCACTTTTCGCACTTCTCGCTTTCGAGCAGGCCCGCCTTGCGGATGACCTGCACGTGACTGGAGACCGACGACTGCGGCATTTCCAGAATGTCCGCCAGCTCGCAGACGCACAGCGCCTGATCCATCACCAAGCGCACGATCCGCCAGCGCGTGGCATCCGCGAGGGCACGTGAAAAGGTTACGATGTTTTCCATGACGAAAAACATCGTAACGAATAATATCGTTACGTCCAGCGGGACTGTGTGACGATTCACAACTCCTTGCGCAGGCTCACCCGCGCGACTTCAGTTTCGCTGGATCAAACCGGAGATTGACCCATGGCCGAAAATCGGCCACATTCAGTCATCATGACCGCTCCAATCGAACTGGATTTGAAGCAACGTCTCGCCCGCTTATCGGAAGAGGATCAGCGTGCCATGTCGGCTTACTTACTCAGGCTTAAACATCAGTCAAAGAGCGGGCGGCAGGATATCTCCAAGCTCATGGAGGAAATGGATGCGGGAGAGAAGATCGGGTTGACTCAGCTGGCAACCGATCTCGGGCATGGCTGATCGCCCATCATACGAACCCGTCCTCTCGTCCAAAGCTGCAGCGTTTTTTGTCGGTCATTCCAAAATCCGACAGCGTAAATTAATTGCACTGCTCTTCCAGTTAGCAGACAACCCGTTCCAAATCGGCGACTACTCCGAACTCGATCAAAGCGGACGGGAGGTGCAATTCATTCTCATCCGTGACTTGTTGATCGCATTCTGGGCAGATCATGCCGTTAGTGAATTGAGGATTGTGGATCTTGAGGAGGTCTGATCTTCGCTCTCAGTAACTCCGGCCCCAGATCGCGCGGGTGGGCATCTCACATTCAATCCAGCCAGTTCTCGACCCGCAATCCCGGCACGCGCTTGAAGTCGGCGAGGTTGCGTGTCAGCAGAATCGTATCGTGCGCAAGGCAAATGCAGGCAATTTTCAAATCCTGAGTACCGACTAGTTGACGAAGCGATTTCAATGAATCAAAGTGATCTGCTGCATCGTCGTCCCAAGGAAGTACCAGCCAAGATGCGAAGACTTCCACTTGAAGTGTCAGTCGCTGGTAGGCGGCGATTTGGTTTCGTGGTTCGATATGCCGCCGGATTTCTGCGAGCCACCCCCGCAGTGATTCTTCGACGGTGATGGCGGAAATAGCGGCATCCTGAACCGATTTGTCGAGTCGCTGGAGCAAACGCAAACCAGCTGCAGTCCGGTAGATCAATTCGCTAACATGGTTGGTATCCAGCACGAACATGCGGATCAGTCCTTGTTCGCCTGTTCCCGCCATTCGCGGCCCAGCTTCTCGGCGCTGCGAGAAACTTCATCGTCTGGAATCATGCCCACGGTCTGCCGCCATGTCTTGTTGCGTGGCCCCAGGACTTCATGCTTTAGCTTGTCGAACTCGCGTTCGATGCGTTTCAAGCGATCTTCCACGCTGGTGATTTCCATGAGTAGAAGATACCATTGGCTTGGCGTGTTGCCAAGGACGGATGTGATCGCTTGTCAGGTGAATCAGTAACTCCGGCCCCAGACCGCGCGGGTGGTGGTTTCCTGGCCGGTTAGGATGCACTTGCTGCTGGTGTTCGCGAGGCTGGCGGGCAGTTGGGCTTCGGCGATTGGCAGGCAGCGGATGGTGATTTTGTGCTGCTTGGAAAGTACTTCTTCCTGTTCGCGGGTGCCGGCCCATGGGGTGTAGAGCCAGCCGGGGTTTTCCGTCGCCCAGTGGGCGTCGAACGCTTCGAGGCTGTCGCAAGGCGTGATGTTGGCATCGCGGAACTCGGTGGCGCGGGCGAGCAGCGCGTTGTGGATTTCTCCCAGAATGTCGCTGGCGCGTTGGATGAATTCTTCCTTGTCGGCGAATTCCTTGGTGGCAATCGCCTGGTCGCGGCGCTGCACGCAGACCTTGCGCGACTCGATGTCGCGCGGGCCGATCTCGATGCGGATCGGCACACCTTTTTTGATCCAGTCCCACTTCTTGACGCCGCCGCTGATATCGCGGGTATCGACGTGCACGCGGATCGGGTCGCCGCAGAATGTCTGATGGCGCAGCGTTTCGGCCAGCGCTTGGCAAGCGTCTAACACCGCTTGGCGGCTGTCTTCCTTCGGCGTGATCGGTAAGATGACGATCTGTTGGGTCGCGACACGCGGCGGCAGGACCAGTCCGTCGTCGTCCGAGTGCGCCATGATCAGCGTGCCGATCAGGCGGGTGGAAACGCCCCACGAAGTCGTGTGCGCGTGCTGCACCGTGCCATCGCGGCCGGTGAATGAAATATTCTGCGCCTTCGAGAAATTCTGCCCGAGGTAGTGCGAGGTGCCCGCTTGAATCGCCTTGCGGTCCTGCACCATCGCCTCGACCGTTAGGGTCATGTCGGCGCCGGGGAAACGCTCGTTTTCCGTCTTCTCGCCGGGGATGACCGGGATCGCGAGGTGGTCGCGCAGGAATTCCTCGTACTGGCCGTGGATCATGCGGGTTTCGACGATCGCCTCGTCCTTCGTTTCGTGGGCGGTGTGGCCTTCCTGCCAGAGAAACTCGGCGGTGCGAAGGAACAAACGCGGGCGCATTTCCCAGCGCATCACGTTCGCCCACTGGTTAATCAAAAGCGGCAGATCCCGGTAGGATTCGATCCAACGCGCAAACGCCGCGCCGATGATCGTCTCCGATGTCGGGCGGATCACGTATGGCTCGGCCAGTTCGCCGGCGGGGATCATCTTCGTTTTGCCGGTGACCGGATCCTTCACTGCTTCGAGGCGGTGGTGCGTGACCACGGCGCACTCGGTGGCGAATCCTTCCGCGTGTTCCGCCTCTTTCTCTAAATAGGAAAGGGGAATGAGCAGCGGGAAATAGGCGTTCTGGTGGCCAGTCGCCTTGAAGCGGCGGTCGAGCTGCTGCTGGATCAGCTCCCAGATGCCGTAGCCCCACGGCTTGATCACCATGCAGCCGCGGGTCTCCGAGTTCTCGGCGAGGTCGGCGGCTTTGATGACTTGCTGATACCACTCGGGGAAATCTTGGGCGCGGGTCGGGTTGATGGCGGTCTTTTCGGCGGACATGGTGCTGCCCCAATAGGAATCACGGTGCGGACGAAAGAGCATTAAAAATTTCGCGACAACGCGGACTTTTGGCAGGCAGTTGGCGGATTTTGCTCGGTTTCTCGTCAAAACACCCCTGAAAGCGGGCTGTAATCCATTGATTGTCCGCGAGTCAGATTTTTAAAAAGAATTCCCGTGTTGGAGGTTTGACAGAAGGCGGGCAAGTTGGCTAACTCCGCTTGAGAACATTTCAAACCCAACGAGCGCATGAGCGAAAACGAAAATCCACCATCAGCTCCGTCCAAGCAGACGTCGAGCGTGCCCCTGAAAAAGGAAACTGTCCGCGTGACATTGAAGCCTGCCGATATGGCGCCGTCCGTTCCATCGGCCACCGTGCCCATGGCACCGCCCGTTCGCCCGCCAGTGCCGATGGCACCTCCCGTGGCAGGCGGTCCGCCGCGGCCACCCGTTCCTGCGCCGACCGTTCCACTTCGTCCCGTAGGCGCACCGACGGCTCCCATCCGCCCTGCGGGCCCACCGACCGTGGCAGCTGGCGCACCCACGATGTCACCCGCGCCGACGATTCGTCTGGCCACGGCTCCGCTGCCAGCCGCAACGCCGACCATGGCCCTGCCAAAAGCGACCGTAGCACTTCCAAAACCAACCCTGCCACTTGGCGGCGCCTCGACCCTAGGGGTCACCTCCGTGCAAAAGGATGAAGACGAAGATGAAGAAGGCGAAGCCGAACCTTTCATCAACGTCGCCCTCTCCGCAGCGGGCCTCGTGGCGGCGCTCATCGTGCTGACGTTTCAGTTGATGACCGCCAGCGCCTGGATCAGTGCCGAAGACAATCCAAGAAGCGGAGAGTGGTCGCAACTCTCCCCGTTCTGAGTTTCATCCATTCAACCTTCACGAACACCATCTCATGGCCCTGCCCATTGTTAACATCGTTCTCGCCCTGATCGTCGCCTTCCTCGCTTTTTCGGCGGCGTCGCTGCCGATCGGCTGAAGCGAGCTTTGACTGAATCTTTTCAAGAGCCGCCTTGCATTTTGCAGGGCGGCTCTTGACGTATCGGGATTCCGCGTCCAGATTATGTGCATGGCTTTGAACCTTACCGACGCAAATTTCCAAACTGAAGTTCTCGACTCCGATCTGCCCGTCCTCGTGGACTTCTGGGCCGAATGGTGTGGCCCCTGCAAAATGATCGGGCCAGTCATCGACCAAGTCGCCACCGACCTCGAAGGCGTGGCCAAGGTTGGCAAGGTCAATGTTGACGAAGCGCGCGATCTCGCGGTGAAGTACAACGTCCGTTCCATTCCATTGCTTCTGTTCTTCAAGAACGGCGAGGTGAAGGACCAGATCGTCGGTGCCAGCGTGACCAAGGATCAGCTCAAAGCGAAGCTCCAAGCCTTGGCGTAAATTTTATTTTATTCTTTTAAGAACCGTCTTCGGGGAACCGTTGGCGGTTTTTTTGCGGCGGGGGGTGGGGAAATAGGGTGTTTTTTTTGAATCGGAAAGAATAAGAAAAATGGGAATCATACGATTTATCCATATTCCATGATTCCAATGATTTGAGGCGAACTCCGAATGCCCTCTGCAAGCGTGAAGCCGCGGTTATTTTGAAGTTTTATTGAGTTGACTTGTTATTCTGATTATGATTTTTCACAAAGCTTATGAAGTTTGATTTATTGGGTTTGTTTTGTGCAGCCACAATCGGTAGTTCAGTCACGATGGTCGCCTACGGGGCAGGGCCGATTGTTCCTTACACGGGGCGATTGGTGGAGGGAGGCATGAATGTTTCAGGCAACAGGCTTGTTCGGCTGGCGTTGGTTGATCCTGAGGGGACTGTAGTCTGGTCGAATGCGCCGCTGGCGGATGGTGTGCCCTCCGCTGCGATTTCGGTCTTGGTTAGCCAAGGCTCCTACCAAGTAGAGATCGGTAATACGACGCTGCCCGATATGGCGGCGCTCGACCCATCCGTGCTTGCTTCAGGAAGCGACCTCAAACTGAGAGTTTGGATCTCCCAAGAGGTGGGGCAACCTATTTTGCTCACGCCCGACTTGCCCGTCCGTCATGCTTTTCAGGCCGTCCGTGCGGAAATGCTGGGCAACCGCAGCGCCACTGAGGTCTTTCAACAAATCGATGCAAATCAGGCTGGTCTCTCAATCCTGTCGACGAGTTTTGACACGGAAAAGAATCAGACTGAATCAAGCTTGGCAGAGCTAGGCAACCGGATCGTGTTGGAAGGTTATCAAAATTTGGTTTTAAACGAGCAGCAACAATCGCAAATCGCGAGGATCGAGACAGTTTTAACCCCGGATGGCACAGTTAATGCCTCGGCTCTGAACGTCAGTGGCAGCACCAATTTTAGTGGGGATGTTTCCGTCAACGGAGGCTTACACAGTGATTATTTGCAGACCAACTATTTGGATGCACGGTCGATTCAAGTCTATGGCCCGTGGGGCGGAACCCGTTTGGATGGCTTTTTCAATGAAATCGGCGGAATGGAAACCCGTTTCCGCGGCGAGTCAGTGCGATTTGAAACGATGATGCCGGTGGAGTTTTACTCGGGCATCCGCACGTGGGGGCCGGTATCGATGGAAAACGATTTGAACGTCACAGGCACCTCGAACCTTGGTGGATCGTTGAACGTCAGCGGTAGCACCAATTTTAGTGGGGAAGTTTCCGTCAACGGAGGCTTACACAGTGATTATTTGCAGACCAACTATTTGGATGCACGGTCGATTCAAGTCTATGGCCCGTGGGGCGGAACCCGTTTGGATGGCTTTTTCAATGAAATCGGCGGAATGGAAACCCGTTTCCGCGGCGAGTCAGTGCGATTTGA
>CAJXYV010000020.1 GCA_913063525.1 uncultured Verrucomicrobiota bacterium
AGCCCAACCCCCAACCCGCCCCCACAAAAACCTGCCGCGACTCATCCAATCTCGCGTAACCCAAAGCCACTTTAAGATTCAACTCAGCGGATTCCAGACCCGCTTGAAGCCAAAGGAGGCGAAGTGTTTTTGGTTCGCCGTAGCAAAGTGGGAGACTTGATGGTGACGCAGCGTGAGAGCGAGGCGAATGTCGTAGATGCGGCGAACCGAGTCACTGGTAGAAGCGTGCTGCCAAACTTGATCCATCAGGCCTTGCGCTCGCTGCCGCCTGAACCTAGACTTCCGCTCAAGTAAAATATGATTTACGCTCTCCTAACCTCACAACTGATCGCGACTGTCACATTGATCATGGTTGGCTACCACAAGCCGGACGCTCTAGAGTCCTCTTCATTCCCCTTTACTCGGAAGTGTCTCGGAGTTGGCATGCTTACGTTCGCGATTGCTGCAATTAGCCTTCAGTGCCCTCGGTGGTTTGAATCGGCATTGGCGATTTCGATCATTGCCCAAGCGATTTCGTGGCTATTCCTCATATTCGGATTGAGAGGGATCTTCGAGGTTCTATCTTCCCGATAAACGAAGAGAGCGAACAATCCGAGACACGGCAACCATAACACGGTTAGCCAAAAAAACGATGTCTAAGCGTATTTCCCTGCATCTTCCGGCTGCTCTCGGCCTTTCGATCCTGATCGGAGGATTGTCGCTCTTGGGAATCGCTCATGCATATAAGACAAAGATAGTAACAGTAAGCCTAGATCCTAGAATCGACGTTGGCGAGGCCATCCGCGAAATCGAATCGCTCACGAATGCGAAATGCGTCTCAGAGTTTCGCAATCTTTCGTCACTGAACAAGCCAGATAAGATCGACCAGATCAAAATCAGGATGATGAATAGCCGGCAAAGTGAAAAAGGCGTTGTTGCAAGAGCCGCCGGACACGTCTGGATGACTAGATCGAAGGACTCCCAGATGGTGATGATCAGGTTAATGGATTGTGGTTGCCTGAAAGTTACTCGTGTTTACGACTCAATATGTCCGCCGACGCATGGCGCAAACGTGGATACCAAAAGACCCGCAACCCGTTCCGAATCAGAGCCGGAGGATAATTAAAAACCTCGCACCCGGCTCAAGTCCCGCCCCTGCCAGTGGGGTTGCCATCGCTACGCCCGTTAGGTGACTTCGAGCGTGCCCATATGAATGAAACGCTATCCGAGGATCGCCTCGGTCATTCGCAGCGCTTCGAAGTTCGGCTTCACCGAGTGCACGCGGTGGATCATCACGCCTTTTTCGCGGGCGTTGGCGGTGATGGCCACGGTTGGCCATTCGCGGGCACTCAGATCCGTGGTTTCGAGCAATTGGCCGATGAAGGACTTGCGGGAAACGCCTAACAATAACGGGCGGTCAGCGACGGAAAGTTCGCCCAGCGCGCGCAACAGCGCCAGATTGTGCGCCACGGTTTTGCCAAAGCCGATGCCGGGGTCAAAACACAGCGCGGCGGGATCGATCCCAGCCGCCGTGAGGGTGGCCAGCCGCTCTGCGAAAAACGTTTTCACCTCCGCGACGACGTCCGCATAGCGTGGAGCCAACTGCATCGTTTGCGGTGTTCCCTGCATGTGCATGACCACCACGCCGCAGCCGTGGGCCGCGCAAACACCCGCCATGGCGGGATCCGCCAGCAATCCGCTGATGTCGTTGACGATGTCTGCCCCGGCGGTCAGCGCGGCCTCTGCGACGGAAGACTTGCAGGTATCGATGGAAATCAACCCGTTCCACTCGGCCCGCAGCGCGGCGATCACCGGGATCGTGCGGGCGATTTCTTCTTCTGCGGCGACAGATGCCGCGCCCGGCCGCGTCGATTCGCCGCCGATGTCGATCAGCTCCGCACCCTCGGCGATCATTTGCCGCGCATGGTCCAGGGCGCTGGCGGCCCCGAAATGAGCCCCGCCGTCCGAAAACGAATCGGGTGTCACATTCAAAATCCCCATCACCCGCGCGCGCTGCGTCAGGTCGAGCGTGGTCCATCGTGTTTTCCAGATCATCGGTTAAATTGGCAGCTTGCAGCGTCCGCCGTTGGCGCGTAGTTTGCGCCCCATGAAGCCGCTGGCAACTTGCAAAATGTGCGTGATCGCCCTGGGACTCCTGCTGGTTTCGGCGCTCTCGCCGTGCCGCGCCAGCGAATTTGAAGGTGTCGATGGCCCGAACGTCCGCTACATGCGGCACGAAGACGGCTCGCGCACGGTTTTCATCCGCAGCCCCGACAACCGCGTCCTCACTAAAAAGCGGTTTTCGCTCAATGGCGCGCTGATCATGGTCACCACCTACAAGATGGACGCAAACGCCAACCCCTTGGGCTGCAAGATCCGCGATGGTCAAAACCAAGAGCTTTTCAAAGTCAGCTACGGCTACCACAAGGTGACGGGGCTGCTGGTGGAGGAATTGATGTTCGATTCGCGCGTCAAACGCATCGACCAAGCCAGCGGCAAGGAAATGCCCGTCCAGCGCGTGGTCTATCTCTACGATGCCGAAGGCAAACGCAGCGCGCCGATCACCTACAACCTCCTGCCCGGCAAAACCTTCGAAGAAGTCTTCGGCGTGAAATCCTCTGCGCTGGAATCCAATCCGTTCAACGGAACTGCCCCAGCCGGTGGCCGTTGATGGGGAGCAATTTCAGCTCTCAGCTTTTCACTTTTCCAATTTACCCCTCCCTTGCTCGCGAAACGTGTGATATTTGAAGGCCGCGTCCAAGGCGTCGGCTTCCGCTACGCAGTCAAGGAGCTGTCGCGCGGCTTTGACGTCTGCGGCTGGGTGAAAAACTTGCCCGACGGCAGCGTCGAGCTGCAAGTCATGGGCGAAACTCCAGAAGTGGAGTCCTTCATCAAGGAGATCGCCGAAGAATCGCCCGTGGCCCATCACGTCAAGAGCCTGTGCGCCGAGAAAATCCCGCTGCTGGAAAACTGCAAAGGCTTCAAAATCGAACGCTGACCGGTCCCTGCCGCTGGCCCTGCGGCCGGAAAAACCGGAGCGCCGCCTCCCCCCCCGGAAAGACGACGCCCCTTGTTTGCCGTGCCGCATCTTCGGTAAACCGAATCTGGGCAGCGCAGGTAGGATCAAGTCCTTGATAATTACTCTGGCCGATTTTTGGGAAATCAACAGAGAATGATTGCTGATTTTGGTGTGAGATTCGCGCCATGTCCGGCTGCCGGTAAAATCCAGTACAAAAGCGCCCGCCGATTTTGTCATTGCGCTCTGCTGAAAATTCGTTACGCTTTCGGCCAACAAGAGTAGCTGCAAATCTTGCGATCTACGGCCTCCTTGGATACCCGCACTAGCGGCGTTGCTTGCTCAGCTTTCTGAGGGCTTTTCGATCAAGCAACGTTCGCTGCTGGCGGTGTGGTCACGGTCACCGTGCGTGTCGGGCGCTTGAGCTCGCTATCAACCATAAATCCCAACGAGTGGTAAAGGGTGATGAACTCGAATCAGCCAGATGGGAATTATGGGAATTATGGGAATTATGATTCTCATCATTCTCATGAGCCGGAGCGCGTTCTGCCGCCTCGCGGCGATTACCAAACGCTGCTGTCTTTTCAGAAAGCGGAGGTGGTCGATGACATCACTTTCCGCTTTGCCCACAAATACCTGTCGCGGGGAGACCGCACGGTGGATCAGATGATCCAGTCGGCGCGCTCTGGGAAGCAGAACCTTTTGGAAGGCAGCAAGGCGGCGCAGACGTCCAAGGAAATGGAGATCAAGCTGACCAACGTCGGTCGCGCCAGTTTGGAGGAGTTGCTGGCGGATTACCGCGACTATCTGCGGGTGCGCGATCTCGCGATTTGGGACAAGGATTCGAAAGAGGCGCGGTTTGTGCGGCGGATCGGCTGCAAGACGCCGCAGACGTTTGAGATTTATCGGGAATTCTACGAGACGCGCCCGGCGGAGGTTGTCGCGAACATCGCGCTGTGTTTGATTCACCAGACGAACTACCTGATCGACCAGCAACTGAAGACCTTGGAGAAGGAATTCACCAATCATGGCGGCCTGCGCGAGCGGATGACCCGCGTGAGACTGGCAAATCGGCAGCGCGGCTAAGGTGGCATGATTCCCATGACTCCCATTCTTCCCATTTCAGTGCCATGGGAAGAATGCTGTTTACTGGAAAATCAATCCACCAAGTGGTGCTGCATGGCGTAGCGGGTGAGCTCGACATTGGAGCTGAGGCCCATTTTTTCGGCGATGCGGCTGCGGTAGGTGGCAACGGTCTTGGCGCTGAGGGCGAGGTCGGCGCTGATTTCCTTGATGGTTTTGCCGGTGGCGATGAGGCGCAGGACCTGGAGCTCGCGGTTGGAAAGGGTTTCGTGGGAGGTGCCGGGGGATTCGCCGGCGACGGCACCCGCTAGCTGCTCGGCGAGGGCGGGGCTGATGTAGCGCCTGCCGGAAATGACCCGCTGGACGGCGGCGACGAGGGCGTCTGCGGCGCTTTGTTTCGAGACATAGCCTGCCGCGCCTAGCTTCAAGGCGCGGAGGGCGTAGTCCTTTTCCGCGTGGGCGCTGATGACGAGTACGGGCACGCTGGGTTTCTGGCGCTTGATGTCTTGGAGCAGGCCGAGCCCGTTGCGGCCAGGCATGGTGATGTCGACGATGACGAGATCCCACGGTAGCTCGATGGCGGCGGCGAGGCCGGTCTTAGCATCGGCCGCCTCGCTGATTTCAACGCCCTTGAAATGATCCTTGAGCATGGAAATCATCCCCTGTCTGACGAGGGCGTGGTCGTCGACGATGAGCACTTTCATGGCAGCGAGTCAGGCGGGTGTTTGGCCAGTGGCAGGGGAACGGTCAGCACCACATCGGTCCCTTTGACGGGGTTGCGGGTGAAGACGATGAAGCCGCCAATGCTTTCGGCGCGCTCGGTCATGCCGATCAGGCCGAGCGATTTGGGGTCATCGATGGCAGTGGGGTCGATGCCCTTGCCGTCGTCGTGGATGCTGAGTTTCAGGAGGTGGCGGGTGGCGGAAAAGTGAGCATCGATCCGCTGGGCATCGGCGTGGCGGGCGGCGTTGGTGAGGGCTTCTTGGAAGATCCGGAAGGCGGCGGTGCTGACTTCCGGCGGCAGTGTTTCCGGCAGCGGGTGAACCTGGACGGCGCAGTCGATACCGGTGCGTTGGGAGAATTGTTCCGCTTCTTCGACCAGGGCGGTGGCGAGGCCGAGGTGATCGAGAGTGCTGGGGCGCAGGCCGGCGGAAATGCGCTGGACGGAGGCGATGGTGGTATCGACGAGCTCGGAGGTTTCCACCAGTTTGTCGATGACGGGGTTCAGGGTGCGGTCGTCGCGGTCGGCGAGGCGGTTTTCGACGAGGCGCAGTTGCATCTTGATGCTGGTGAGCAATTGCCCGAGCTCGTCGTGGATCTCGCGGGCGATCCAGGTGCGGTCCTCTTCGCGCAAGGTCTGGACGCGGGAGGAGAGTTTACGGGATTTTTCGCGGGCGTGGTTGATTTCCGCCGCGCGGTGCTGCTCGGCACGCCTCCAGCCGCCGTAGGAGTGGCGGATGACAAAAAATAGCAAGACCGCGGCGGTGATGAAAAAGTTCAGCACCCGGAGTGGCTGGACCAGCCCGGGGCGGGGGTCTCCGACGCCGTACTGGATCAGGATCAGGTCGGATCCCGCGATCCAAACGCTGGCGAGAATCAGATAGACGGCGACGATCATCAGCTCTGGAAACGACCAGCGCCGCTGGGGCGGAGAATCGAATAAGGCAGGGGAGGCGGGCTCGGCGGGGAGGTCCCGGTATAGGGCGACGGAATTTTTCACAATCCCCACCCTAGCCGATGAACGGGGAGGGGTCGAGCTTGGAATTCGCCGCCGCGGGCTGATCTGTGATGGCGCTTGGTTTAACGCTCCAGAATCTCGACCTCGTAGCCGTCGGGGTCGGTGACGAAGGCCATCTTCCGGCCACCTGCGGCGAATTGATCGCGCCAGCCGGAAGGCCAGATTTCGATCCCGGCTTTTTCCACTTTTTCGCAATAGTCGATGATGTCGGGCACTCCCAGAGCGGTGTGCATGAGGTCCTCGGGACAGGTCGCGGTGTATTCGGGCGAGTGGCAGAGTTCCAGGAATACGTCGTTGCCGGGTAGGTTAAGAAAGGCGAGGCTGTTGCCCTGCGGCGATCTTTTCGATTCACCCAAGGTGTAGCCGAGGGCTGTGTAGAAGGCGATCGAACGGTCGAGATCGCGGACACGGATGCGGGTGTGGAGAAAGCGGATCATGGCGGGGGGATCTTGGATCAATGAGGAGGACTTGCCAAACGGTGATTGCGCAAGACTTCGCATTTTTTATGCGCCGATGGATCGTTCTTTACAACGGCCCTCCGTAAATGCTATTCGCAGGATCCTATGAAAAACATGATTGTTGCAGTTGATTTTTCTAATGCCACCCCCGGAGTGACCCGGATCGCGACCGATCTGGCGAAGGCCTTTGGGGCGAATCTGGAACTATTCCACGTCATCGAGCCTGAACCGAGCTATACGGCGTATGGCTTCACCCCGGATGAGTTTCCCGCGATGTATGCGTTTCAGGAAGAAGCGCGGCGCCGCGCGGCGGAGAAGCTGGAGCAGCTCCTCAACTCCGTGCGCGCCGATTTGCCAAACGCCACCTCGAAAATAACCGAGGGCAGCCCGCTGCACTCGTTGCTCGATCGTGTGAAAGAAAGCGGCGCAGATTTTGTGGTGGTCGGCTCCCATGGACACGGGGCGATCGCGGCATTGCTGATCGGCAGCGTGGCGGAAGGCATGGTCCGCAAGGCGACGGTGCCGACCCTCGTCGTGCCCGCCGCGCCCGAACCCTGAGTGCGGCAGCGGTGGCATTTGGGTGGCTGATTGGAACACGCCTTTTGCTTGAACGGGGCGAGCCGTGCCCGCAATTTGGAGAGGACAATGGTTGACGCCCGTGTGGTCACTTCATCCGACTCTCTAAAGTCGGTTGGAGTCCCTACGATACCGTTTGATAAGATTGTGTTCTTCCCGAAAAGCCATCGCATGCAGCATTTCATCCTATTTACGCTCCTGATAGGCGCTGGTGTCGCGAATGCCGATCCGCGCCTTTCCTCGTGGTTTACCGCCGACTCCACCAAATACGCCCGTATCTATACCACGACCGCCAACCGAACCGCGGGGATTTCGGCGACGACCTGGACGGGCCAAACATCGCCAACATACGTCGGAGTTCATGAAATTAATTATTCGGCGAACTGGGTTTACATTAAAAACAGCGGCCTTGCTCCCTACATCATGGGGCCTTGGAATAATCCCAACTTGCCGAAGAATCAGGGGACCAGCACCGCCGTTTATCGATTCCCGAGAAATCCGACCGTGATCACTGGCACGGGGATTACGGAACGGACGCTCACGGGGCAGGGCTCCATCGGTTTTCTGGTGGATGGTGTTTCCATTTACAACACGGCTGATGGCTATTCCTATTCGTATGTGAATTCGAAGGACGCGACTCCCAATGGCAATATCGGCCCCGGCGACGGCGTTTGGAACCGGGACGCTTGGCCCAATGAAGGCGGGTCCTTTGATTACGCCCTCAACCATCCCCAACCGAGTGGCCAGTACCACGCCCATGCCAACCCGATCGGCGTGCGGTATGTGCTCGGTGACAATATCAATTACGACACTTCGACCAAGCAATACACGGAAAATACCAGCACTGCCGCCTTCAAGCACTCGCCGATTATCGGGTGGATCAACGATGGACTCCCGCTTTATGGACCTTACGGCTACTCGGACCCAGGCGATCCAGCCAGCTCAGTCCGGCGCATGGTTTCCGGCTACGTTCTCAGGAATGGCAACTACGGAACAACGAATCTAAGTACCACGGGCCGCACCTCGCTGCCGATCTGGGCGCAGCAGGCTCAGGGAAAAACCATTCTTAGCTCTGGCCAGTATGGTCCCGGCACGACTTATACCAGCGGTACAGGTCCTACTGCGCTTACCTACGGACTGGGGCATTTCTCTGAGGACTATGATTATCTGGGAGATCACGGGTTTGTTCAAGGGGCCGTGACCACAGTCAATGGTGAAACTACGCTCTTTGATCTCAACAAGTTTAATGCTCGGTACTGCGTCACGCCGGATTACCCCAACGGCACATGGGCCTACTTCGTGACGATCAAGGCGGATGGCACGCCATGGTATCCCTATAATGTAGGCCGTTGGTTCATGGCCACGCCGCCCGCTTATAATTCACAGCCCCCGACACCCGGCAATCTCACCACACTCACGATCATGAATGCGGATACTCCTCTGACGCAGCATTTTAAGGGCGCGGCAGCGACGGTGGGAACTTGGGCTGCCACTCCCGCCGCCGTGGCAAATGGCGATGTCACTCTCACATGGAATGCCATCGAAGGTGGAACGTATCAGGTCAGCGCTTCCAATGACCTCAGCACTTGGACGACCCTTACCCCGGCCATCACCGCGACGAGTAACGTCGCATCCAAAATAGAAACGGGCGCCGCGACATCGGTCGCCAAGCGCTTCTATAAAGTTGCCCGAACTAGCCTTGCCACCTACGACTCGGTTGGCTACTGAGTGGTGTAATTCTGCGGCGCTCATTTTGAGGAAAATTCTGGGATCCCCAATCGCAATTGTAAATTTTATGATTCGCACACTTTTCCTTGCCGCGATTCCTGCAGGCTTGTTAGTCGCCTTCACAGATTCGGCACAGGGTCACAACGGCACGCTGATGGCGGAATCGTTCGCGCCTTTCAAGCCGAGCGTGCGTTTTTATTGGGATAGTAACAGCTTCTACGTGGAAAGCGACTCGATGCCGAACGCAACGCTGATGCCAAATCCGATGGTGGGCATTACCTCATGGCAACAGCAGCTTCCCATCACGCTGGGTTACTTTGGAAACATCACGAACTCCGAGCCAGATCCGGCTTCACTGGGCTATGGACAGCCGAATGTGTGGAAAATCCCGATGGTTCCCGTGGCGGCGGCTTCGCCGATTTCTCTGACGGGGAATTTTTTGCGGGGAGCTATTGCGGTGGCTGCGAATGGCATTGCGATTTTTAATCCGCGGAACAACACTGGCCAGTTTTCTCAAGCCATCGGCGAGTTGGACCAGTATGGCGGCCATTGCGGAAAGGCGGACGACTATCACTATCACATCGCGCCAACGCATTTGACCGCCGTGCTCGGCAACAGCAAACCCGTGGCATGGGCGCTCGATGGTTATCCCATCTATGGTTATCTTGAGCCTGACGGCAGTACGCAATTGGCACTGGATACGGATGGCGGGCACGACCACGGTTCCTGGGGTTATCACTACCACGCCCGCGGTACTGCTGCGACAGGGCCGCAGAGTCCCTATCTGATGAGTGCGATGCATGGTACGGTCGTGAATTATGGTGGCCAAATTGATCCGCAGCCAACCGTGGGTTCGATCGCACCGGCGGGCTCGCCGCTCGCGGGTGCTGTCATCACCGGATTCTCGCGTCCTGCGAAAGGTCAATACGCCCTCACTTACACAGTGAGCGGAACCACTTACAACGTGGCATGGCAGGAGGACCGCATCGCACACACGGTCGCGGTGCAGCGTGAGGCCCCTAGCGGCACTACGGTGGGCACGACGACTGGCACTTATACCAGTGCCGCGCGTTTCAATTATTATCCGATGGCGGGCCCTTCAATGCTCAAGCTGCCCGACACGGGTCAAACGCTTGTTGCGACCTCAACATTTGGGCAAGACAGCGACTACACACGCAACCCGCCATCCTACACGGACAACGGCAATGGCACGATCACCGACAACGTCACTGGTCTGATCTGGCAGAAAGTGGACAGCGGCGAAATGACTTGGGAAAACGCGATCGCGGGTGCGGCGGGGCTTGCGGTGGGCGGCTATACCGACTGGCGGCTGCCCACGGCGCAGGAGGCCTTTTGCATTCTCAATCACGATCGAAATCCTGCGCTGGACAGCACTTATTTCGTCAACAACGTCGGGGGCACTCCGGCCTATTTTTGGACGAGTGATTTGTTTTACGGCGACAATACCAAAGCCTGGGCGACGAATACGGGAGGCGGCGTCGGCCCACACCCAAAGACGTCGACGATCAGCGCGGGTGGGAGCTTGCGCTTTCATGCGCGATATGTGCGTGGTGCTCCTCCTACCGTGGGGCATAACTACTTCAACAATCTCAATGGCACGGTCACGGACACCGACACGGGCTTGATGTGGGCGCAGGTGCCGTCATCGGCGATGACGTGGGCCAACGCGCTCAACTATGCGGAGGGCCTCTCACTCGGGGGCTATTCCGATTGGCGCCTGCCAAACGTCAAGGAGCTCCAGTCGCTGGTGGATCTTCCACGAGCGATCGCTTCCAGCAGTACGACCGCACCGTGCATCAATCGGACGCTTTTTTCCGCCGCGACGGCCACCGCCCACTGGACATCCACGAGCGTGAAGGCAGGAACTGCGACTCAAGCTTGGCTTGTGGATTTTGGTGTGACCACGAGCTCGACGCCAACGCGTAATCAGCAAGGGATTGTGAGTTATGAGCCATATACTTCGACGTATCCGGCATTCGCGGTTCGAACGGCTGCGGAGGGCGTCGCAATCGCATCACCCACCATCAGCGCCATCGCGGCGACGCCAGCGGCCCCAACCAATCTCGATAGCCCGTGGATCAACGCAACGATTCAAGCGGGCTCAGGTGCAACGATCGCTTCGGCACAGTTGATCTACAATGGCGGACTGCCGACAACCAGCACGGTGTTTACCGAAACGATGGCCGCGACGGCGGCAAATCCATGGACAGGGGCCGGCGCGATCAATTCATGGACCATCACCAACACAGGGGGTGGGGCTGGTAATATTAAGCAAACGGCCACCGCCAATCACGGCAGCGGTAACGCCTACGGCCTAGAAATGAGCAAGGGCTCAGCGACAGCGGCACAGACGATGGTCGCAACCACGAACGTCATCAATGCGACAGGGGCGACAGGATACATCGAGTTCTGGATCGGCACGCAGGACATGGCATCGCCCAATGGTTGGAATTTTCAGACCTCGATTGATGGCACCACTTGGAACACGCGAGTCAGTGAGCTAACTGGAAGCAATCACACTTTTCAGCAATACCACTACGATTTGATTGCTTCCGAACTGGTCGGCACTTTGAAGTTAAGGTTCCAATTCGCAGGATCATCAACGGCCACCCCGCCGCCAAAGGTAAGTATCGACGACATCACCGTCGTCACCACTTCCGGCAGCGCAGCTGTTACCCTGACGATGCTGGACGATGGCCTGCACAATGACGGCAACGCGGGCGACGGAGTTTATGGAGTTCAGATCCCGGCAAAAACCAGCGGCACGACCGTGAGTTATACCATCGCCGCGACAGATAATAATAGCAGCGTTACCACCAGCAGTGCGGGTTCTTACACGGTGGTCACGGCGTCACCGGTACTTGCGGTGACGCCTGCGACAGGATTCTCGTCCTCAGGGGCATCGGGTGGCGGGACGTTTTTGCCGCTGAGCGCCAACTACACCCTCACGAACAACGGCACTGGCACGATGAGCTGGACTGCCAGTAAAACAGCGGGCTGGCTCTCTCTCTCAAACTCCAGTGGCACACTGGCGGCGGGAGCTTCTACGATGATCACCGCTTCGATCAATACTGCGAATGCCAACAGCCTGACGGTGGCAACCTACGACGACGTCATCACCTTCACCAATGGTTCGAACGGCATGGGCAACACAACGCGGGCGGTGAGTTTGCTTGTCACTGCGGGTGTCCCTACTGCACCCGTCGCTCCTTCTGTTGCAGCGTTGCCAGCTTACAGTGCGGGAACGTCGAAAAGCCTCTCGTGGCCCACAGTCAGCACGGCCACGGGTTATACGATCCAAGTCGCTACCGACTCCGCCTTCACGTCCAATGTCGTTACGCAGACTGTTACCAATCCTGCCGCAGCATTTTCAGACCTAGCCAACGGTGTCACTTACTTTTACCGAGTGCTCGCGTCCAACAGCATCGGCTCATCGTCCTACAGCAGTTACGTTTCATCAACCCAGGATGCCGTCGCTCCTGCGGTCGCCATTGCTTCCCCTACGAGCGGAGCCTCGACCACGTCGAACACCGTCACCGTTACAGGCAGCAGCTCGGATGGGCTTTCTGGCATCAGTGGCGTCAAGGTGAATAATGTGGTGGCCACCAGCAGCAACGGCTTCGCCACATGGTCTGCAACGGTACCGCTCTGCTTTGGAACCAATGGCATCACCGCCACCGCGACTGACGGTGCGGGAAATCTAGCGACCAGCCCCGCGATTCTTGTCACGGACACGACTTGGCAAACATACAATCCGCTTTACATCCCGGATGTCATCACCGGCACGACTTTCAACCTCACCCTCAGCCAGAAGTCCAAGCAGTTTCCCTATCTCGGAACGACTCTGCAGACCAACACCACGGCCCCATCGAGCCTGGGCACTGCCACCACCACGCTGGGATACAACGGCGCGCTGATGTGGGGGCCGACTTTGATCATGAATCAGGGCGATGCGGTGCAACTGAATGTGACGAACAACGTGCCAATCGACACGACCACCGTGCATTGGCACGGCTTTCACATCCCTGCGATCATGGACGGAGGACCGCATCAGGTTATCCCTAGCGGCACCACATGGTCGCCCACTTTCACCGTGAAGAATAATGCCGCGACGTACTGGTATCATCCGCATCTTCACATCGCGACCCAGAAGCAGCTGACAATGGGTGCCGGAGGGTTTATCATTGTTCGCGATCCGCAGGAGACGGCGTTGGCGCTGCCGAGAACTTATGGCGTGGATGACATCCCGTTGGCACTGACGAGTCGGCGCTTTGTCGCTCCCAATGAATTTGGCTCAAACCAATACACTCAAAGCGACGGCACGACTTCGACCCTCGACAATTATGGCGACTTCGTACTCGTCAATGGCACCCCGACCAACGTCTCTATCAGCGGCACGGGTCCCGGTGCCGTCGCCACACTCTACCCACCGCAGGTCAGTCTGCCAAAGCAGTATGTGCGGCTTCGCATTCTCAACGCCGAGATCCAGCGGGGCTATAACCTTGGCTTCAGCGACAACCGCACCTTCTATGTGATCGCCAACGACCAAGGCCTCATGAATGCCCCTGTGCCGGTGACCCGGATGTTTTTGATGGTGGGCGAGCGTGTCGAGATTCTCGTCAATCTGGGTTCGGACAGCGTCGGATCATCGTTCGATCTGAAGGCTTACAACTCGGGGCAAGTCTTCGGTTTTCCAGGACAAGAAGGGACGCCCAAACTACCTAACGGAGCATCGGGTGGGGAAAATGGCAGCCTTCTAAACAACACGGATTTCAGCCTGTTGCACATCAATGTCGCAGCTTCCACCGCCAACCCCATCACCAGCCTGCCGAGCACGCTGGCCAATAACACCTACTGGACCAATGCCAATGTGACCAACACCCGCACCATCGCCATCACCGGTGGAAATGGCAGCACTCCCGGCTTTAAGTTCGACAACATCGGCTACACCCCGACGCTGTTTAATCACACGATCGATCTGAATGCCGTTGAGAAATGGACGGTCTCGGCGGGGAATGTCTTCGGCCACTCGCTGCATATCCACGACATTAAGTTTAACATCCTCACCCGCACCGGGGGCACGCAGGTGACGTCAACGGGGCTTGCCGCGCCTTACGAATCCGGCTGGAAGGACACCGTTTATATTCCAAAGGGTGAAACTGTGAGTGTCATCGCCAAGTACGATGACTTCGCGAGCAATACGAATCCGTTCATGTTCCACTGTCATTTTCTCAACCATGAAGACGGCGGTATGATGGGCCAGTTTGTGGTCGTAAATCATGCCGTCGAAGACCTAGCCATCGCCAGCTTCACCCGCGATGGCGCGAACCGCGAAATCAATCTTCAGTTCAAATCCACGGTCGGCACAACTTACACCCTCCAATACTCGGCAGACATGACCACTGGCAGTTGGGTGGACATCGGCTCCGTCACTAGCGACGGCGCTTCTGCGAACTTCACCGAGACGGACGCGGCCCGCTTGAGTCAGGCCCGAGGCTTTTACCGCGTGACAATCCCAAGCATTCCGTAGCCCGGCCCAAATATTTGAACCCGCCCTAGGCGTTTTGGGCGAATTCGCGAGTGACGATTCCGGTCGGCATCAGCACATGTTTTACAACTTCTTTACAAAAAAACCTCTCCTTCTCATCAAGTCTTTACACTCTCGGCTTTGAATCACACCAAGAAGCTAGCCAAGTTTCGAAAAAACCAATGAAACGCATCATCTTATTCTCGCTGTTCATCGGCTTCGCCGCCGCGAAGGCTGATCCTTTGCAAACATCGTGGCTCACCAGCACCTCCGGCAAATACGCCAGGATTTATACCAGCATCGCCAACCGAACCAGCGGCGCTTCCGTCACGACGTGGAGCGGCACGATATCGCAATCGACTCCAGCGTATGCGGGGGTGAATGAGGTGAACTACTCGCCAAGCTGGGTCTATATCCGCACCAGTGGACTCGGCGCCCACGTGATGGGTCCATGGACCAATCCGAATCTCCCAAAGAATCAGGCCCTCGTCTGGCGCTTTCCGCGCTCTGCGGCGGGCGCAGGGACTGTGTCAGGCCAGTCCACGCTCACCGGCATGGGGCAGATCGGATTCACCATCGACGGGGTGGCCGTCTATAACACTTCCGACGGATATTCTTATTCAAACGCGGACGGGGCAGATAAGGCGCCACCAAGCACGACCTTCGGCGACGGAGTCTGGAATCGCGATGCCTTTCCGAACGAGGCGCTGTCTTTCGACTACGCGCTCGCCCACAACCAGCCGAGCGGAGAATACCACTACCACGTCAATCCCATCGCCACGCGCTATCTGTTAGGCGATAACGTTAACTACGACAGCTCGACGAAAAACTACTCAGAGAACACGTTAGCTACGACGTTCAAGCACTCTCCCATCCTTGGTTGGATGAACGACGGCTTGCCGCTGTATGGCCCCTATGGCTATGATGGTGGCAGCACGGGAGCCACCGCCACGACCACCCTCGGTGGCAATACGGTGACCGCGGTGAATGTGATCACAGGCGGCAGCTTGTATCAATCGACTCCCCAAGTGACTTTTAGTGGCGGTGGTGGAAGCGGTGCTGCCGCGACCGCAGTCGTCAGCGGCGGCGTGGTCACTGGCGTCATCCTCACCAACGGCGGCTCGGGCTACACTTCCGCCCCGACGGTCGCGATCGGCGGCGTGCGTCGCATGGTTTCTGGCTATCAGTTTCGCGATGGCAGCAACAACACGACCAACCTAACCACGACTGGCCGCACCACCTATCCTGCATGGGCTGCCCTGGCAAAAGGCAGCTCCACCACCCTGACGTCCACCCAATACGGCCCCGCAGTCAACACTAGCTATCCCTTGGGTCACTTCGTCGAAGACTACGACTACCTCGGCGACTTGGGTTACACCCAGAGCTCGCGGGGCAACAACGGCGGCGTCTTCTTTGATTTGAACAAGTACAACGTGCGCTTCTGCGTCACGCCCGACTTTCCTAACGGCACGTGGGCTTACTTTACCACCACCAAGGCCGATGGCACGTCGTTCTACCCCTACAATGTCGGTCGTTGGTATTATGGCAACCCGACTGGCGGCAAAAGTACGGCTGCGGTCATGAATGCGGACACGCCGCTAACCAATCAATTCCTGGGCGGTGCTAACACTGCGCTCAAGGTCAACACGCCTGATGTTTCCAACGGCACGGTCACACTCACTTGGAGCTCCGTCGAAGGCGGCACCTACGCTGTTGACGCTTCGACCAATCAATCGTCGTGGACCAGCAAGGCCACGGGGATCGTCGCCACCGACACTTCCAAGTCCTCAAGCTACACCGCCCTCGGCTCGTCGGGCACCGAGTACGGGCGCGTCAGTCGCACGGCACTCGCCACCTACGATGCCACAGGCCAGACGGCTTCGACCGTCGCCCAAAGCGTGATCGCGAGTTACTCGGCATCAAGCACCCCTAGCACCGCGCCGAGCATTACCTCCATCGCAACGACTCCGGCATCACCAGCCAGCACGGACATCGTTACCGTCTCTGCGAATGTGACGCCCGTTTCTGGCGCGACGATCTCGCAGGTACAGCTCACCTACGGCACCGGCGTAAGTTCAGCGAACACGGTCTTCACTGAAACCATGGCCGCCTCCGCATCGACTGCTTGGACGGGCAGCAATGCTACAAACCCTTGGGCGGTCGCCTTCACCGCACCTCCCGGCGTCCCTACCCCTTTCAGCCAAACGATCGCAGCCAATCATGGCAGCGGCAATTCGTACGGTCTAGAATTCAACGGCGGTGGACCGGACCTAACCAAACAGTCGATAACCACTAGTAACGCAATCGATGCAACCGGCGCCTCTGGGTATGTCGAGTTTTACATCGCCGCGTCAAACTTGACAGGAACGATGGGCTGGGATTTCCAAACTTCGATTGATGGCGCGACGTGGACCACGCGTAAAAGCGAAACAAACCTTAATCATGCAGCTGCGATTTATAGCTATACTCTGACCACCTCAGAGCTAGTAAGCACTCTCAAATTACGTTTCCGCTTTGCAGGCTCTGGACCATCCGCAACGGTAGCTAAGATCAGTCTTGATGACATCAAAGTAGTCACTACCACCGCCAGCTCTCCCGTGACGGTGGCCATGCTGGACAACGGTCTGAATGGCGACGGCACGGCAGGAGACGGCGTCTATAGCGCGTCCATTCCCGCCCAAATATCGGGCACCACCGTGAGCTATACCATCGCGGCGACGGACAACTCTCAAGCGACCAGCACCAGTGGCAACAACTCATACACGGTTAGCGCCGCAGCACCCGTTCTTGCGGTGACCCCGTCCACCAGCCTCACCGCGAGCGGGCTTGCGGGTGGAGCTTTCTCTCCCGCGAATGCCAGCTATACGCTGACCAATTCCGGCACCGCCGCGATGACTTGGACTGCTGGGAAAAACGCGAGCTGGCTCACACTATCGGCCACTAACGGGACTCTCGCTGCCGGGACTACCACCAACGTGATTGCGACCGTGAACTCCAACGCCAATAGCCTTTCGGCAGGCAGCTATAGCGACACCATCACTTTCACCAACAACACGAACGGAGTCGGGAACGCCACCCGCGCCGCGAGCCTAACCGTCAACTCCAACAGCGCACCCGCCGCACCTGTGCTGGCTTCACTTTCCACGTTCACCTCGGGAGCTTCGAAAACCATCTCATGGAGCGCGGTGCCGGGAGCCACGAGTTATACGTTGAAAATTTCCTCCAACGCGGACTTCGCCACCGTTCTTTCATCGCAGGTTGTGATGAGCCCGACCGCTAGTTTTTCCGTCCTCACCAACGGTGTGACCTATTACTATCGCGTCATTGCGACGAACAATATCGGCGATTCCGTTGGCAGCAATATCGTTTATTCAACGCAAGACGCGACAGCACCCGATGTCGCCATTACGTCGCCCGCAACCAGTACGACCACCGCCACCAATTCGATCACCATCAGCGGCACCAGTTCCGACGCAATTTCAGGAATCAGCAGCGTGACCCTGAATGGAGTTACGGCCACGACCACCAATGGCTTCGCCACCTGGAGCCTCTCAGTACCACTCGGTTTTGGCACCAATGGCATCACCGCCGTTGCTACCGACGGGGCTGGAAACGTCGCTACGACCGCACCTGTCCGTGTCACGCTCACCGCCACACAAACTTACAACCCGCTGATCATCCCGGAAGTGATCAGCGGCACCACGTTCGACCTCAATTTGCACGTTACCAGCAAGCAGTTCCTCAGTGGCGCGGCGACCAATACTTACGCCTACAACAACATGCTGTTTTGGGGCCCTACGCTCATCATGAACAAAGGCGACTGGGTACAAATGAACGTCACCAACAACCTCGCTGACACCACCACCACGCACTGGCACGGCTTCCACATTCCCGCGATCATGGATGGTGGTCCTCATCAAACCATCCCCGCAGGTAGTACTTGGAAGCCCAGCTTCAAGGTCGATAACAATGCAGGCACCTACTGGTACCATCCGCATCTCCACGAATTCACCCAGACCCAGCTCACCTATGGAGCTGGTGGCATGATTATCATCCGTGACCCCGAAGAAGCCGCGCTGAATCTGCCACGCACCTATGGCGTGGACGACATTCCGCTAGCCCTGACCAGCCGCCGCTTCAGCAGCAACCAGTTCGTCGGCGTTGGCTCCGAATACGGCGATTCGATGGTGGTCAATGGAGTCTTGAATCCGCAAGTCAGTCTGCCCAAGCAATACGTCCGCCTGCGAGTCCTTAATGCTGAAATGGAGCGCAGTTACAATTTAGGCATTACCACCAGCACGGGCGCGGATCGGACTTTCTTTGTGATTTCCACCGATGGAGGTCTGGTCAGTGCGCCCATCGCGGTCACTCGGGTCACTCTCGCGGTCGGTGAGCGCGCTGAAATTCTGGTCGATCTCACCGGCGATACGGTGGGCACGTCTTTCGACCTCAAAGCCTACAATTCCGGCCAAGCCAATGATTTTCCGGGTGGCGAGGCTGCTAGCTCCGGGCAATTCGGCAGCGCCCTGAACAACACCACGTTTAATTTGCTCCATGTCAACGTCGTAGCAGCCACGGCCAATCCCGTCACCACTCGGCCGACGACCTTGAAGACCCAGACGTTTTGGACCGATGCCGATGTGACCAACAGCCGCACCGTCACCATCACGGGTGGCTTTCCCAACTCGGCCACGCCGCTGTTCACCTTTGACAACACGTCCTTTAGCCCGACCGTGTTCAACCAAAACCTGAACCTCAATGCGGTTGAAAAGTGGACGATCACCAACAGCTCGGGCTTCAGCCACTCATTCCACATTCACGACATCCAGTTCATTCTCACCTCCCGCACGGGCGGCAATAATTCGGGCATTAAGACTTATGAGCAAGGCTGGAAGGACACGCTTTACGTCGGCCAAAACCAGTCCGTGAGCTTTATCGCCAAGTTCGATGGCTTTGCCAGCAACACCAATCCATTCATGTATCACTGCCATTTTTCCAGTCATGAAGACACGGGCTTGATGGGGCAGTTTTTAGTGAAAAATAATGCGGTGGAGGATCTCGCGATCGCCAGCTTCACTCGCATCGGCAACAACAGCCAAGTCAGCCTGCAGTTCAAATCGACCGTCGGAACGACCTATACTTTGCAATACTCCGCCGATATGACCACTAGCAGCTGGGTAGACATCGGCTCCGTCACCAGCGACGGTACTTCCGCGAACTTCGCCGAGACGGATGCAAACCGCCTGAGCCAATCTCGTGGCTTTTATCGCGTGACCATCCCCGCCATTCCCTAGCCCCATTCCAAGGCGGGCATTTCTTTACTTCCGCCTAGGGATTATTCACCGTCGGTCTGTATGAAGCCAATCCACTTTGCACTTGTTGCGCTCGCCGCTGCGGCTGGGTGGTACGCCTCGCGCTTGTGGCCGGCCTCACACGAGCCGACGGCGCGGAAAATTCTACGGTATCAGAGTCCGATGCACCCGTGGGTGAAGTCTGACAAGCCTGGGCAATGCACCGTCTGTGGGATGGATCTCGTGCCGATTTATGAAGGCGCTAAAAGCATCAATGCTCCCAAGGGCGTGGTGATGCTGCCGCCGGAGTGTCCTAACGTCGTAGGCGTACAGACCGCCGTGGTCAGCAAGCAGCCGCTCGTCCGCACCCTGCGCGTGGCGGGCATGATCGGCGAAGACGAGTCGCGTCACGGGATTGTTAGCGCGCCCGTCGACGGCCGCATCGATGGGCTGGCGATGACCGGCGAAGGCGATAAAATTACACGGCGGCAGCCCCTCGCCACGATCTTTAGCCGCACTCTTTTGGCTGTTGCCAACGACTATAAAAACGCGCTCGTTCACGCCAGTCCCGATGTCGATCAGATCAAACGCCGCCTCGAACAATACGGGCTTGTGTGGGAGCAAATCAAAGCGATCCCTCTGCGTCAGCCCGACGACATGTACTTCAGCATTCTCGCTCCGCTAACGGGCACCATCGTGAAAAGCTATGTCAGCGAAGGTCAATTTGTGAAGGAGGGCGATCGACTCTTCGAAATCGCCGACTTCACCAAGATGTGGTTCATGTTCACCGCCTACGAGCAAGACCTGCCGCTGATCGAGGTGGGCCAAATCGTGACGCTCAGCTCGCCATCGCTGCCCGGAGAAATCCTCAAGGCCCGAGTTTCGTTCATCAGCCCGAACTTGGAAGACGCAACCCGCTCCGCCCGCGTCCGCGTGGTCCTGGAAAATCCCGACCGCCACCTCAAAAACAAAACCTTCGCCGACGGCGTGGTCGAGCTAGGTGCGCCTGAAGTCCTCTCGATCCCTCGGAGTGCTGTCGTTTGGTCCGGTGCCACGCCGCGCGTTTATGTCGAGAAAGGCCCTGGTGCCTATCAACCGCACACCGTCAAATTGGGTCGCGCTGGCGACGCTTCTTGGGAAGTGCTTGGTGGGTTGAGGGAAAACGAGCGGGTCGTCGTTGCAGGCAATCTGCTGATCGACGGACAAGCCCAACTCGAATCGTTGGTCAACGACGAGCTGACCGCTCCCGCAGCAAAGTAATTCCCATGCCACCGTTCTTTCGCAAAGCTGCCATGCCGCTGGTATTTCTGCTAGCAGCTTCGGCGACGTTTGGTGCTGCGCTGGAGATCACGCTGCGCCCCACGTTCAATGGCGATCCTTTGCTGCTCGACTCTTTGCGTTATGAAAACGCCGCGCAGGAGACGCTCTCGGTCACGCGGCTCAGTTATCTACTCAGTGGCTTCGCGCTGGAGCGCGAGGACGGACAGTGGTTAGAATTTCCTAACACTAACGCTTGGATCGATGCGGCGGCGCGGCGCAATGCCTGTCTGCTAGAAGGCATCCCCGCGGGCAACTACCGGGCGCTGCGCTTCCACGTCGGACCCGATGCCAAGGCCAATGCCGCCGACATCTCGAAAATCCCCGCCGCCGATCCGCTCAACCCCAACCTCGACGGTCTCCACTGGAGCTGGCAGGGCGGCTACATCTTCATGGCGATCGAAGGCCACTTCCGCGCCGCCGATGCCGAGATCAAAGGTTACGCCCACCACCTCGCCCGCGACCCGAACCGCACCCGCATCAGCCTCGCCGCCCCGCTCGATCTCACCCACGACGCGGGTGTTTTGCTCGATCTCGACCTCGCCGCACTTTTCAACGCGCCGCGCCCCTTGTCGTTCGCAAAAGACGGTACGGCCACCCACTCGCGCCCTGGCGATCCCGTCGCTGCCGCGCTGGTGGCCAATCTTCCCGGCGCTTTTCGCGTTCGTCAGGTCGTCACCGCTGGAGCCGCGCCACAAGCAGCAGCACCCGTGAAGCCGCTCTATCTGCCAAAAAAATTCACACCCTACCGCTTCACCATGAGCGGCGCTTTCCCCATCCCCGCCCTGCCGCGCGACAACCCGCTCATCGAAGAGCGCGTCGCCCTCGGCAAAGCTCTTTTCAATGATCCCGCACTCTCGCGCGATGGCACGATCTCCTGCGCCTCCTGCCACCAAGCCAGCGCCGCCTTTGCCGATTCGCGGCGTGTTAGCATCGGTGTCCGCGGTCAGTTAGGCACTCGCAATGCCATGCCGCTTTTCAATCTCGCTTGGAAAAACAGCTTTTTCTGGGACGGCCGCGCGCCCTCGCTGCGTGCCCAAGTGCTCGCGCCCATCCAAGACCACAGCGAGATGGATGAATCGTCCGATCACCTCAGCGCCAAGCTTGCCGCCAGCGCCGCCTACCCGCCGCTCTTCCTCGCCGCCTTCGGCTCGCCGGCAGTCACGGGCGAAAAAATCAGCCTTGCGCTCGAACAATTCCTCCTCACCCTCACCGCCTACGACGCCAAGTTCGACCGCGCCCTCCGCGGCAAGGCCACCCTCGGCGACGACGAAAAGCGCGGCTTCGAACTTTTCATGACCGAATACGAGCCACGCACCGGCCAGTTAGGTGCCGATTGTTTCCACTGCCACGGCGGCCCCTTATTCAGCGACCATCAATTCCACAACAACGGCCTCGCCCCCGACGAAGCCGATCCCGGCCGCTTCCGCGTCACTCAGCTCGCCGCCGACCGCCACAAATTCGCTACCCCCAGCCTGCGCAACGTCGCCCGCACCGCGCCCTACATGCACGACGGCCGCTTCGCCACCCTCGAAGAAGTCATCGCCCACTACAGCAGCGGCGTCCACCGCAGCCCGACGCTCGACCCCAACCTCGCCAAACACCCCGACGGCGGTCTCCAGCTCAGTACCGATGACCAGCGTGCCCTCGTCGCCTTTCTCAGAACTCTCAGCAACGAGTGATCCCAAATCACGGAATATCATGTGACCTCTCCAGCCGGTCCTTCATGGTCCCGAGCCCTTGGTCTATCTCGTTAGGTCGGCCAGAGGGCTCATCCTCTACTCGCCTTATCAATGACGCTGGGAATTTGATTCGCCGATCTTCAGCGGACGGTAGCCGCCGATGGACTTGAAATAGAGCGTCAACAGCAGGAAGATCGCAGCCATGAGGGCGGGGATATAGGCATCGGCCTTGAGGGTTTTGCGGTCGCCGGTGATGCTGGCTTGGTGGATTTTGCGCTCGTCGTCGCTGAGCTGGGCCAGAGCGGCAAGCGGGTCCTTGTTGCCGGCTTTTTCCAGCTCGGCGCGGGCGGCGGCGAGTTTGTCTTGGATGGCACCGAGCTTTTTCGCGTCGATGCCGTGGGCTGCGGGGAATCCGACGAAGCTGCTGGCTTTCTCGGCTTGGTTGGCGGCAAAGAGCGCGGGGCTTTCGGCTTGTAGAGCCTCGCCCGAGAAGCGGTCTTTGGCGTAGCCAAGGCCGGGGCCGCCGAGCAGACCTGCACTCATCATGCCGATACCGCCCATGATCGAAATCGCCACGGCGCCAGAGCGCGGGAAGCGGTCGGAAACGACGGCCAGCATGGTGGGCCAGAAGAAGGTTTTGCCGAGGGCGTAAACGAGCAGCGCGCCGAGCGCACCGCCAAAGGCGTTGATGCCAGAGACCAGATTGAGGCCCATGCAGGCGATCAACGCGCACACGAGCAGCAGGCTGACGGGCGAGAGCTTGGTCTTTTTCTCAATGAAGTGGGAGCAGAAGCGCAGGCCGAACATGGCGAGCGAGGTGAAGACAAACAGGATTTTGCCTTGGCCAGAAGTGAGGATGTTGCCGGTGATGTTCTGGATCCAGCCATCCGTTCCCAGCTCGACCGCGCCGATCAGGGCGTGGGTCACAAACAGCACAAACATCAGCCAGTGGCCAAGTGCGCCCTTGGTCAGGATGGCAACGATGATCAAAAGCACCGCGCCGATGCCGTAGGAAACATATTTGACCGTTTCAGGGTCGGCAAACAACGGGCCGAGCACGCCTTGGAAAAACAGCGAAAGAAGCGCGCAGGCGACCAGTCCGCCCATGATGCCAACGTCCTTGAGCATTTCGCCCAGGCTCAGGCCTTGCTCGGACGCCTCCGACTTGGGCATTTTCTGACCGAGAAACATCAGGCCGTAAACAGCGGTCGGGATCAGGAACAGGCCGAGTTGCACTTTCCAGCTGACGTGCATCTGGTCGCCCAGTACCCAGCCGATCGCGCCGCCGATGACCATGCCCGCAGGCCAGCTGGAGTGGAGGATGTTGAGGTAGTGCGTGCGGTTGTGCGGGAAAAGGGTGGCGACCAAAGGATTGGCCACCGCTTCCAGCGTGCCGTTGGCGAGCGCGAAGATGAACGTGCCCCAGAACAAGAACTGATAGGCGGTGTCCTGGCTCTGGCCGGCGGAAGCGCCAAAGGTGACAAAGGCCGAAAGAATATGGAACAGCAGCGCGGCGATCACCAGTTTGCCATAGCCGATTTTATCCGCGACCACGCCGCCGATGATGATGCCAAAACAGAATCCGCTGAAACCCGCGCCGCCGATGGCACCGAGCTGGGTGGCGGTGAATCCGAATTCGGAACCCCAGTTGAGGAGGATTCCGCCGCGGATGCCGAAGCCGACTCCGGCCGCGAGAATGGCGGTGAAACTGGCGATTAACAGCCGCTTGGCGTTAGGTACGATGGATGGGTTTGCAGTCGTCATGGGTTTAGAAGTTGATGGGAATTAGCGGTTCTCATCGCCGATGGCAAGGACGCGGGCGTAAAAACCTAAAATTAACGTCAAAGATCGCGATTTTGGTGCGATCCGCTGGCGGGGGAGGCGGAGAAGACGATGCATCGGTCCAGCACCGCATCGCACGAAACCCGGCCATCCGGCCAAATGACCGAATTTCTGACTGTCGCGCCCGCTTTTATGACGGCTCTTGGGCCGACGACTGAGTTTTCAACGATCGCTCCCAGCTCGATGCAGGCCAGCGGGTGGATCGCAGGCCCGAGATCGAGTTCGCGGTGCGCTTGCAGATAGGATTTGCGGTCGCCCAGATCCAGCCAGACGCCCTCATCGAGTACGATCGCCCCGAGCTGGCCGATTTTGGCTAATTCCAAAAAGGCGGGGATTACCGAGATTTTTTCGTTGGCGGGCAGCAGTTCCAGAAAGCCCGGGCTGACGCAGTAAATCCCGCTGAAGACGTGCGTCCCTTCGCTGCGACCGAGCATCCGGCGGATGTCGGTCACGCGGCTGCCTGTGGGATCGAGCGCGATGTGGGTAGCCGTCCCCGCGGAGCGCAGCGCCAGCGTCACCGGCAAGGCCGACGCCTCATGCGCGGCGATGAGTTTTTCCAGCGGCATCGTCGAAAAAATATCGCCGTTGTGGACCAGCAGCGCCTCGCCGCCCATCCACGGTTCGATGTTTTTCAGTCCGCCGCCCGTTTCCAGCAGAACCGGTTCGTGAAACAAAGTTACGTCGTTTCCCGCGCCGAAATCACTCCACGCCCCCGGCAGGTGATGGGTGTTGATCGCAAACCGCTCGATCCCGACCCGCGCACAAGCCGCCATCGCCCACTCCGCCAGCGGCCGGTGGAACAGCGGCACCAGTGGCTTCGGCAGGCGTCCCGTTAGCGGCCGCAAACGATTTCCCATTCCAGCGCCGAGGATGAAAGCTTGATTCACGCAGAGGTTTTTGACGCCCCGCCCCCATAAAATCAAGGCACGGGTTTCATTCTTGATCATCGAATTAAAAAATTGACCGCTAAGGCGCAAAGATCGCCAAGGGTTGCAAAGAAGAGGGGGCGGATGGAGTACCGACTTCAGTCGGCTTGGCTTTCAGTCGATTGTGGTCCACTTTGAATCCATCAACCCTCCAAAAAAACTTTGCGTCTTTGTCCCTTTGCGCGAGACCTCTTCGTTCCTTTCTCTTCTTAAGACTGAGCCCAGATCGTTGCGCGTCGCTCGACAAGCTCTCGATCCTGCGCGAGAGTGAGCCATCGCAGGATGTTTTTGAAAGGTCCCCATCGTTCGCCGCTGTGCGACTCCCACCGTGAAGAAGTGGCGAGTTTGCTGACTCACGCGCTTGGCGTCGTGTTTAGCATGGCGGCGTTGGTGACCATGCTCGTGCTGTCGGCAGGGCAAACGTTGAAAATGGTCTCTGCAGCGGTTTTTGGCGTTTCGCTGGTGCTGCTTTACCTGTCATCGACACTCTATCACTTCTTCACCTCTCCGCAGTGGAAGGCGCATTTTCAATCGCTCGACCACGCCTGCATCTACCTGCTCATCGCGGGCTCCTACACGCCCATCTCCCTCATCACCCTGCGCGGCGCACTGGGTTGGTGGCTGTTTGGCATCATCTGGGCGATGGCGCTCGCGGGCGTCCTTATCAAGGCCTTGTGGAATGGCAAAAAGGACCACTGGATTTCCACCACCCTTTATCTGCTGATGGGCTGGCTGGTGGTGTTTGCGATCGGCCCGCTTATCCGGGGATTGCCGCTGGCCGGACTCTGTTGGTTGGTCGCGGGTGGCTTGTTGTACACCTTGGGAATTCTCTTTTACGCGTGGCATCGACTGCCCTTCAATCACGCCATCTGGCACCTGTTTGTGCTCGGCGGCAGCGTTTGTCACGTGGTCGCCGTCACTGGATACATTCTCCGTTAAATCCTGATTATGCCCGAACTTCCCGAAGTTGAAACCACCCGCCGCGGAATTGAACCACACGTCACGGGCGTCAAAATCACCGAACTGATCATTCGCCGCTACGATTTGCGCCAGCCGATTTCCCCGGACATCGCGGAACTCGACGGCCGCAGCATCCGTGCCGTCACCCGCCGCTCGAAGTACCTGCTATTTGCCATCGACGACGGCTCCACGCTGCTGGTCCACCTCGGCATGTCCGGTAGCCTGCGGGTGATCGATCCCGCCGAAACTTGGAAAAAGCACGACCACGTCGGCATCACCCTCGCCAATGGCAAACAACTGCGCTTTCACGACCCGCGCCGCTTTGGCCTCGTGCTGCGGCTGGCCGAGACCGATCCGCTGTCGCACGACCTGCTCAAAAACCTCGGCCCCGAGCCGCTGGAAGACGGCTTCACCGCCGCCCATCTCAAAGCCGCCTGCGCCAAACGCTCCGCCGCCATCAAACTCGTCATCATGGACGCCAAAGTGGTCGTGGGCGTCGGCAACATCTACGCCTCGGAATCCCTGTTCCGTGCCGGCATCGGCCCGGAAACCCCGGCCAACCAGCTCACCCCGCCGCGCCTGCGCAAACTCGTCGCTGCCATCCGCGCAGTCCTCGCTGCATCCATCGAGGAGGGTGGCACCACCCTGCGGGACTTTCTCAACTCCGACGGCAAACCCGGCTACTTCAAACAGCGCCTGTTCGTTTACGACCGCAAAGGCGAACCCTGCCGCAGCTGTCAAACCCCGATCGGTCACGCAGTGCTCGGCCAGCGCGCCACCTACTGGTGCCCGCGCTGCCAGAAATAATCCGGAATTAACTCCACCCGTTCCTTACTCTATTTTCAACACCACTGCGGTTTCGGATGGCATGGCTGAGGGGTATGTGACAGAAAGAAACTGCTCATCCTGTGAATATTTGATCGAGCCGTTATAGCCAAGTAGCGAAACTTTCCGAACGGTCTTATCCGAACCTGTTTTACCCAGCGACTGGATGGCCAATTGATCGCCCGCCTTCGGCACGGTCATACAAATGGCATAAAGAGCTCCATCTTTGCCAACGGTGAAGCGAAAATCGTTGATGGCATACTGAAAGTCAGCGTGCTGCTTTTGTAATTTACCGCCTGGAATCTTGCGCAAATGCCCGTTGCTTTTCTGGCCTTCACCGGGGATTTTCCATGCTTTGCTGCCATAGATTGCCGAGCCATTCATCCGCATCCACTTTCCAACGCCCTCGAGCATCTTAATGGCCCCCTCGTCGAGGGATCCGTCGGGCCTAATCGGTATGTTCAAGGCCGCATTGCCGTCGCGGGCGGCGGCTTCGACGATGTAGCGGATCATCATCCCGCTATCGTAGGTGAATTTAGGGCCATAGAACCAGTCTCCGACTGGCGTTTCGCCGATCCACGACTGATCCGTCTTAATCTCGTTGGGGAGACCGAATTCCTCAGTGTTCACAGTCCCGTTCGACTTCGGACGAAATTTCACAATACTGAAAACGTCGACTTTTCCACGGCGGGCCAGCGTACGGTTGTAGTAATCAGCGATCACACGTTGCATAGCGTCGGCCTTAATGCCCGTGCCAGTGCCACTGCCGCTGAATGGTTGATTACTCGCGCCATCGGTGTAAATAAAGTCGGGATTGTACTTGCTTACCGCATCCATCATGCGCAATGCCCACCATGTGGCATACCACTTGGCGTAGTCGGCATGCTCTTGAAAAATCCCAGCGGGCGGCGAATTCCAACCCTCATTCGCTACAGCGCTGACTCCCTTATATTGCCGCAAGTCCACACCATAGAGTAGGCGCGGGTCCATGCCTTCCCACCACTTGCCTTTGCCATCGGCCAGAGTGAGGTGTCCATCGTAAGGCACGCCGACCATATCGCCTGTGGTGTCGGACTTGAACGCTGTCTGCCACCACCACCAACTGTATTCGTGGTGGAATGTGATTCCGAAGTGGATGCCGTCGGCGCGAGCTGCCTTTGCCCATTCGCCCACGAGGTCGCGTTTGGCCCCGAGCCGCGTGCTGTTCCATGGCTGATAGGTAGAGTTCCACAGGTCATACTGGTCATGATGGACTCCTTGGATAATCAGGAATTTTGCACCAGCATTTTTGTAAAGTTCGGTGAGCTTCGCGGGATCGAGTTTAGTCGGGTTCCAATCGCGAAGAACTTCCTTGTAGCCGTTTTCGCTGGGGTGTCCGTACTTAGCTACGTGATTCTTGTATGCCTGCGTCCCGGGCACATACATTTTGCGGGCATACCAGTCACCGCTTTCGCCAGCGGACTGCGGGCCAAAGTGTACCCAGATGCCAAATTTTGCATCTCGCAGCCATTGTGGGGTGCCAGGATAGTTCTTTTCGATCGATGCCCAAGTCGGTTGGTAAGGGCCCGGGGCGATCGGCAAATCGAGATTCACCTCAGGCGCAGATTTCGAGTCATCCATCTGAACCGAATCGATTGGCTTTGCAGGTGGCAACTCCGGCAGCGGAGGTAATTTTGGCAGCTGCGAATGATTCTGTTGTTGAGCGTTCAAGGGCAGGCCCATGGCGCAAATCGCGATCCACGCGATGATGCCCTGACGAAAATGAGAGTTTTTATTCATGATAGAATGACGATTAGCTAACTTGATTCATGATGCAGTGCCAGTAACTTTTACGAATTTAAGCAGCTTGACCGGAGCTGGGCTCCCCCGGTTCGAAGGATTTTATTGCTAACAAGAATCGGCTGCGCAACTGCGATGATGTCAGATCCTTGGGGTGGAGGAGTGGCGCATCAGGCACAGGGATTACAACTGTCGTAGCCATACGATGAATTTTGTATCAATCGACGTCGGAAACAAGCCCGAAAAAAACCAACTCATGGATCAAATCTTTCAAAAGTCGTTTCGCTGGTGCTTTCGTCAATCGGTGTAATCAGCTCAATCCGTGGTTCTCTTTCCCCGCCGCCAGAACCCCCCCCCTTCATTTTCCGCTTTCTTTCGGGTCTGCACCTCGTTATCATCACCCACAAGAAAGGCCGCCATCCTTGCGGATAGACGGCCTCCTTGGATATCACCGCATCAGCGGCGTTGCTTGATTCAGCT
>CAJXYV010000021.1 GCA_913063525.1 uncultured Verrucomicrobiota bacterium
GTCTTGCGGTCGACTTCACGAGTCTTGCGGTCGACTTCACGAGTCTTGCGGTCGAGCTCACGAGTCATGCGGTCGACCGCACGAGTCCTCCCGTCCACCGCACAGGTCCAATAATCAGCAATGGTTTGCAGCCGAATACCCTCTTCTTTGCGCCTTCACCCCTTTGCGCGAGCCATTTTCCACCAAGAATGTCGGTGGCAGACCTCCGCATTCGAAACATGAACCCGCGCGACGATCACACGCCCTCGGAATCTTGCTTCCACACGCCCCGGCGCGGGCAGGAATCGGCCTAAAGTCTGCGAATTCTTACATTCAACTTCGCTGACAGATAAATTTTTAAAAATTTCTTGCGCTTTAAAGATTCGGGAATATGAATATCTTTCTTGACGCGCTTCTGCGCTGATGGAGTGTGAGCTTGGAAGCCTAGCCAATTCGTGTTCGTGTTAATCTCCGGGGGGAAGTTAACCGAGCCAGGCAAAGCCGAACTGCTCCATTATATGGCGCGCGTTGCGAGATCCGGGGGGATATCCAACGCGCGCTTTATTTTTTAGTACCAGCGCGCGCCTGTCAGGCTGCTAGAAGCGCCTCAAGACGGTGTCCGTGCAGAGCCCCGGGTCGGACTGCGGGTGGTCGAGGGTGTAGTGAAGGCCGCGGGATTCCTTGCGGCGCGCGGCGCACTCGACGATGAGACTGGCGGTGGTGACGAGGTTGCGCAGCTCGAGGATGTCGGCATTGACGCGGTGGCCCCAGTAGAACTCGCGGACTTCTTTTTTTAAATTTCTCAAGCGGGCGGTCGCGCGGCGCAGGCGGTTATCGGTGCGGACGATGGAGACGTAGTCCCACATCAGCCGCCGGATCTCGTCCCAGTTGTGGTAGATGACGACCAGCTCATCCGGCACGGCGGTGTCGCCGTATTCCCAGGCGGGGATTTCCGGCGGCGCGGGGGCGAGCTTGTCGGGCGGATAGATGCGCATCATTTCATCGAGGGCGCGGCGGGCGACGACGTTGCCCTCTAGCAGCGAGTTAGACGCCAGCCGGTTGGCGCCGTGCAGGCCGGTGCAGGCCACCTCGCCCACGGCGAAGAGTCCGCGGATGGAGGTCTTGCCGTTCACATCGGTCACGACGCCGCCGCATTGGTAATGGGCAGCGGGGACAACGGGGATGGGCTGGGTCTCGCAGTCGAGGCCGAATTTCAAAAGCGTCTGATAGATATAAGGGAAGCGCTCTTTCATGAAGCCCTTCGGCTTGTGAGTGACGTCGAGGTAAACGCAGGGCGCGCCGGTGCGCTTGAGTTCACCGTCGATGGCGCGGGCGACGATATCGCGCGGTGCGAGCGATCCGCGCAGGTCGATCTTTTTGGTGAAATCCTCGCCCTTGGCATTGATCAGGATCCCGCCTTCGCCGCGCACGGCCTCGCTGACGAGGAAGGAACGCGCCTCGGGGCCGACGGCTGCCGGGTTGTAAAAGCAGGTGGGGTGGAACTGGATGAATTCCATGTTCGCCACGGAGGCACCGGCCCGCCAGCCCAGAGCCACGCCATCGCCAGTGGCGGAGTCTGGATTGGTGGTGTAGAGATAAACTTTGCCGCAGCCGCCTGCCGCAAGCACGACGCGATCCGAGCGGAAAACTTTGACCTCGTTGGTCTGGGTTTCTAGCACGTAGGCCCCGATCACCCGGTCGTCGACGACGCCGCCGAGTTTGGCCGTGGTGATGAGGTCGATGACAAAATGATTCTCCAGCAGGGTGATGTTAGGCGTTTGGCGGGCAGTTTCGATGAGGGCGCGCGCGACTTCCAGGCCCGTGGTATCGCGGGCGTGGAGGATCCGCCGGTGGCCATGGCCGCCTTCTTTACCGAGTAGAAACTGGGCGTCTTCCTTGTCGAAGGACACCCCGTACCGCACCAGATCGTCGATCGCGGCGGCACCTTCTTGGATGATGGTGCGGACGGCGGACTCGTTGCACAGACCGGCCCCGGCATCCAGCGTGTCGGCGACGTGGAGTTCCTCGGAATCGCCCTGATCCCGCAAGCCATCGGGCAGGACCGAGGCGATGCCGCCCTGTGCCCACGCGGTGTTCGACTCATAGGCATTGCCCTTGGTGAGCACGATCACCGATCCGTGCCTGGCGGCACGCAGGGCAAAGGAAAGTCCGGCTATGCCTGAACCGATCACCAGAAAATCTGCTGTCATGTGCCGTCAGCATGAACGCGGATCCGCGAGGGAAAAGGGAAATTTGTCATTCACCTGTCTTGACCCGGCCGCCGCGGCAGGCCACCCCTCGTGCATGAGCTTTTTCATCACGGGAACTGACACGGGCGTCGGCAAAACCTACGTCACCCGCCTGATCTTGGAAGCGCTGCGCGGCGAGGGGCTGGACGCGGTCGGCTACAAGCCAGTGGCCTGCGGGGATCGCGAGGACGCGGTGACTCTAGCAGAAGCATCCGGCGGCCTCGATCTGGACGTGGTCAACCCGGTTTACCTCAACACCGCCGTCGCCCCCTACGTGGCGGGCATGCTGGAAAACCGCACGGTCGATCCCGCCGAGCTGTTAGCCGGCTTCAGCCACCTCGCCGCGCAGCACGCCCATGTGCTGGTGGAAGGCGCCGGTGGCTGGGAAGTGCCGCTGGCCCCGAACTACCGGGTGTCTGACCTGGCGTCGGATCTGGGCCTGCCGGTCATCCTCGTGGCAGGCAACCGGCTGGGCGCGCTCAACCACATTCTTTTAACCGTCAACGCGATCCGCGCCAAAGGCCTGACCTGCGCCGGGATCGTCATGAACCAGTTGGAGGACGAAATGGACATGGCGATGATCACCAACAAGGGCGTGGTCGAGGATCTGACCGGCGTGGTGCTGCTCGATCACCTGATCTACGGCCAGGACTTCCTCGATGCCGAGGCGTATCTGAATCTCCTTCTGCCGCGGGATTAAAAGCCCGGCAAATCAGTCCCCGGCGGCTGCGAAAAAAATTAAAAAATCTGAAATAAATCCGTGCATCGGCACGAATCAGGCTTAAGAATTAATCGTTTCCTAACAACCCCCAATCATGGCCTACGAATCTGACAGCAGTTTGAAGTTCTACCTGCGGGAAATCTCCAAGACTCCCCTCCTGACCATTCAGGAGGAAAACGAGCTCGCAGAACGCATTAAGGCGGGCGACGAGGCCGCGCGCACGCAGATGATCCAGGCGAATTTGCGGCTGGTGGTGAAAATCGCGCATGACTACTCCGGCTACGGCCTGTCGCTGAGCGATCTGATTTCCGAAGGCAACATCGGCCTGATGAACGCCGTCGAACGCTTCGACCCGGAAAAAGGCGGCAAACTTTCAACCTACGGCGCGTGGTGGATCAAGCAATCGATCAAACGCGCCTTGGCCAACCAGTCGAAGACGATCCGCCTACCGATCCACATGGTGGACAAAATTGCCCGCATGCGCCGGATCGCCTCGATCCTCGGCGAATCGCTGGGCCGCGAGCCGACGGACGAGGAACTGGCCGAAGAGCTGGGGCTGCCACAGCAAAAAATCGCGATGCTGAAACAAGCCGCGCTGCGCCCGCAATCGCTCGACGCGCCGATCAACGAAGGCGAGGCCACGGAATTCGGCGAAGTCGTCAGCGACGAGTCGGCCTCCGACCCGCTCGAGATGCTCACCGACAAAAACCTTTACGCCGAGATCGGCGGTTTGCTTTCGATCCTGAACGAACGCGAGCGGCGGATCATTGACGAGCGCTTCGGCCTGACCGGGCTCAAGCCGATGCTGCTAGAAGACGTCGGCCGCGAGTTTGGGGTGTCGCGCGAGCGGATCCGGCAACTGCAAAACTCCGCGCTAGCCAAGATGCGCAAGGCGCTGATGAAAAAAGACCGGCCCACGCCGCAGTCCTATCAGCGCGGGCTGGCTGGAGCCTGAGCTGGTCGGTCGTCCACTCATTCCACCCTTCAAACCCGCGCCAATCCCCGCAGAATGGGACTTCCTGCAATTCCAGCTATCCTGCTGGGAAAATACTCCTGTCGGATCATAGGAAGTCAGGCGACTACGTACATCTCCCGTGACAACGACAGTTCATCCAGTCTTTCTGATTGCGGGACTCTCCACGATAGCAGCCATCGTCGCAGCGGTTTTCGCCATCCGTGCAGCATCCAGGACTCGCCGCTTTGTTTTCAGTGGACTCTCCTTACTCTGCATCATCCCTGCGATTTTCGTGTTTATGTTACTCCGTCCTGAACTCGTCGATGCGCGCTTTCGCACATACAAAGCATTCTATCGAGACATTCATGAGGGCATGACACGCGACGAGATTAATTCATTGTTGAATCAGCACTACCCGAAAACAGGAGTGCGCCAGCGACCGACAGTCATGGAAGACACACCAGAACGACTCGGCTTTTTCATGAGCCCCGAAACCTCTAGCGAGCCGAATTGCGAAGGCATATTTCTATCCATCCACGGGGGACGCGTAACCGCAAAAACATACTCAGAAGATTGAATCCAACATCGCCTGATCATGCGCTGCAGCGCGTCATTCGAGATTCTGGACCTGCTCGCGGATTTTTTCTAACTCGGTCTTCGCCTCGACGATGGTTTGGGCGATTGAGGCATCGTTGGCCTTGGAGCCGATGGTGTTGAACTCGCGAAAGAGTTCTTGGCAGAGAAAATCGAGCGCGCGGCCGGGTGGTTCGGTGGCATCGAGATATTCGCGGAACTTGGCGAAGTGGGAATCGAGGCGGGTGAGCTCTTCGCTGATATCGCAGCGGTCGGCAAACAGCGCGATTTCCTTGACGATGCGCTCGTCTGCCAGATCGATTTCCAGCCCCGCGTCGCGCAGGCGCTTGGTCAGCAATTCTCGCTGGCGGATCGGCCGTTCTGGCGCGAGGGCGCTGATTTTCTGCCCGAAGGAAACCAAGACGCCGAGCCGCGAAATAAAGTCGGCTTTGAGGTCGGCTCCTTCCCGGCCGCGCATGGCTGCGAGTTGCGATAGTGCGTCGTCGAGGGCGGGTTGGATGGCCAGCCAAGCGGCTTCGGCATCGATTTCGCCACTGCCCATGGCGATGATTCCGGGGTGGCGGAGAAAGTCGGAGGCGCTGGGCAGCAGGCTGTGGCCGACGGTTTGAGCCAACTCGGCAAAGGCAGCGGAAAACGCCAGGGCCAGCGCGGGATCGACGCGAAAATCGGCGGCCGCGCCTTGGGGGCGTTCGACATGGACCGAGACCTGGATGCGGCCGCGGGAAACGACGGCCAGCACAGCCTTGCGGATGCGGGCGTCGAGTTCATTGAGCTCGCGCGGGACTTGCACAACAACTTCCGCCTGCTTGCGATTGACCGAGCTGATTTCCACCGTCGCCTGCCAATCGTTCGTCGCCGCCGCGCCGCGGCCAAATCCTGTCATCGAGTGCATGGGCGGAGGATGAACATCGAACATTGAACGTCAAACACTGAACGGCGGGGGGCACAGGGCGTCTTGACAGGACGCAGAAAAACTGGGATATTGATCCCATGAAAACGTCACTGGATTTACCCAAGCATCCGGTACCCGAGAGGGCTTCGGGAACCCATTGTCATCAAGTGGCGCCACCGAGTCGGCGTGGGAAAATCGAGGGACGACGAGTGAAATTGCCCTTGATCGAATGTCGAGCTAGCGCGGAGTTGACGCCAAACGATGTGGCTGTGGTGCTGCTGAAACAGGAAGCGGAGTGGAGTCGTGAAACTGCCGGACGTTAATATCTGGCTGGCGCTGGCTCTTTCGGGTCACTCACACCATGTGGCGGCGCGGGCTTGGTTGGATCGACAAGACGCGGCGGCGAGTATTTTCTTTTGCCGAACCACCCAACAGGGGCTACTGCGACTACTCACCGCGGTCGAGGTGATGGCGGGTTATGGGATGCAATCGTGTAGCAACATTGAGGCATGGGACACGATGGAATGTTTGATAGCGGACGATCGTATGAGTTTTGCGAATGAACCCGACGGTATTGAAGCCGCGTGGAAGAACTACGCGCGCCGGGAATCCAGTTCTCCAAAGCTGTGGATGGATGCTTGGTTAGCGGCCTTTGCACTGCGGTCTGGGCTGCAGATGGTGACTACGGATCGAGCCTTTTCACAATTCAAAGGGTTGTCACTGCATTTGGTCGAAACAAAATAGCCAACACCGCCTCGGGTATTCGCGTCTTTCATTCCGCACTCGCCATTCCGCATTCCGCATTCGATGGTTTCCGCATGGCGAAGGTGTTGGTCGGACTCTCGGGTGGAGTGGATAGTGCGGTGGCGGCGGCGCTGCTGGTGGAGCAGGGCCACGAGGTGGCGGCGGGCTACATGAAAAACTGGATCAACGACGAGGGGATTCCGGGGGACTGCCCATGGGAGCAAGACATTGAGGACGGCCGTGCGGTGGCGAAGTCGCTGGGGATCGAGTACCGGGTGATTGATCTGATCGATGCCTACCGCGACCGGATCGTGGAGTATCTGATCGAAGGCTACCGCTCGGGGATCACGCCGAATCCCGATGTGTGGTGCAACCGCGAGATGAAGTTCGGGGTCTTTCTGGACTATGCGTTGTCGCAGGGTTTCGAACACGTGGCGACGGGGCACTATGCGCGCCGCCGCACGCTGAGCGAGGGCTCGGCGGCGATCCTGCGCGGGGCGGATCCGAACAAGGATCAGAGTTACTTTTTATCGCTGATGACCCAGCGGCAGGCGGCTCACGCGCTTTTCCCTACCGGGGAAATGCTCAAGCCCGAGGTGCGCGAGGTGGCGCGGCGATTCAACCTGCCGGTGGCGGAGAAGAAGGACAGCCAGGGGATTTGTTTTCTCGGGCAGGTGAAGATGAGCGATTTCCTGCGGCACTATGTGGCGGACACTCCCGGCGAAATTATCGATCTGGCAGGGAAAGTGTTAGGCGAGCACCGCGGGCTGCACCTCTACACACTGGGCCAGCGAAAGGGTCACGGGGTGGCCTCGCCGCGCGATGGCATGGCCTACGTGGTGGTGGGCAAGGATGCAGCCAAGAACCAGCTCATCGTCGGCTGGGACACCCCCGATTCGCAAGGACTCTACACTCAGGAATGCACGGTTGGCAGCCTGTCGGCGCTGAACGAGAAGTTTGACACGCAGCGTCTGATCGATGCCCAGCCGCGCTACCGGGCGAAGGCGGAACCGGCCTTGCTAGAGCCGATCGAGGACGGCAAAATCCACCTGAAGTTCCAGCGACCGCAGCGGGCAATCGCTCCCGGCCAGATCTGCGCGCTCTACGATGGCGGTCGTTTGTTAGGCGGCGGCGTTTTTGAAAGCACCCGGTGAGGTCGTTCTTCGGTCACTGAGATCGAGAATCAGCGGCCTGTATGGCGAAATGATCCACTGCCACACGCTTGCAAGCATTGGAACGGGCGATTTTTACAGGCATGTCCATCCAGGATTGCATCTTGGGGGAAACGCTGCCAAAAACTGACTATGAGAGTGGTGATCCAGCGAGTGCTCGAGTCTTCGGTGAAGGTCGAGGGCGAGATCGCGGCAAAAATGGGGCCGGGGCTGTTGCTTTTGCTCGGCGTGGAGGAGGGCGACGCGGCGGACGACGTGGCGTGGCTGAGCGGAAAAATCGCGAAGATGCGAATTTTTGCCGACGGCGACGGGAAAATGAACCAATCGGTGGTCGATGCCGGCGGCGAAATTATCATCGTTAGCCAGTTCACGCTCCACGCCTCGACGAAAAAGGGCAATCGGCCGTCGTTTCTGCGCGCTGCGGCTCCCGCGGTCTCCGAACCGCTGTATCAAAGCTTTTGCCTGGCGATGGAAGGCGAATTGGGCAGGCCCGTGGGCCGCGGGGTCTTCGGGGCGGACATGAAAGTTTCTTTGGTGAACGACGGTCCCGTCACGATTTTGATCGATAGCCGTGCAAGAGAATGAGCATTCGCTTGCATCGACCGACCCGACTGCCTAGCCTGCCGCCGCCGTGCCGATTACTTGCATTTTAGCCCTTGAAGATGGACGCTGTTTCGAAGGAACCGCCTTCGGAGCCACCGGAACCACCACCGGAGAAATTTGTTTCAACACCTCGATGACAGGCTACCAGGAGGTGATCACCGATCCTTCCTACCGTGGCCAGATCGTCGCGATGACCTATCCGCAGATCGGGAACTACGGGATCAACCCCGAAGATGCCGAGTCCAGCGGCCCCCACATCCGCGCCTTTGTCATCGGCGAACTGTGCGAAGTGCCGTCGAACTGGCGCTCCAGCCAACCGCTCGCCGCTTATCTGGAGGAGCACCAGATTCTCGGCATCGAAGGCATCGACACCCGCGCACTGACCAAACACCTTCGCTCGTTGGGGGCGATGCGCGCCTGCGTCAGCACCGAATTGAGTGCGGAAGAAGCCGTCGCTGCGGCGAAAGCGTCGCCGTCGATGGAAGGCATGGATTACGTGAAGGAAGTTTCCACGCCGGAATCCTACATCTGGAGCGAGGAGTCGCGTGAATGGGCACTGCCCAATGTCGTCACCGGCGAACCGGGCCCCTACCTTGCGCTGCCGCCTGCGCGCCACCGCATCGTCGCGTATGATTTCGGCCTGAAATACAACATTCTGCGCCGCCTGCGTCAGGCGGGCTTTGAGGTCGAGGTGGTGAATTCCCGCTGCAGCGCCGCCGAGGTTTTGGCGAAGAATCCCGATGGATTGTTCCTTTCAAACGGCCCCGGCGACCCAGCAGCACTCGGCTACATCCACGAGGAAATCCGCTCGCTCATCGGCAAACTGCCGATCTTCGGGATCTGCCTTGGCAATCAAATCCTCGCCCACGCTTTCGGTGGCAAGACTTTCAAACTGAAGTTCGGCCATCGCGGCGGCAACCAGCCGGTCAAGGATCTGCGCACGGGCAAAATTTCGATCACCTCGCAAAACCACGGATTTGCGGTCGATCCAGATTCGCTGCCACCCGAGATTGAAGTGACACACATCAACCTCAACGACAACACCGTCGAAGGAATGCGCCACCGCGACCTACCGATTTTCAGTGTGCAATACCACCCGGAAGCCGCTCCCGGCCCGAACGATGCCGCTTACTTTTTCGAAGAGTTCGCCGCGCTCATCGACCAAACGAAATAATCTGACCCATCCGTCTGATCTGACCGATCCGACTTTTTTATTAAAATGAACACGATCATTATTGGCCTCCAATGGGGTGACGAAGGAAAAGGAAAAATTGTCGATTACCTCACCGAGGCATCCGACGTCGTCATTCGCGGCCAAGGCGGCAACAATGCCGGTCACACGGTGATTGCAAAGGGCACCAAGTACGTGCTGCACCTCCTGCCTTCCGGCATTCTCTGGGATTCGAAGACCAATGTGATCGGCAACGGCGTCGTGCTCGACCCGATCGGGCTGGTTCTGGAAATCGAGCGCATCGAGTCGCAAGGCATCGCCATCACCCCCGACAAGCTGCTCATTTCCGACCGCGCCCACGTCGTGCTGCCCTTCCACAAGGAACTGGATGCAGCGCGCGAAGCCGCTCTGGGAGATGACAAAATCGGCACCACCCGCCGCGGCATCGGCCCGGCTTATGCGGACAAGGTCAACCGCTGCGGTCTGCGCATCGCCGACTTCCTCGACCGCGAATTTACCGAACAACAAATCACCCGCCGCGTCGCCGAGGCCAACGAGGTTCTGGCCCGCTACGACCTGACGATCTTCGACGCGAAACAAGTGATCGAAGAAGTTTACGTCGCCTTCGAGCGCCTGCGTCCGCATATCTCCAACACCATCCCCGTTCTGCACGAGGCATGGAAATCCGGAAAAAAACTGCTGTTTGAAGGCGCCCAGGGAACCCTGCTGGACATCGACTACGGCACCTATCCGTTTGTGACTTCTTCGAACACCACGGCCGGCGGTTCCTGCACCGGCTCCGGCCTGCCCCCCATGGCAATTCAGTCGGTGATCGGAGTTTGCAAGGCCTACACCACTCGCGTCGGCTCGGGCCCCTTCCCTACCTGCGACGAAGGTCTCTCGGAATATCTTCACGGCCTCGGTCGCGAGTTTGGGGCGACTACCGGCCGCCCGCGCGGTTGCGGCTGGCTCGACACCGTGCTGCTGCGCTTCGCCTGCATGGTCAACGGTGTCACCGGTCTAGCAGTCACTAACGTCGATGGTCTCGACGAGTACGAGACGCTCCAGATTTGCAGCGGCTACGACATCGATGGCACGATCCACACGCTGCCGCCGGCCGACCGCAAGGCGTGGGACCGCGCGGTGCCGGTTTACGAAACGCTGCCCGGCTGGAAGTCCGACACCACGGCTTGCACGGAATTCGGGCAACTCCCCGCACAGGCGAAGGCCTACCTCGCGCGCCTCGCCGAGCTTTGCGGTGCACCGATCGCCTTCGTCGGCGTCGGCCCGGACCGCATCCAAACTCTGGTCGTTGCCTGACTGATTTACGGCTGCCATGGCGACCTATCCTTCCATCCCCCGCCATGTCGCCATCATCATGGATGGCAATGGCCGCTGGGCCAAGGAGCGCGGGCGTCCGCGCATCGAAGGACACCGCGCCGGCGCAGAATCCGTCACCGAAGTTTTAAAAGGCTGCATCGAGCAGGGCGTGGAATACCTCACGCTCTACGCCTTCTCCTCGGAAAACTGGAGCCGCCCTGAGACCGAAGTCTCGGCCCTGATGACCTTGCTCAATCACTTCCTCAAGGCAAAGCTCAAGGATCTCGACCGCCAGAACATCCGCCTGCTGACCATCGGCCAGTTAGACCGACTGCCCGCCAAAACGCGCGCACTCATCGAGCGCACCGAGGCCCACACCGCCAACCACACGGCGATGACCCTAGTCCTCGCCCTGTCCTACGGTGGCCGCGAGGAGATTGTCGCTGCCGCCCGTTCGCTCGCCAGCGATGCGGCGGCTGGAAAAATCAATCCAGCCGATATCGACGGCGAGCTTTTTGCCTCGCGCCTGCAGACGGCGGGCATCCCCGATCCCGATCTACTCATCCGCACCTCGGGCGAAATGCGAATCTCCAATTTCCTGCTCTGGCAAATCAGTTACGCCGAGATCGTCATCGTTAAAAAATTCTGGCCTGACTTCGGCAAAAGCGATCTTGCTGAGGCGATTGAAGAATACCAGCGCCGGCATCGGCGCTTCGGCGCGCTCTAAAGATCGGATGGGGTCACGGGGATTTCGCCCCGTGACCCTTCCACACCACCGGACGTGCGGTTTTCCGCATCCGGCGGTTGAACCTGGCAGCGGTCAGTTAAACTGCCGCCGCGAGGCTCCAAGGGATGATAAACCCGTGTTTCTCTAACGTTTTATTCTTCAGCGATTGCTGCATTACCCAGTGCCGCGCCATCGGCCATGCTCCTTTGGCACACCACGCGTTGCCCAAGGACCGACCCTTCACACCCAATCGCTTGAGCGCATTGAACCGGCCCCGTGGCGTTTTCCACCGCAACCAGAAGCATTTGCGCATGTGGCGCCGTATCCATCCGCTTAGGTTTTCCACTTCCCTTCGCCGGTCGGCGAGTTGGAAGTAGTTCCACCAACCTCGAATGTATCTTTGCCACTGATTACGCAGTTGCTCGCTGGTCAGGCTTTGGCGTGCATCCCATAACTCGCGAACTTTTCCCTTGAGCTTTGTGATGGCTTTGGGCGCGACTCCGATGCGTCCGTCGCTGTACAGGCGAAAGCCCAACAAGCTACTTTGGTCGCATGGGCCGCTGCCGCTTTTCTCTCGGTTCACTTCCACCTTGAGGTGCTTTTCGATCCACTTCACCACGCTCTCGTAGATGCGCTCCGCGCTCCGCTGGCTGCTGGCAAAGATGGCGACGTCGTCGGCATACCGCACAAAGGCGAGGCCGCGACTCTCCAATTCCTTGTCCAACGGGTCGAGGTAGATGTTGGCTAACAGCGGCGACAGTGGGCCGCCTTGCGGCGTGCCTTGGCGGCGCTTCTGCTGACTTCCATCGGGCTGGCGGAGCGGCGCGCGGAGGCAATCTCCGATAAGCCGCAGCAGCCTTTTGTCCCTCACCTTGCGGGCGACGAGGCCCATGAGTTTGTCGTGGTTGACCTGATCGAAGAAGCTTCTCAGGTCGATGTCTACCACCCACGTCTTGCCGGTTTGGATGAAAGCTTGCGCTTCTTTAACCGCGTCGTGGGCACTTCGCCCGGGCCGAAACCCGTGGCTGTGTTCGCTGAAGTCCGGTTCCCATACCGGGCTCATCACCTGATGGATGGCTTGTTGGATCATCCGGTCCAGCACGTTGGGGATCCCCAGCGTGCGGGTGCCGCCGTTGCCCTTGGGGATGTCCACCGCCCTAACGGCCCCGGGTTGGTAGTCCCCAGACCTTAGTTTGGCTTCGATCTTGTCCCAGTGCTTGCGCAGGTGGGCTTCGGTTTTCCCAATGTCCATTCCATCCACTCCGGGGGCGCCGTTGTTGGCTTTCACCGCGAGCCACGCAGCCCGGAGATTTTCCTTATCCAACACTCTTTCGAGTGTCGGCTCCTTGGTCGCCTCTTCAGGCATCTTCTTGCGCCTCCTTTCGCGCGGGTTGTGGCTTGCCGCCCGCAGTGCCGTTGCAACCCGGAATCCACCGGGCCGCTCGCGCTCCGCCAACTTGGGGATCGACCGCAGTTGTCAGTCCCATGCCGTTTCGGACGGCTACTCGCCACATCTCCCGCAGTCCGTCGGCTGATCGCCTTCTACGGGTCCTTCGGCCCTTCGCTCCTTCCGGATTTCCCCGGCTTTCTTCACTACTATGGCCTCTGCTGACTCCTCCCTCGCTCTCACGCGGGAGGCCTCCCCGGGTAAGGTGCATGGACTTTCGGCACGTGCCGTCAGGCTCTACCCGATGCGTCTTTTGGTGACTATTGGATTTTGCGTTCTCTCGCACGCTCATCGCCCGCATCACCGCCTCACTGCCTGTTCGTGTTCCTACGGTCGTGCCTTTGCTACAGACTTCTTTCGCACTGAGTCCCTCACGGAACCCGCCTTGTCCTTCGCTACGGTTATTGTCACTTTTCCCGGTCATCTCTTTTCATACGACTAGTCCATGCCCATGCCGGGCACACGAGGGTTGACCTCCGGTCAACCCGGGTCGACGGCACGTCGACCCTCCTTACATACTCGAGATCTGGACCAGCTTGGAATACTGGAACGAGTTCTTGGCCATAAACTCCGCCTGCTGCGTCGGGGTGAACGGCCGCCGCTTCATTTGATCGATCCCGAAGTCGGAGATGACCGTGGCGGAAATTTCGACTCCGGTGATCCGGCCAGAAACGAGCTGCTCGGTGGTCACCTCGCCACCGCTGATCTCGGCTTCGATGCCCTTGCCGTTCACCTTGAATTTGTTGGTCGTCTGCCCGGAACTCGTCTTGCCGATCGTCACTGGCACGTTGACGATCGTCGCCGGGGTCGTGCCGGTGGCGGGAACGGTCGTTACCTCCACCTTGAAGGTGACTGTAAACTGATAGACGTTCTCGCAAACAAAGTTTTTCGGATCAGAAAGCTGGGTGGAATAAGTCGAGAAAGCAGTCGTCAGGTCTGGTTTTCCCAGCAAATCCCTAAAAGTGCTGTCGGGATTCACCAGCAAGCGGTTCAGGACAAAGGTTTGGAATTCATTGCCCGAAACGCTCATCGGGTCGCGGTAATCGAGCTGATAACCCACGCAGGACACGTCGCCGCCCTTGTCATCTGCCGTGCCGATCCGGCCATCGTAACGGTCGGTCGCCGCCGTGAAAAAGATCAGCTTGGAGGCGTTGGTGCTGGCGATCTTTCCGCCCGGCAGCTGACTTTCGACGATCGCGGAAAGCCACTCATTGGTATTGCCGCGGCGGGCGACCATGCCTTGGAAATCGAAGGCCATCACGTCGATCATCGACTTTGCCTGGCGGGCGGCGCGCAGCTCGGCGCGGCTGCGGTTCCATGTCTCAAGCGCAATGGATGTGATCGAGACCAGCACCGTCACAATGATGGTGGTGATGGCCATTGCGACCATCAGCTCCATCAAGGTAAAGCCACGCTTCGCGGCAGAAGTCGTTTGAGTTTTCATATATGGGTTTGAGTGGAAAAAGTTAGCGACGCACCGCGATGTTGCGGCTGAATACCGGGTTCTTCACCGCGTTGAATTTGGAGGTGAAGGCAGCCCCCGTGAAAAACGACGGCGCACTGGCAGGCATCATGTGAAAGTCCGCCGCAAAGGCGATCACCGCCTCCGGGTAATCGGTGGTCGAACTAACCGCGCCGCCTGCCCCCTTCGGGTCTGATATGCTGCCCGCCTTGCCAGTCACCAGCTGGCCGTTGCTAAAGATCAGCTGCGTGCACTTCACAGCGTAAACCTGGCCCTCGATCGCGGCCAGGTCTTCGGTGAATTTAGGGTCGCTCTTGCGGCGCATCATCGTCACCACCACGTAGTCCTTGCCTGGCAGCTTGTCCTTCAACAAGACTTGGGGCTTGGGCGTGCGGTCGTCGGCGCGCAGATCATCCATCTTGCCGCGGTACTGATAGACGAGCAGCGCCTCGCCCGCCGTGTTCGAGCCCTTGATCCATTCAAAGGATTTGTCGAAGCCCGTTTTGTACTTCGTGTCGTGCAGCGTCACCAGTTCCTGTTCCAAGGTCGACGCGAGGCGGTCGGCCTGTTGGACATTGATCGACTTGCGGATGCCGTCCGCAGCCGGGGCAAATACCACCATAAAACCCGTGAGGAGCACGGCTAACACGCCGATGGCGATGACCGTCTCAAGAAGCGTAAAGCCGCGTTTGGGCAGAGTGCTGGTGAGTTTCATGAATTAAAATTGAGCTCCGGTGTTGAGGGTTTGAATGCTGCTCGAAATTTGGGCTGGGCTGTGGAAAAGCGAGGTGCGGCCATTGCGCCAAATCACAAAGCCACCAAAATCGCGCTTGCCCGCAGAGGTCACCCGCGGCTTTTCGTCGTACTGATTCACTCCGCGCGATCCCGTGCCGATGACCAAGCTGGCCCCCGGCGTCGTGCAGATCCCTTCCGCGTTCAGCTCATAATAGTAGTACTCGCCTTGGTAGGTCGACTTCACATTGCTCAACGACATCACGTCGATCGTGCCACTGCCGTTTTGATGATCCTTCTTGCTATAGACTTGGCTGAAATAAACTTGATCGGGCAGCACCACCCCGCGGCTGGAAAGAACCCACTTGCCTTCCTGCGCCGTGCCCGTGGCGTCCAATTCTTCCGATGCGACGAGCACCCGCCGCAGGTTTTCACCCGGGTTATTCGTCAGCGCGTGGGAAATCAAGATCCGCACCCGCGTCCGCTGGCCCACGGCGATGGCCCGTGCCTCGTCGAACAACGATTCAGTCGATGCGACGCCGCTCGACACTCCTTTACCGCCCATCCCGCTCAGGCCAATGGCCCCAGCCGTCATGAGAATCGACATGATGGCGATGACCACCAGCATCTCGATAAGCGTGAATCCGCGCTTCGAACGAGACGGCCTGTTTTTTATATCAACTGGTTGCATGGGTTTACCGTTTGGATGGATGAAGATTGCCCCGATTCCGGAATTCGGCAAGGGCAATCGATGAGAGAATCTCTATCAAGACTGTTGATTTGCGGGGTACCTGCCGCCCTTAGGTCCGGTCGTCCAGATCCACGCCGGGCCGACCATGTCGCGGATGTCCTTGCGGCTGGCCACCCAGCCGAGAAGCTCCTTGGCCAGCGCCGGATCGGCCACCAGCGATGCGGGATCGCCCTCGCGCCGCGGGCCGTATTTCACCGGCACCGTCTTGCCGCTGACTTCCTCGACAGCGGAAATGATTTCCTTCACGGAGACGCCCACGCCGGTGCCCAGATTGCAACGGACGGAATCGCCGCCCGCCGCAAGATGATCCAGCGCGCGGGCATGTGCATCGGCCAGATCCTCGACGTGGATGTAGTCGCGGATGCAAGTGCCGTCTGGCGTGTCGTAGTCGGTGCCGAAAACTTCGAGATAATCGATCTCGCCCGTCACTGCCATCATCACCCGTGGGATGAGGTGGGTTTCCGGATTGTGATCTTCGCCGATGAGCCCGTCGGGCGAACAGCCACTGGCGTTGAAGTAGCGCAGGCAGGCGCTGCGCAGGCCCCACGCCGTGTCGCAATCCGCCAGAATATGCTCCACCATCAGCTTGCTCATGCCGTAGGGGTTGATCGGCTTCTGCTGATTGGTCTCAGTGATCGGCAGTTTGTCCGGCACACCGTAGGTCGCGCAGGTGGACGAGAAAACGAAAACCTTGCAGCCCGCCTCCTGCATCACTTGCAGCAGCTTGATCGGCTCGGCCGTGTTGTTTTGGTAGTACTTCAGCGGATTGGTGACCGACTCACCGACGTAGGCGTAGGCGGCAAAGTGGATCACCGCGCCGAACTGGTGCTGGGCAAACAGCGAGCGAACCAGCTCCTGGTTGCCCACATCGCCGACGACCAGCTCCACGGAGGGATCGATGATCGCCTGCTCGTGACCAAACACGAGATTGTCGAGAACGACGATCTTGCGCCCTTGTCCAGCCAGCAGGCGAACCGTGTGAGAGCCAATGTAGCCGGCCCCGCCGGTGATCAAGATCGGTGCGTTTGGTGAAATCATAAAAAGTGCTGCCCCCACCAAACCGAAGCCCCCCCGCCCTGTCAACTCATGGCAAGCCGCCGCCGCGATATTTCTCCAAAAAATAAATTCGCTAATTTCTCCAGATGTGGCGTTCTACTTGTATGAAGAAATTTCTTCTCTACCTAGCGGGCCCCCTTGCCGGCCTCACGCTCGCCTCCTGTGCTTACGACCCCTACTACGCTTCCAGCTACAGCGTGGGCTATGGCGAAGGCTACGGCTATGGCGGCAGCTCCTTTTCCACCTCCGTCTTCGTCAGCACCGGCAATCCGCAATGGGGCTACGATCCCGGCTGCCACAGCTACTACGACAACTACCGCCACTGCTACTACGATCCCTATCTGTACGGCTACTACCCGGTCGGCTACCGTCCCGTGGTCGTTTACGGCGCGCCCCACCCCTATGGCTGGAGCCCCGGCCGCAGCTACATTCGCCCACCCAGCCGCGTGACCAACGTCACCATCAACAACTACCGCGACCGCGAATCCGCCTACCGCAACTCCAGCTACAGCTGGGCCAGACAAGTCCAGCAGCGCCCCAGCAACTACGGCAGACCGCCCGAACCGCGTCAGTCGTCCAGCATTTTCAGCAGCCAACGTCCCGCCGAACGCCCGGGTGACTCAAGCTACCGCCCATCCGGCAACTCCTCCACCATGCGTGAAAGCCAAAGCCGCTACCCCGGCAGTGCCGCCACCCAGCAAAGCTGGAGCCCCAACACCCAGCGAGAATCCAGCAACCGCCCATCCCGCTACAACCAGCCGGTGACAGCATCCGCGCCACAACCCCGCCAAGCGACATCCTTCGGCGACTATCGCCAACCGACCCAGCCCACGTCCGCTCCCAAGACTTCCCCCTTCGGCCGTATCCGCCAAGAATCTCCGTCCTTCGGCGGCAACCGTCAGCAAGTTCAATCACAGCCCTCCGCTGGACGCCAGCAGGCAGCACCGCAGCCCACGGGCGGACGCCCCCAGGCCCCTCAGCGTGGCGACCGCAAAAAGGTCGATGCCCCCCAGGTCCAGTAGCACGACTGCCGCGCTAAATTCCATGGGCCACGTGCGTCATAGAACGGGACAAATGCAATTGTCCCTTTCTCCGAAGCAAATTAGAACGGGACAAACGCAATTATCCCTTTCTCCGAAGCAAATTAGAAAGGGACAAATGCAATTATCCCTTTCTCCGAAGCAAATCAGAAAGGGAAAAACGCGATTATCCCTTTCTCTTACGGGAAGCACCGCTCCACATTTACGCCACAATGAAGCAGATCAGGAGCAGCGGCCTTATCGTCGCCGCTTGCCCATGCCATAGATTCGCCCGACCCAAGGACGAGACAGCAAGACCCCACCTTATTCGGCGCAGAACATACTTCGCGCTCGCTAAGTAAAAGCAAAGAGGCGATGCCGCGTTTGCAGCATCGCCTCTCGGCAAAGTTCATTCTATCAAACAATCAGCCGTTGCGGCGGCGGCGCGCGACGAGGCCCATGGCACCAAGACCCAGCAGCGCGAAGGCCGATGGCTCAGGAACGGCGGTGTAGGTGTAGGTGACGCCGATGTTGGTATTGGCGAAGGTGGCCGTTGAGTTGACGGAAAAATCACCACCCGTGACATTCACGCCCTGCGTGCTCCTAACTTGGAAAGTCACGAAACCCGTACCACCCGCGCTTTGATAGGCTCCGAAGACTGACGACGCGATGTTGACTGAGGCGATATCGAAACTTTGGCCTCCGTCGATCGTCAATGTTTGTTGGCCACCGTTTGCAGCCAAAGTTAAACCAGACCAACCGGGAGTGGTCACGACGTCGGTGATGGTGCCGGATTTGGTGGAACCGTAACCTAAATCGGTACCTGCTGACTGCTTAATGTTGAATGTGCTGTCGTAGCCATCGATCGTAGCAGATGCGGCATCATTGTTGGTGATTCCCACCGAACCTTGAAGTTGGGCAGTGCTGACAAACACCGTGACGCCGGTGAGCGTGCCCAGCGAGCTGTCAAACTTGGCAATCGAGAAATTGGAATACGAGGAACCTGCCAATGCGGCTCCTGAATAATTAGTGACCGTCGCGGCGTGAGCCACGCTGAAGAGGGAGATCCCGGTGAGGGCGAGAACGAGTGATTTTGTTTTCATTGGATGGATTGACGAATGACGAATCGAGATATCAGCCAAAGCTGAGAAACAACCGACGAGTTGATGAAAAACGGTGATCAGATGGCATATCAAGAAAAAAAACGGGAACCACGAAAAATTTTTCAAACTCGTCTTATCAAGCGTTCACTTGGGGAGATACAGCCCCCTCCGACAAACCCATGACAGCAAAAACGCGCGGCGGCACCAAAGACTGTGTGACTTGAAACATCTGGTCCATTCGGCTTGCGCTCGCGGCTGGGCGTTCTAGCATCCGTCGCTTTCCCAAGCTCTGTTGTCCACTGCACTCATGAATCGCATTTTCGTCGAAAAAAAGGCTGAACATAACGCTGAAGCCCGCCACCTGTTGCACGATCTCCACGAATCGCTCGTGCTTCCCGGCCTTTCCGGCGTGCGCATCGTTCAGCGCTACGACATCGACGGCCTGACGGACGACGAATTCAACGCCGCCGCGCGACTGATTTTGTCGGAGCCACAGGTGGATGCGATCTCCGACAGCCTTTCACTGGCCGCCGGCGAAACCGCCTTTGCGGTTGAATTCCTGCCCGGTCAGTTCGACCAGCGCGCCGATTCCGCCGCGCAATGTGTGCAAATCCTGACGGGCAAGGAGCGCCCGCTGGTCGCATCCGCGAAAATCATCATTCTCGCAGGCAGCCTGACGGCGGCTGAACTCCAGAGCGTCAAATCCTACGTCATCAACGCGGTGGATTCTCACGAGGCGTCGATGGAAGTCCCGCAATCGTTGCAGCCGAACACCCACGAACCGGCCGATGTGGCGATTCTGACGAGTTTCACCCAGCAATCCGCCGCCGAGCTCGCCAGCCTGCGCGCCTCACTCGGGCTGGCGATGTCGGAGGCCGACATCATTTTCTGCCAAGGTTATTTCCGCGACGAGGAGCAGCGCGACCCGAGCCTGACCGAGATCCGGATGTTGGACACCTATTGGTCCGACCACTGCCGCCACACCACGTTCCTGACCAAAATCGACGAAGTCACCTTCGGCGAAGGCACCGAACCCGTGCAGCGCGCCTGGGCCACCTACCTGAGCACCCGCGAGCAACTCGCCCGCCAAGACAAGCCGGTCACGCTGATGGACATCGCCCTCATCGGCATGCGCGAGCTGCGGAAATCCGGCGAACTCGACAACCTCGAAGTTTCCGAAGAAGTCAACGCCGCCTCGATCGTCGTCCCAGTTCTCATCACTCCGAACTCCCCACTCGCCACTCCGCACTCCGAAGAGTGGCTGGTGATGTTCAAAAACGAGACCCACAACCACCCGACGGAAATCGAGCCGTTCGGCGGCGCCGCGACCTGCCTCGGCGGTTGCATCCGCGATCCGCTTTCCGGCCGCTCGTACGTCTATCAGGCGATGCGCGTGACGGGCGCTGGCGATCCGCGCACGCCGTTTGCCGAGACGCTGCCCGGCAAGTTGCCGCAGAAGAAGATCTGCCAAGTAGCGGCCCGCGGTTACTCGTCGTACGGCAACCAGATCGGTCTGGCGACCGGCCAGGTCGCCGAGGTCTATCACCCCGGCTATGTCGCCAAGCGCATGGAGATCGGTGCGGTCGTCGCGGCGGCCCCGCGCTCGCAAGTGTTCCGCGGCTCCCCTGCCCCCGGCGATGTGATTCTGCTGATCGGTGGACGCACGGGCCGCGATGGCGTGGGCGGCGCGACCGGTTCTTCCAAGGAACACACGGACACGGCACTGGAAAATTCCGCCGAAGTCCAAAAGGGCGACGCCCCGACCGAGCGCAAGATCCAACGCCTGTTCCGCAACCCGGAACTGACCCGTAAAATCAAAATCTGCAACGACTTCGGCGCAGGCGGCATTTCCGTCGCGATCGGCGAAATCGCCCCATCGCTCGAAATCAACCTCGACGCGGTTTCCAAAAAGTACGACGGCCTCGATGGCACCGAACTCGCGATTTCCGAATCGCAGGAGCGGATGGCGATCTGCGTCGACCCCTCCGAGATCGGCTACTTCATCGCCGAGTCGGACCGCGAAAACCTGGAGTGCAAACACGTCGCCAACGTCACCGACGATGGCCGTCTGGTCATGACGTGGCGCGGCAAAACGATCGTCAATCTGTCCCGCGCGTTCCTCGACACCAACGGCGTGCAACAAAGTGCAAAGATCCACGTGGCTGGAGCATCTTGCTCCAGTCCGTTTGAGGAGCGTCTCGCTCCGTCGCTCGTTTCGCGTCTCGGCGATCTGAACATCTGTTCGCAAAAGGGCCTCGGCGAAATCTTCGACGGCTCGGTCGGCGCAGGCACCGTGTTGTGGCCCTTTGGCGGCGATCGCCAGCTGACCCAGCCCGACGCAATGGTTGCGAAGATTCCGCTGTTGGAAGGCGACACCGACGTCTGCACCTACATGAGCTGGGGTTTCAACCCGAACCTCTCCGCGTGGTCGCCGTTCCACGGTGCGCTTTATGCCGTCACCGAGTCGGTCTGCAAAGCCGTCGCCGCAGGGGCAAATCTCTCCGACATCCGCCTTACGCTGCAGGAATATTTCCCGAAACTCGGCAACGACGCCACCCGCTGGGGCCTGCCGTTCGCCGCGTTGTTAGGCGCCTATCAGGCCCAACACGGACTCCGCCTCGCCGCGATCGGTGGCAAGGATTCGATGTCGGGTTCCTTCAACGATCTCGACGTGCCGCCAACGCTGGTTTCCTTTGCGCTCGCCCCGGGCAAGGCCAGCCTCGCGCTGTCGCCCGAATTCAAAAAGGCGGGATCGACGCTGTCGTTTATCGAAATTTCGCGCGATGTGGATCACTTGCCTGACTTCGAGCAACTCAAACAAGTCGCCGCCGATCTCCACCAACTCAACGTCGACGGCAAGATTCTCTCGCTGCATCACGTCGGCCAAGCGGGCATCGCCGCCGCGCTTGCGAAAATGGCGTTTGGCAACCACATTGGTGCGGAAATCAACACGACACTCGACCTCAGTCGCGAACGTTACTTCGCCTTCCTGATCGAACACGCCGAGCCACTGCCCGTCGAATTTGCCTCGCAAGAGATCGGCCAAACCACCGCTGCTGCGGATTTGGTTCTCAATGGCGAAGCGCACACGCTCACGGAACTCCAAGACGCCTGGACCGCGCCGCTCGAACCGATTTTCCCAACGAAGGTTGAGGAGTGCGGAGCGCGGAATGCGGAATACGGAGTGGAAGAGTTAGAGCTTCCCCGCAGCGTCCTCTCTTCTTCTCCAAGACTCCGCACTCGCCACTCCGCACTCGCCACTCCAAAAGTCATCATCCCCTCCTTTCCGGGCACCAACAGCGAATACGATTCCGCCAAGGCGTTTCGCGAGGCGGGTGCCGATGCTGAGATTCTGGTGTTCCGCAATCTCACGGCGAAGCACATCGAGGAATCCCTCGCGGCGCTCGCAGCCCAGATCCGCCAGTCGCAGATCCTGATGCTGCCGGGCGGCTTCAGCGCGGGCGACGAACCCGATGGTTCGGCCAAATTTATCGCCACTATCATCCGCAGCCCGCGGGTGGCCGACGCCATCATGAATCTGCTGAAAAACCGCGACGGTCTGATCCTCGGCATCTGCAACGGTTTCCAAGCGCTCGTTAAAACCGGACTGGTGCCCTACGGCGAAATCCGCGACGCGACGGCCGACGCACCGACCTTGGTCCACAACCAGATCGGCCGCCACATTTCCTGTTACGCCAACACCCGCATCGTCAGCACGCTTTCCCCGTGGTTTGCCAACAACCAGGTCGGCGACATCCACCGCCTGCCGCTGTCCCACGGCGAAGGGAAATTCCACGCTTCTGCAGCGGTGATTGCCGAGCTTGCCGCTAACGGCCAGATCGCCACTCAGTATTGCGATGCGAACGGCGTGCCCTCGATGGACATCGCCATCAACCCGAACGGCTCGCTGGCCGCCATCGAAGGCATCACCAGCCCTTGCGGACGGGTGCTCGGCAAAATGGCTCACACCGAACGCGCTGGCAGCCAAGTGGCGAAAAACCTGCCCGGCAACAAGCAGCAGCCGATCTTTGCTGCGGGCGTCAGTTACTTTTCCTGATTCGGAATCCGCGGCGACAGAACCCTTGGCACGTGCACGGGCGAGTCTACTAGCTGGGCAAAAAGGCCGTCGACTTGGGTTGACCGAAGATCAACCCTCCCCACCATTCGTGCAATGACCCATTCGCCTCATTCCAGATTCAAAAAATACCGAGAACTTTTCAATTCACCAACTCGGGTCATGGCTCCCATCTCCACTAACTTTGCCAAATCCCGTGTGGCTGTGGCGGGTGAACATTGCGTGATCCGGATGTGATTGTTTGAACTCAACCCGCCTTTAAAACCATCCACTCCCTCACGGAACACTCGAAGCAACACTCTCTCTTGCCGCTCGTTGAGTTGCCCTCGGTATTTTGCGAAAAACTTGGCTTTTTTGACTAGAAATTCGATCCGTCGGAGGCTTTGCTCTTGGGCCTCCAGTACCATCTCACCAAAAAATTTCAACCACCCGGTGACATCAATGGATCGACTCGCCAAGCCGAGCGCCTCGTAATAGCGCCAACGGTATTTTTCCAATACCCCTGAAAGTGCCACTAGAGTCGGTTGGCCAAAGGCCTGCGAAAGCGCCATTTCCGCTATGGCTCGGCCAATTCTCCCATTCCCATCTTCAAATGGATGAATGGATTCAAAATACAAGTGGGCAATCCCAGCACGCGCCAAGCCAGTCAATGGTTCGATCGGACGATTGAACCACTCGATGAATCGTTTCATTTCAGAAGGCACTTGGCGCGAGGGCGGCGCTTCGAAATGCACCACCGGAGCATGGATCGCCCCCGAAACGATCCTCATCGGATCCTCATGCTGCCGGTACTGGCCGATCGACTTCAAATCCCAGCGCCCCCGCATCACCATCCGGTGCCATTCAAACAAGGTCTCACGGGTCAGTGGTGCCGCGAAATGTCGGTAGACGTCCACCTGCAACTCGGAAATCCCATTTTCAGCGGGACTGGCCTTCCTGCCATCGTTGGCCAATCCAAAAAGACGACGAATCGACGACTGCAAGCTGTCACGATCCAATAATTCACCTTCGATTTTCGAAGACAACAAAGCCTCGTCGCTCAGCACCTCTGCCCTCAATGACTCCTGGTCAACCGTTTCTAAATGGGCGAATGTCCCGACGTGAACTCCCGATCGACGCAAAAACTCCGCCTCCAACGAGCGCAGTTGGCTTTCGTCATAAAAAAAATTGGGCCATTCAGAAAGTTGCCAATTCCAAGGCTTGAGCGATTGCTTCATAATTTATTCGTCAAAAATAGCTAATAAACGATCGATAGCCAAGTTTAATTTCGATCACCGATAGGGGGAATACGACAGGTTTCAAACCCGGCGATTTGATTTTCATATTCTGGCCGCTCGATAAGACCCCTTAAAACGCCTTGTTCTAGCCCAGTTCCCTAAAACTTTCACGGATGTGGCTCTTTTTTGTCCGGCGACAACACCGAGGCAGACGACCTTCAAGCCACATCTCCCACGGGTTCGCTGGAGATACTCACGGGAGGTACTGGAGCATGCAAAAGTAAAAATCACGAACGAGCCCCCCTAAACTTGAACGCTACACACCGATCAAAAACGCTCATTCGTTCGCTCTGAAACTGCCGGAGAAAAAATTCAGCGGTCTAAAAACGATCGATTTGATCTCACTCTCCCTTGATTTCAAAAAGTGCCCCGGCTTGGATTCGAACCAAGGACCAATTGATTAAGAGTCAACTGCTCTACCGACTGAGCTACCGAGGCATTGTGCGTCGCCGCTGGTATTGATGAACCCGAAGGTGTCGTTTGCAGCGGCAACGCCGGAGGTGTATCACCTCCGGCGCGGAGGGCAACCGTAAAATGTCGCCAACCGACTCATTCTTTTCCGCAACGACAATCTCATGGACAATTTGTCGATTTCGCCCAACAGAGGTTGCCACGCATGAACCTGTTTCACGAATCCCGTCTCACCCTCCGGCTGGCGCTGCCGCTGATGATCGGCCAGCTCAGCCAAATGTTGATGGGCGTGGTGGATACCTTAATGGTGGGACACTTGGGCGTGACGCAGTTGGCGGCGCTGACCTTTGCCAACTCGCTGTTTCACATTCCCTTTGTCTTTGGGATCGGTTTGCTAAGCGGCATTTCCGTGTTCACCTCGAACTCGCGCGGGGCGAACGATGCGGCGAGCGCACGTGGCAGCTGCCGCCATGGACTCTATCTGGCGACTGCGCTGGGACTGGTGTTGTTCGCGATCACCTGGGTCGTTTCGATGCACCTCGATCTTTTGGGCCAGCCCGCCGCGGTCACCGCGCAAACCACGCTCTTTTACCGGATCCTGATGGCCTCGGCGGTGCCGGCCTTGGCCTCCATCGCCTTGAAGAACCATGCCGACGCGCTCAATCGGCCCTGGCCTTCGTTCTGGATTTTCCTAGGTGGCGTCGGCCTCAACATCGTGCTCAACTGGGTGATGATCCGCGGCAGGCTCGGCTGCCCGGCCTTTGGTTTTGAGGGTGCGGCGTGGGCGACGCTGATTTCCCGCACGGCGATTCTGGTGGCGATGTTCGTCTGGCTCGCGCACGCCAAGGATCTGCGCGAGTGGGTGCCGTACCATTGGTTCCGTGCGCCGGATTTCAAGGACCTGCGGCGGCTGCTTTCGATCGGCCTGCCCGCCAGCGTGCAAATGATCTGCGAAGTTTGCGCGTTTTCGTTGGCGGGGCTGATCATGGGGCGTTTCGGGTCGGACTCGATGGCAGCCCACCAAATCGCGATCACCCTCGCCGCCACCGCGTTCATGATTCCGCTGGGCCTATCGATGGCGCTCACCGTGCGGATCGGCGAAGCCCACGGTGCGGGCGAATCGCAACGGCTGCGACCCATCGCAGTCTCCGGCTGGCTCCTGGGCGCAGTCATCTCAATCATTGCGGCGGCCTTGTTTTTCGTTTTCGGGAAATTCCTCGCCTCGCTTTTCATCGATGCACCACAAGTCATCGCCCTCGCGGGCCAATTGCTGATGATCGTCGGCGTTTTCCAGCTGGTGGACAGCCTGCAAGTCGTTTCCGCCGCCATGCTCCGCGGCCTGCAAGATGCTAGGGTGCCTGCGATCATGGGCTTTGCCTCCTACTGGTTGGTCGGCTTGCCGGTCGGGGCGGGGTTGGCGTTTGGTTTACACCTCCAAGCCATCGGCGTTTGGTGGGGACTCGCAGCGGGGCTTTTGATCGCCTGCATCACCCTCGGCCCGCGCTTGTGGCGCAAAACCCGGACACGCCCTGCGGCGACTCTAGCCTGACAACCTACCCGCCTGCAGCGGATGAATGTTTGATGATCGACGGGGCGGTGGATTCGAAAAAACCTCAGCCCGCAAAGGGGCGGCCAAATCAGATCAGACCAACCGCGCGACGAACGCGCGCAAGCACCTTGCCAGCCTCCTCGCGGGCGCGCAGGGCTCCGGCGGCTAGCACCGCATCAACAAATCCCGGATCGTCCAAGATTTCCGCGCGGCGAGCACGCATCGGCGCAAAATAGTCCCAGTAAGCATCGGCCAAGCGCTTTTTCAAATCGCCATAGCCCACGCCGCCGCGTTCGTGATCGGCCACCATGGCGGCATAGTCCGCGGGACTGGCGAAAAGTTTGTAAAGTGCGAGAATCGTAGAGCCTTCCGTCGGTTTCGGCTCTTCCACCGGCGTCGAGTCGGTGACGATTTTCATGATGAGTTTTTTGAGCGGCTTCTCTTCGCCGAAGATTGGCAGCGTGTTGTGGTAACTTTTACTCATCTTGCGACCATCCAGCCCGACGACCACCGCGGTGTCTTCGCGGATGATCGGGTTGGGCAGCACCACGGTGCCTTCGCCGTAGATTTCATTGAATTTCACGGCGAGATCGCGGGTCACTTCCAGGTGCTGTTTCTGGTCCTTGCCTACGGGAACCTGGTTCGAGTCGTAGAGCAAAATATCCGCAGCCATCAGCACCGGGTATGCGAACAGACCGTGGTTTGCGGCGATGCCCTGCGCCGTCTTGTCTTTGTAGGAATGGCACTTCGCCAGCAGGCTCATCGGGCAAACCGTCGAAAGGAACCAGGCCAGCTCGTTCACTTCAGGCACGGCGCTTTGGCGGAAAAACACCGCGCGCGCGGGATCGAGACCACAGGCGAGAAAGTCGACCGCCAGCTCGCGGACATTTTCGCGCAGCGCGACCGGATTTTGCGACGAAGTCATCGCATGATAATCGGCGATGAAGTAAAATGCTTCGCCCTCATCCTGGAGACGCACGGCGGGCTCCATCGCGCCGAAGAAATTTCCGACGTGGAGTTTTCCGCTAGGTTGGAGGCCGGTGAGAATGCGCATGGCGCGGAGCATGGATTCCAAGTGCGGAATCGGTCAAGCGGGGATCGGCCATGGGTCAAGCGGCAGGCGCTTTCCGCTTGGGGGTGGGGTGGCGAAGATCGAATGCCTGAAAATTCGACAGGCGGTGGTTTATGGGTTATGCTGATGCGTTCCCCAAGCGTGATGGATCACGCAAAAACCGCCATGTCCGCCGAATTTAAAGACTACTATGAGACGCTGGGGGTGGCGCGCGATGCCAGCACGGCCGATATCAAGAAGGCGTTCCGCAAATTGGCACGGAAACATCACCCCGACATCGCCAAGGACAAGAAGAATGCCGAGGAGAAATTCAAGGAGATCAACGAGGCCAACGAGGTCTTGAGCGATCCGGAAAAGCGCAAAAAATACGACGAACTGGGCGCCGATTGGCAGCACGGTCCCCCACCGCGCCGCCGCGGGGCGTCTGCGGCAGCGGGACAGGACTTCAACTTTGAAGGCACGGGCTTCAGCGATTTTTTTGAACAATACTTCAGCGGCGGCAGCCGCTTTGGCTTCCCGGAGGCAGCTGGCCGGGCTGCCACGGCGCGCGAACGCCGCGGCAATGACATCGAGGGGGATATTCTCGTGACCTTGGAGGAAGTGATGCACGGCGACGTGCGGCCGATTTCCCTGCAAATCACCAATCCCCGCACCGGACAAATCGAGGAGCGCTCGTTCCAAGTCCGCATCCCGCCCGGCGTGACGGAGGGCAAGCGCATCCGCGTCCCCGGCCAAGGTCAACCTGGTAGCGGCGCTGCTGCGGCGGGCGATCTCTACCTTCATGTGCGCCACGCCGCCCACCCCGATTTCCATACCGAGGGTACCGACCTTTACTACGATCTGGGACTAGCGCCCTGGGAGGCGGTGCTCGGCACCGAGATTTCCGTTCCCACGCTCGATGGAACAGTCAAACTGCGCATCCCCGCAGGCAGCGAAAACGGACAGTTGCTGCGCGTGCGCGGCCGCGGCTTCCCCAAGAGCAAGACCGGCGATCGCGGCGATTTCTACGCTTCGCTGACCGTGCATCTGCCGAAAAAATCCACCCCCGAAGAGCTCGAACTTTGGCAACAACTTCGCAAAGTCTCGCCATTCAATCCACGCACCCCCTCCCCCCCATGAAACCGCTATCCGATATCGAGTTGGGCCTACCCCCACAGCGCACAACCGAAGAATCCACGACGTATGACCTCGAGCTCATTGCCGAGCTGACGGGAATCCAGCCGCAGGCGATCCTCGACTACCAAGAACAAGGTCTGATCCAAGCCGCCGAACCCGATGGCAACTACAACGACGAGTCGGTCTACACCCTACGCCTCATCGAACAGCTGCGCAGCACCTGCGAAGCCAACCCTTCCGGCATCAAGCTCATTCTGGAACTGATCGACGAAGTCGACCGGCTGCGCGCCGCGCTGCGCAACCAGCGGTAAAGGCGAAGCGGCCACTGGGCCACCATTTCGACACTTTTTCAAAAAATCCTCTTGCTCCCAAGCAGCCCCGCCGATAGATCTCTGCCCCACCCGAAAGGGGCGTTAGCTCAGTTGGTAGAGCACTTGCATGGCATGCAAGGGGTCAGCGGTTCGAATCCGCTACGCTCCACTTCCTTTTGTTTCCAAAGTGGCGGGGT
>CAJXYV010000022.1 GCA_913063525.1 uncultured Verrucomicrobiota bacterium
TTGCCAAGAGCGATAGTCGCGCTGGAAGCGATTGCCGTTGCGGCACCGTATTCCAGCAAGCCGCCGTCCCGCACCGTGATGGCACCACTGTAGGTATTGGCCGCAGTGATCGCCAACACGCCCGCTCCACCAGCGGAATCCAGCGTGCCGTTGCCGGAAATCGTCAGCGCTCCGCTGCCGATCAGGCGGTTCGCGGTGCCCAGGATGACTCGTGCACTTTGCAATGTCCCGGCCCCCGTGATCGCCAGCGTTCCACCGTTGCCACCCACCGTGATGGCGTGCGTATCGGTGAGAACTGCCGTATTGATCGCATTCAGGGTACCGCCGTTCAAGCTGATCGCCGCGGCACTTGCGCCGAGGTTGCTGTCAGCAGAGAAGGCCAGCGTTCCCGCAGAGACCGTCGTCACTCCCGTGTAGGTGTTGACACCCGAGAGGGTGACCGTACCCGCGGTCGTCTTGGTCAAATTGAGGCCGCCACCGAGGATCGCACTCACCGTACCCGACTGCGCATCCAGGGTAGTGCTAGTTAGGATACCCGTGCTTCCGGTGATCGAAGCGTTGCCGCTGAGAACAACATTGGCCAGGGACTGATTCGCCGTACCGATATCCAGTGTACCGCCGCTGATCGTGACCGCGCCCAAAACGCTCGTCGCATTATTGAGTAGCAGAGTACCTGCGCCTGACTTGGTCAACGAAGACGCCGTGAGTGTGTTACCGCTCAGGACGACGCTACCCGTCTCATGGCTCACCGCCACGGTGCCAGCGGCGACTCCTCCCACGGCGTCAATCGCGATGTTACTGGCCGTCCCAATAGTCACATTGTCACCGTTGTAGAAGACCATGTTGTCACCCGCACCGCCTTGCTGCCAATTCGCATCCGCGCTGTTCCAGTTGGCATCGCCACCATTCCAAGTCAGATTATAGGCGTCGCCCGTGACGTTGAGCGTCAGAGACGTCTCGGTGGCCACGAGCTGATAGGTCGTGCGACCCACCAGCACAGGCTCAGCTCCGGCTACGATGGTGCCATATCCGACACCGCTGCCCGTGATTGAAACCCCGTTCTGCGTCAGGCTCGTACCAGTCAGCAGCGTGTAGCTACCGCTGGAAGATGCCCCGCCCAAGGTCAGCACCACCGGACCTGCGAGGTTGATTGCGCCTGTGGAGTTGATGCGACTCGCTACGCTGCCGAGAGCGAGGTTGGCACCATCATTGAGGTTAATGTCTCCCGCCGTGAGAAGGCTGTTGCTGCCGAGTATCGCACCGCTGGCAACGGTAACCGGGCCAGAGCTGAAAGCACTGGCACTGCCAGCAACCAGAGTCCCCGCTGCGACGCTAGTGCCGCCTGTGTAGGTATTATCTCCGGAAAGCGTCAGCGTATTGGTACCGATCTTGCTTACCCCGATGACACCACCACCCGTGCCAATGCTATCAGCGATAGAGCTAGCGACGGTCACGCCACCCACGACATTGCTCGTGTCAAAGGCAACCGTTGAACCACCCTGCAGGCCGTTGTTGTTCACCGCACTTCCCAGATTGGTCAGCAGCGTGGTCACTTGATCCGAGGTGAACTCACCGCCACCGCCGACGTTCAGCGCCAGCGTCGAACCGCTGGCCACCTTGAGGTTATCCGCCGTCCAGTTGGCAGACACGCCGCCTTGAAAGACTGCCACGTTCGCAAGCTGCAGGGTGCCGGCATTGACACTCATTGCACCCGCATAACTGGTGCTAGTATTCAGGGTCAGCTTGCCCGCACCCGCCTTCGTCAGACTACCTGTGCCTGAGACGTTGCTTTGAACAATATCACTGGAACTATTGAAAGCCAAGGTACCTGCGCTGATCACCGTCGCACCAGTGCTGGTGTTGGCACCGGTGAGGGTCAGTGTGCCGGTGCCCACCTTGGTCAACGCCGTATTGGCAGCAATCGCCCCCGCAAACGTGGTCGAGGTGCCCAAGCTACCAATGGAATAGGTCGCTCTTCCGGCGGTTCCGGTACCCAGAGTCGCGGTCGCTGAACTGCCCGAAAGCGCGCCAATCGGGTAGGTGTTGCCGTTGCTATTGGTAGTCGGCGAGAAATAGACACTCCCACCCAGATCGAGCGAGAGATTGCCAAAGCTACCCGTGTTGAAGTTGCCGCCGTTGTTGAGCAAGCGGGTGGTGCCGGTACCGGTGAAGTTAAGTTGACCGGTGAAGCCAGTGAAGCTGTTCACCAAGTCAAAGCGGCTGGCAGTCGTGTTCACCACGACGTTGAGGGTACCCGCGCCCGTCACATTACCTGACCAAGAGGTGCGTTCCGTCGTGTTGAACGTTCCCGTTTGGTTGGCGGCAACGGTCAAGGCGTTGGCAAAGTACAGCGTTTGACCCGCTGCCATCGCGGAGCTCAGGGTACCGCCCTGCAGTTCAATCGCGCCCGTGCCAAAGCCGCCATTGTTAGCGACCGTAGTGCCGCCCCTCAGAGTGCCGCCTTGGACGACAAATCCAACGGTGTTGCCTAGGTTGGAAAGCGTAAGCGTGCCAGTGCCCGTCTTGATGAGCGTTCCCGCGCCGCTCACAACGCCCGCAAGCGTCATGGTGTTCGCTTGGGAATCCATCACCACGTTCCCACCGCTAAGTACCACGTTGCGATTGACGTTGAGAGCCACTGCCCCACCCGCCTGCAAGGTCGTGCCGCTGGCAAGTGTCAGGTTCGTAACTGGCGTGGCAGGCACTGCGCCCAGCGCCGCATCGCTACTGAGATTCAGCGTCCCGGCGTTGACCACCGTGCCACCTGAGTAGCTGTTGCTGCCGGAGAGAGCCAGCATGCCCGCACCCGATTTATTCAGCGTTCCGGGAACCGCGCCGTTGGCGATCACGCCGCTCAGCGACAAGATCGTGCTACCATCCACCGCGATCGCGCTGGTCGCATCGCCGAGATTCACATTGCGGGCGTCCGCAATGTCAGCCGTGGAATGCAAAGTCGCCGCATTCAGCGTCAAAACGCCGGCGGAATCGCCCAAACTCGCTGCATTATTGATCGTGACCGCGCCGCTGTCGATCTGCGTACCTCCGAGGTAGGTATTGACGCCGCTAAGCACCAAGCCACCACCCGAAATCTTGGTCAACTTGCCATCGCCGCTGATCACACCCGACACCGTGAGGGCGTCGCTCGCAACGACCGTCGAAAACGTCACGCCGTAACTGGTGGTGGCCAAGGGCACAGCAATGACGTGGCTGCCTCCGGAATCGGCCACCATGGCTCCAGCACCCGCGTTGTCGAGTGTCAGACTGGCTGCGCCGCCGTCGGCGAGAGTATAGCTAAAAGCACCGTTGAGAGTCAAAGTCCCCACCGTGTAGGAACTCGACAAAGTGATCGTGCGTGAGGCGGTGATGGACGTGCCTCCACCGCCAAGAGCGGCGATCGCTCCGGCACCATTTGGCACTCCAGTCGTCCACGACGCGCTCGTGTCCCAAGTGCTATCGCTGTCGGCATTCCAGTAATTGGGTAGGATTCCATTAGCCACCGTCAACGTCACAAAACCACCGCTTGCACCAAAGACATAGGACTTACTGGTGTCTTTGTTGGCGATATTCAGACCCAGCGTAGTCACATCTCCAGTGAGCGCCCCTGAATAGCCGATCAAGTTGTAAACGCCATTCGTCGCAAATACAGCACCACTGTTGAGGGTGATCACTCCGCCGTTGACCGTCAGATCGCCGTTCACCGTGACTAGGTCGTGTGACGAAGTACTGGTGACTTCGTAAGCAAGTTTGGAGTCAGTCGCGAGCGTCAGTCCACCGACTGTCAGGGTACCGACCCCGCCGACGCCCGGTGCAATCGAAGCGTTTGCAGCGACCGTAACCGCGCCTGCGACACTACCCGTTCCTCCGAGAGTGGCTCCTGTATTGACCGCCACTGCCGCCGTGCTTGCCACCGAACCGGTGATCGAAAGGGTTCCGCCGTTGACCGTGGTAGCACCCGTGTAGGTGTTAGCACCGGCGAGGGTCTGTGTGCTGGCACCCGACTTCGTCAAGCTAACAGCACCGCCTGCGGAGCCGTCCTGAAGCACACCCGCAAAGGTGTTGGAACCCGAGCCGCCATTCAAGGTCAGGGTCGCCGCCGTGGCGCTGTTGTTGCCGATCACCGGAGTACCCATCGTTGCGTCGGTAGCCAGTGAACCCGTCGTCACACTGTAGCCATTGAGCAGCACCTTGCCGGTCGAACCCGCGCCAAATGCGATGCCAGAACTGGAGGCCCCCAGCGCCGTGGCGTTGCCAAGGCTCAGCGTGGCACTTGAATCCACCGAAACTTTACCCAAGTAGTTGCTCGCCTGACCCAGCGAAAACGTGCCAGCCCCCGTGAAGCGCGCAACCGTATCGGCAACACCGCCGGTGAAATCGTTGGCCGCGTTGCCAATCGTGAAAACATCGGCTGAGTTGGCGGTCGCGAGCGTGACGCTTGCCGCAGCGGTCGCCGCGACGTTCACCCGGCCGTTCGTCGCATTGGTTCCATTCGAGCGAAGGGTTCCTCCATTGTTCAAGTTGAGAGAAAGTCCGTCGTCGAGCGTGATGCCGTTGGCGACTTCGAGCGTTCCGGTGCTGTTGATATTAACCGCCGTGCCATTCAGAGTGGTGTTGTAACTGAGAGCGTTGGCGTTCCGCACAATGAGTTTTCCAGCATTGATCGTCGTGCTGCCGGCGTTTGTAGCGCTGGTATTCGCGCCAAAATCATTTGCCCCCGACAGCGTCCAGTTGCCGGCACCCGCCTTGATCAGATCGATCTTTTGCCCCGACGCATGGGAAAGGACATTGACGATCTCGTTGCTGCCCGTGTTGGTTCCATCCAGCGTCAATGCCAATGGCCGAGTATTGGCGGTACCACTTGTCAAGGTTCCACCGAAAGTGAGCGTCGCTCCGGGGCTTGTCGAGTTGTTGACAAGGGCATAGGTGGCGTTGGTGGAGGATTGCACACGAAAAAGGATGGGCGCATCGACTCTCTGCGCATTGACCACCGTCGCGGAGACGGTGGCATTGCCAGGATGGTTCAGTTGCAACTGCCCTCCGCCTGTGGTTCCAATCACATAAGAGCCGGCATTCGCGGTGTCAAACGATAGATATCGGACGTTCCGGGTGTCGTCGTTCGCCACCGGGTTGGCGGATCCTCCATAAGTTCCGATCGCCGCATTGAATGTCGCGGTATCCGCACTCTGCGAATTTGCAGCCGGATTCACAGAACCCGGAGCGGCTCCGCCAACCCAGTTGGTGGTAGTCACCCAGCTGGAACTCGTTGCACCAGACCACGTCTGGCTCGCCGCCGAGGCGAACTGAGCAGCGCAGAGGCTGATGACGAGGGTGGCGATTTGCGGCAGTCCGCGCAGGGCGGAGGCAGATGAGAACAGATTGCGCTTGGATTTCATGGTTTTTGGAGGCTTGGATTGGTTTTTGGTGCAGTTAAAATGATGAGAACAGGTGGGTTTTCGAGCGATCGATGGATGAATCATGTCACCCCAACGACTCGGCGGCAATTACCCCGAGTGAAGTAGGTGTGAGCGATGGGTTTTCTGGAGATTTCGTTAGGGTTTTTGACGTCTTATTGGACGTTTACTATGCTATCATCGCCAATTTTCCCGAGGCCGTCCATACCCCAAGTGGGTTAATGGAGAAGTGCGGAGTTTCGAGTGCGGAGTGCGGAATGGAAGATCAGACTTATTCCACTATCGCATGCGTCCCACGGCCCCGTCTTTCATCCCTCTTCCATCTGCGTCCATGAACGTCCATCTGCGGTTGAAATTTCTTAAAGAAGGCATTTGATACCGCCCACCAAAAACCCAACTCCACTACGTGCCCCCGTGCCTTCGTGCGACCTCGTTAACCCATCCAGCTCCTCTGCTTTGACGATCTTGACTCCTTGCGCGAGCCAAATCACTCCTTGTGCAAGCCAAATGACTCCTCGCGCAAGCCGAATCACTCCTTGCGCGAGCCGAATCACTCCTTGCGCAAGCCGAATCACTCCTCGCGCAAGCCGAATCACTCCTCGCGCAAGCCGAATCACTCCTCGTGCGAGCCGAATGACTCCTCACGCGAGCCGAATCACTCCTCGCTCATGCCGAATCACTCCTTGCGCGAGCCGAATGACTCCTTGCGCAAGCCGAATGACTCCCCGTGCGAGTGTAACGACTTCGCGAAATAGGCCATTTGCCGACCACGGCTTGCTAACGGCCGCAGAATGCGACGATTTATTGCGTCCAACCATTCTTGTGGGCGACTCCAAAGGCTGGTTCGACGGGACGTCGACCCTCCTTAGTGGAAGCGGTATTTCAGGATGCACCAGATGGCGCGGACGCCGTCGCGCCAGCCGATCTTTTTTCCCTCTTCGTAGGTGCGGCCGTAGTAGGAGATGGAAACTTCGTAAATGGGGACTTTGAGTTTGGCGACTTTGGCGGTGATTTCGGGCTCGAAGCCGAAGCGGTTTTCCTGGAGGGTGATTTGCTCCAGAACTTCGCGGCGGAAGACTTTGTAGCAAGTTTCCATGTCGGTGAGGTTCAGATTGGTGAACATGTTGGACATGAGGGTGAGAAAGTGATTGCCCACCGCGTGCCAGAAGTAGAGCACCCGATGCATGCCGGAACCGAGGAAACGCGAACCGAAAACGACGTCGGCGCGACCGATGAGGATCGGGGTCAGGAGTTTGGGGTATTCGTCGGGGTCGTATTCAAGATCGGCATCTTGGATGATGACGATGCCGGAGCGGACATGCTGGAACCCAGTGCGCAGGGCGGCGCCTTTGCCTTGGTTGACGGTGTGGGTGAAAATGCGGATGCGCTGGTCGGTTTTGGCGAGGTTTTGCATCGTCTGCCAGGTGCCGTCGTTGGAGCCGTCGTCGACGATGACCAGCTCCGCGACTTCGGGGCGGGCGAGGACTTTGGCGACAACGAGGTGGAGGGTTTTTTCCTCGTTGTAAACGGGGATGACCACACCGAGGCAGCAGTCTGGGATTTCGACGGGTTTCATCTCTGATGGCTTACAGCTGACTGGGAAAATGGAAACGGCGAAGGACTCGGAAGATTTTTTTCAACCGCAGATGGACGCAGATATACGCAGATGAAAGATGGGATGGGAAAGAGATTTTGATCGCTTTTTGTAACGGGATTCAGGCTAAAAGCGAATCTCCGACACGCGCCGGCAAATTTCGAAGACTTCCCTGGCCATCCCGAACGAATCTTTGAGCAGGCTGACTTTGCCATCGGCGACATCGTGCCAATCGACTGGGAACTCGATGATGGATTGTCCGGCCTTTTGGAGCAGCAAGCAGAGTTCGACATCAAATGCGAAGCCCGCGCAGCGGACATGGGGGCGGATTTTGGTGAATGCCGCGTGGGTCAAGATCTTCAGGCCGCACTGGGTATCGTAGGAATCAAGGCCGCTGGCCATGGACACGAGGGTGGCAAACACGCGACCGCTGAGGTGACGGTGCAGCCTGCGATCGATCGTGCGACCGAGCATTTTCACCCGACTGCCAAAAAGAGCATCGTGCCCCCCGGAATCGGAGCGCAGGTAGTATTCAGCCCGCAAGATCTCGGCGGCGCAAACGGCCCCGTCGGCATCGGCAAACGCGAGCCGTGAGTAGCCCGCCCCTTGGTCCCAGCCACGGAAAACGGCAGCTCCTTTGCCCGTGTTTGGTTGGTGCAGCAGAGGATCCAGCAACACGGGCCCCGCACTGCCAAAGTTCTGTCTAACGGAGGAAACCAGCGAGCGCAGCCGGGCAACCTCTGCATCGCCCGAACCGTCGTCTGAGATGAGAATCGCGAAGCGGGACGGGAGGGTGGCCATCAGCTCTTCAAGAAATGGTGCGAGTCGATGAGTGTCCCGAAAGTGGGGAATGATGAGGAGCGTTTGATGGGTCATGGGTCATGGGTCACGGGTTAGGGAGAAATTCAAAATTCAAAATCTCTTCTTTCATCTGCGTATATCCTGTCCATCTGCGGTTGAAATATCTTTAGAAAAGATTCACCACTATGGCGCTAAGTCCGCAAAGAGGCGCGGAGAAGAGGGTGCTTGGGTTGCTGGAATTTTCGTGAAGTTTTGAGCCTTTGGTGGTTTGCATTTCCTTTTAGGGCGCGGGCATGGATTGGTGAAAGGGGGTGCGCGCTTCATAAAGCAGGAGCCGCGACCGAATGTCCTCGGTGAGTGGCGCGTTGCCTTGGGTCCGCGCTAAGTTCGCGGCGCGGCGGGCGGTTGCCAGTGCCTCATCAAATTTCCCGCACTCGGCCTGTGCGGCGGCGAGGGTGTCAAGGATCACCGGATCACGCTCTGCGGAGGCTCGGGCTAGGTCTTCTGCCAGAGCCAGTGCTTTGGGTCCGTTGCGAATGGAGGGATCCGGCCAGGTCGCGAGGGTCCAGGCGAGCATGTTTTGGGCCATTGGCATCCCGGGCCGGATTTCCAAGACTTTTTGGAGATGCAGGATCGCCTCGGCCATGCGCCCGGTTTGCTGATAGAGATTGGCGAGGTTGAAATGCGCATCGACCGAGTCAGGCTGGATTTCCGCGGCGCGCACCAACTGCACGCGCGCTTCATCCATCCGACCCATCTGCGCCAGCGCCACTCCGAAACCGCTGTGGGCCTGCGCGTAGTCGGGATTCGCCCGCAAGGCGCGCTGATAGTGCTCGATGGCCTCGTCGCCCCTGCCCTTTTGCATCAGCGCGTTGCCCAGATTGTTGTCGGCATCGGCGAAGATCGGCTTGATTTCAACGGCGCGCTGGAGATGTGGGAGTGCCTCGTCGATGTGGCCTTGTTGGAGCAGGGTGTTGCCGAGGTTGTTGTGCGCTTCCGCATAATTTGGCCGGATCGCGAGCGCCGCGCGGAATTCGGCGAGCGCAGGCTCCACCTCGCCCTTCTGCAAAAGAAGATTCCCCAGATTGTTGTGAGCCATCCAGGAATTCGGATTTTTTTCTAAGGTCTGTTGGTAAAGCGTCTGCGCATCGGCATAGGGCGCGCTCTGCCGCCACGTTAAAACCGCCAACACGGAGAGCAGCACAGCGCAAACGGCGGTGCGCCCCGCCTTGGGGAGGCGGCAAGATTCCATGACCACCGCGATGACGCTGCCGACCAGCGCCAGCGGCCCCATGGACGCGAGGTACTGGAAGTGATCCGCCACAAACGAGTGCGCAAAGTAGGCGATACTGAAAAACCCGAGCACCGGGAAAAGCGACACGCCGAAATAACTCCATGCCAGCAGAGTCGGCCGCGCCCACGACTTGCGGCTTTGCCACAGGTAAAGCGAAAGCGCGACGGCTGCCGCCACAGGCAGGTACGCTGCGGGTTGCGAGCCATCGAGATGCCAGCGGGGATAGATCAGAATCAACGGATCCGGCCAGAGCAGTTTGAAGAAATAAAACCAGACCGCTTTGCCCGCGAGGACGCAGCGGTCGGGCCAGCTTTGCGCCCAATCCGCGCCGACCGCCCCCGAGACAAACTTTTCCTCCCAGATCGTCCAACCCGCGGCTGCGGCGGAGATGAGAAAAAACGGGGCTAGCCACAGCAGGCCGCGCCAGTGAAGGCGCAACCATTTCCATGGCCCGCAGCCCTCATTACCGATCCACCACCAGCACATGCCAAGCACGACGGGCAGCATCACTGTCGAGCTTTTGCTCAAAATGGCGGCCACCGCGTAGAGCAGCGCCAGCGCGTAGTGGCCGAGCTTGGCACCCTCGCCCTTGCGCCACCACAAAAAGGCGAGAATGGATAATAGGAAAAACACGCCGGACTGGGTGTTTTTGAGCTCGGTAATCCAGGCCACCGACTCGACCTGCACGGGGTGCAATGCCCACAGGGCCGCGCCCAGCCACGCTCCCCTCACCCGCAGTGCCAGCAGCACCCGCCAGAGCATGACCGCGCAAAGGCCGTGCATGAGGATATTGACGAGATGATAAGGCGCGGGGTTCAGCCCCCAGAGGGCGTGCTGCAGCCAAAAACTCGTGAGCACTAGCGGATAATAGATCGCCGAGCTGGACGTCCAGATGCCCTTGAACCCCAGCGAGCCGACAATGCAAGGGTTCTGCGTCAAGTGTGCGTCGTCGTCCCAGATATAGCCGCCATGCCAGACCGGCAGGTAAGCGAAGGCGACAAGAGCCACCAACAACAGCGCGGGGAGCCATGAGCTCTTCAGGCGGGCGGTGACAAATGGAATGATTCGGTCCATCAGGGGTGATCAGGCAAGGGTTCGCGATAGGGTGACTGCGCCGCATAGAGTGCGAGGCGTGTTTTGAGATCGGCAGCCAGGGCCGCATCGCCGCGCGCCAGGTCCAACGCGCGGCGGACGGTTTCAAGCGCATCGTCAAATTTCCCACACTCTGCCTGCGCGGCGGCGAGGGTGTCGAGAAGGGCCGGGTCGCTGCCGCCGGAAAGTTTCACCGCCTGCGTGGCGAGTTCCAGCGCCTCCGGGCCGTTGCGAATCGAGGCATCGGGCGATGTCGCAAGCACCCACGCGAGTTGGTTGAACGCGGAGGGATTGGATGGCGCGAGTTCACGCACCTTGCGCCACTGCACGATGGCATCGCGGGCCCGTCCTTTTGCCATCAAAGCCATGCCGAGATCGTAATGGGATTTTGCGTCGTCTGCCGACGGTGGCTGATGGGCTTCATTGAGAACCGCCTGCAGGTTGTTGCGGGCTTCGGCATAATCCGGGTTAATTTCGATGGCTTTCCGCCAGCGAGCCAAAGCCTCATCCCTGCGCCCCGTTTGATACAGGCCGATGGCGAGATTGTTGTAGGCAAATGCGTTGTCGGATTTGAACTCAATCGCTTTTTGCCAGTGGCCGATGGCATCATCAAGTTTGCCGGACTTCACCAAAGCGAGGCCCAGATTGTTTTCCCCATCGGCATATTCTCGGTTGAGTTCGATTGCCTTTTTAAAACTGACGGTGGCTTGATCCACCCGCCCGCTCTGCAAGTACTCCATCCCGAGGTTGTTGTGACCCAACCAGCAGCTGGGATTTCTAGCCAGAGTGTCCGCCCAGAGTGTCTCGGAGCTTTGATAAACCCAAGTTTGCCGCCAAGTCAGCACGGCAAGCACCAGCAGTAACCCACCGCCCAACAAGCGCAGCAACCGAGGGTGCTGGCGCAGCCCGAGGGTCAGACCCGCCGCCACCAAGGTGAGCGGCCCCATGCTGGCCAGATACTGGAAGTGATCCCCAACAAACGAATAGCGGAAAAAATAAACGCTGAAAAAGCCGAGCACCGGGAACAGCGAAACCACAAAATAGGCCGAGGCAAAAAACAGCGCCCGCCTCCGGCTATAGAGCTGCCACAAACAAAAGCATAGCCAGCCAGCTGCGGCCAGCACCGGCAGCCACGCGAGGGCTTGCGACGCGTCGACCTCCCACCGTGGATAGATGAAAATCAGCGGATGCGGCCAGGCGAGTTTGCCGAGGTAAAACCAAAGTGCGCGCCCTGCGATGATCAGCCGCTGGGGTCCCGTCTGCGACCACTCCACGCCGAGCGCGCCCGAGTGAAACTGCTGCTCCCAGATCGTCCACCCGCTGGCCGCGAGGGAAATGGCAAAAAACGGAATGAGAGCAAACACGTTGCGCCACCGCCAACGACCCTCCAGCCACCACCCGCACAATCCGAGCACCACCGGCAACATCACTGTCGATGACTTACTAAGAATAGCCGCCACGGCATAGAGGAATGCCCAAGCGTAGCTGCTGCGCATCCGCGATTCACGCCATTTCAAGAAAAACCAAATCGACAACAGGTAGAAAAAACACGACTGGGTATTCTTCAACTCCGTGACCCACGCCACCGACTCTACGTTCACAGGATGCAGCGCCCAAAGTGCCGCAGCCAGCCACGCACCCGGCACCCGCAAGCGCACGAGCAAAAGCGCAAGCAAAACCACATCCGCAGCGTGCACCAACACATTGACGAGGTGATAAGGCCCGGGACTCAGGCCCCAGATTGCGTGCTGCACCCAAAAACTCGTGAGCACCAATGGGTAATAAGTCGCTGCAGAAGTGGCCCAGATCCCATGGAACCCGAGCGGCCCCACGATGCACGGATTCTCCGTTAAGTGCGAGTCGTCATCCCACATGAAGCCGGCGTGCCAGACCGGCTGATAAGCCAGACCAACTGCAACCACCAGCAACAGTGCCAGCAGCCATGGACCCTTGAGGCGTGAAGCCACCCATTTCAAAACTCGGTCCATCAGGGATGATCGGGCAGGGGTTCGCGATAGGGCGACTGCGCCGCATAGAGTGCAAGGCGTGTTTTGAGATCGGCAGCCAAGGCCGCATCGCCGCGCGCCAGGTCCAGCGCGCGGCGGACGGTTTCAAGCGCTTCGGGAAAGCGCCCGCATTCTGCCTGCGCGGCGGCAAGGGTATCGAGCACGGTCGGGTCGCTGCCACCGGAAAGCTTCACCGCCTGCTCGGCAAGTTCGAGCGCCTCCGGGCCATTGCGAATCGAGGCATCGGGCGATGTCGCGAGTACCCACGCCAATTGGTTGGACGCGGATGGATTGGATGGGGCAAGTTCACGCGCCTTGCGCCACTGCGCGATGGCATCGCGCAGTTCTCCCACTTGCATCAGTGCCATGCCGAGGTTGAAGCGCGCCTTCGCGTCCTCGGGCGCACCCGCCAGTACGGCATTGAAGTGCCCGATCGCCTCGCGCGCCTGCTGTCTACCGAGAAACAACTCGCCAAGGCCCACGTTGGCCTGCGGCAGTCCGGGATCGATCGCGAGAGCTTTTTGAAATTGAATGACCGCTTCATCTATCCGTCCCTGTTGCTGAAGGGCTGCGCCTAGACTGGCCAGGCATCCGGCATAGTTCTCGTCGATCTCCAGAGCCTGTTGAAAATGGCCGATGGCATCCTCGACTTTCCCCTGCAGCATCAGCGCGTGGCCGAACTCGCAATGAGCCACGGAGAGCAAAGGCTTGAGTTCGAGCGCTTTTTGGAAATTCACGATCGCTTCATCCAACCGGCCAGCCTTTAACAGCACCATGCCAAGGTTATTCCAAGCCAGCGCAAAGGCAGGGTCGATTTTCAGTGCCCGCTGGTAAGCATCGATCGCGGCGACCAAGTCCCCCTTCATGGAAAGGGCATTGCCGAGATTGACGTAGGCTTCGCGGTAGTCGGGTTTAAGCGCCAGCGCTTGTCGGGCCTGCGCGAGCGATTCGTCTGTCTGCCCCTCTGCGAGAGTGATCACACTGAGATTGCTGAGCGCCATCCAGCATTCTGAATTCCGCTGCAGGGTGGTTTCCCACAAGGTTTTCAAACCATCATACATCCGGCACTGCCGCCACGTCAGCACGGCCATGACCAATATGAGCGATGCGCCAAGGACCCGATACGCGACGCGCCAACGCTCTAAACCTAGCGTGAGTCCCGCAGCCACCAGCGCAATCGGCCCGATGCTGGCGAGGTATTGGAAATGATCGGCGACAAACGAGTAGCGGAACGGGTAAACATTCACAAAGCCGAGCGCGGGGAAAAGGGTGCCGGCAAAGTAGAGAAACGCGGCCAGTGGCGCCCGCGACCGCTTGCGCATTCGCCACAGCAGCGCCACCACGGCCAGCGCCGCAAGCGGAAAGAGGTACTGCCACCAGATGGTCTGACTGATATGCCAGCGCGGGTAGATGAAAATCAGATTCACCGGCCAGAGGAGCTTGCCGAGGTAAAACCAGACGGCGTGCCCGGCGATCAGGCAGCGCTCCACCAACGTGAAGCTGAATTCCGAATCGCTGGCACCGATGAAGCGGTGCTCCACCCACGCAGTGAAAAGCCCCGCAACAATTCCGAGCACAAAAAACGGCAGCAGCGGCAAGACGTCATTTCTCCAAGAGAGCCGCCCGCGTTTCCACCAGAAAACGACCAGCAACGCCGCAGGCAAGGACGCGATGACCGACTTCGACAGCAGCCCGAACAGGAACAGCAGCAAGGCGCAAGCGTAGGGAGACCACTTTCGGGTCCGGTCGTATTCCAGATAACAAAGCACCATGCTCAGACCAAAAACACCCGAGAGTGTGTTCTTCAGCTCGGTCACCCACGCGGCGGTCTCGACATGCACTGGGTGCAACGCAAAGACCGCCCCCGCCAGCCAGGCCCCCGGCACCTCGAGCCGGCGAAGGACTTTGACCAGCAACAGCGCACACGCGGCGTGCAGCAGGACGTTGACCAAGTGATAGCCGAGCGGAGCATCGCCCCAAATCCGGTGCTCCAGCCAAAAAACGCTGTGCACGACCGGGTAGTATTGTTGCGACGCACCTGGCTCGATCCAGATGCGCGCCAGCCCGTGCAGCGACCGCAGCTCCGGCTTGGTCACGTGTCCATCGTCATCCCAGATGAAACCCGCATGCCAGACTGGCAGATAAGCCAGCACCACTGCGGCAACTAGCAGCAGCGGTAAAATCCATTTTTGTCGAAGCAAGGACCGCAAGAGCATTTGAAGGGTTAATGGGTTGATCCGCGTTTAAAACATCCCCGAAAAAAATCGTACTGCCATTTGTACAAAGCGCTTCGGGCAAAAAAATGCCACCACATTCCCCTCACCCTGTCCAAGAGTTAAAATCGCCGTGAGCTGAGTTTCGAATGCGGAGTGCGAAGAACGAAATGGAAGAACAGAGGCACTCCGCATTCGTATGTGTCTCAGATTTGGATTTTAAACCGCAGATGAACAGGATTCACGCAGATGAAAAGAGATAAAGCAGTGTGCGCCTATGAAAAACAAGCAGCCCCATCTTTCATCCCTCTTCCATCTGCGTCCATTAACGTCCATCTGCGGTTGAAATTTCCTGAAGCGCAGGGCACTCGCACGATCAATAATTAGAATAGTTCTTGATATTGGGCAGCGTGCGCCTAGGTTGCCGCCGCGATGGTCAGCCACACACCCGACAATTCTGCTGAAATCGAGATCCCAGACGAGATCTCGGGGCTGCGGATGACGCGGCAGCGGCAGGAGGTTTACCGGATTCTCCAGCTGGAGCGGAACCACCCGACGGCAAACGACGTCTTTATGCGGGTGAAGGACCGCTTGCCGCACATCTCGCTGGCCACGGTTTACAACTGCCTCGAAGCGCTGGTGCAGCACGGGATCATCCGTCAGGTGAACTTCGACCGTGAGTCGTCGCGCTACTGCCCGAACCTCAACGAACACGGCCACTTCCACGACGCGGCGACCGGCGTGATCCACGACGTGGATTTCAAGCCCGGCATCAATCTGGCAGACGTCCTGAACCTGCCGCCCGGCGCGGTGATCGACGACATCGAAATCACGCTACGCGGCAAACTCACCACTCCCTAATTTCAGCTTTCCACTTTGCAATTTCTACTTTTCCACCAATGAGCCTCCATATCCAAGACCTCCACGCCACTCTCGAAGACGGCACCGAAATCCTCAAAGGCGTCACCCTTACGATCCCGAAGGGTGAAGTCCACGCCATCATGGGCCCGAACGGCTCGGGCAAATCCACGCTCTCGAAGGTGATCGCCGGCCACGAAGGTTACATCGTGACATCAGGCTCGGTGACTCAGGACGGGGTAGAGATTCTCGGCAAGTCAGTGGACGAGCGTTCGCGCGACGGCATTTTCTTGGCCTTCCAATACCCATCCGAAGTTCCCGGCGTTTCGAATGCCAACTTCATCCGCGCCGCGCTGCAGGCCCGTCTGCCGAAGGGCGAGGAAATCGACGCCGTCGCCTACTACAAGAACCTCTACTCGAAAATGGACATCCTGGAGATGGATCGCAAGTTCACCGCCCGCGCCGTGAACGAGGGATTCTCCGGCGGCGAAAAGAAGCGCAACGAAATCCTCCAGCTCATGATGCTTGAGCCCGAGTACGTGATCCTCGACGAGACCGACTCGGGTCTCGACATCGACGCGCTCAAAATCGTCGCCAAGGGCGTCAACCTCATGCGTTCGCCCGATCGCGGATTCCTCCTGATCACCCACTATCAGCGCCTGCTCGACTACATCAAGCCCGACTACGTGCACGTGATGGCGGAAGGCCGCATCGTCCGTTCCGGCGGCCCCGAGCTCGCCCACGAACTCGAAAAAGACGGCTACGAGTTCCTCAAGGAACCCGCCCTAGCTTAATTAAACTAACTGTTCACCACCATGTCCTACGACACCACCGACGTTCTGGATCACGAAACCCGCGAAGCGATCGACATCGATCGCACGAAGGGCGACTTCACGTTCCCCGAGCGCAACAAGTTTGACGCCGGCCGCGGGCTGAGCTCGAAGACGGTCGACTATATTTCCGACGTCAAAAACGATCCCGACTGGGTGCGCGAGTTCCGCCACAAGGCGCTCAAAGTATTCCAAGACAAGCCGATGCCCACCAACTGGGCGACCAAGGATTTGGAGAGCATCGACTTCGACGTGATCCGCTACTATCTCTCCGACGGCGAAAAGCCGAAGCGTTCGTGGGAAGATGTGCCCGCCGATGTTTTGGAAACCTTCGAACGCCTCGGCATTCCCCAACAGGAGCGCGCCTTCCTCGCGGGTGTCGAAGCCCAGTTTGACTCGGAAGCCGCTTACTCGAACGTCAAAGAAGAACTCACCAAACAAGGCGTCATCTTCTGCAACTCGACCGAAGGCCTGAAGGAGCACGAGGAGATTTTCCGTCCGTGGTTTGGCAAGGTCATCCCGACCGGAGACAACAAATTCTCCGCGCTGAACTCGGCCGTCTTCTCGGGCGGCTCGTTCATCTATATTCCAAAAGGCCTGAAGCTCAAACAGCCGCTGCAAGCCTACTTCCGCATCAACTCGGAAAACTTCGGTCAGTTCGAGCGCACGCTCATCATCGCCGATGAAGGTTCCGAGCTGATGTACATGGAAGGCTGCACCGCGCCGAAATTCGAGACCGCCACTTTGCACTCGGCGGTCGTTGAACTCGTCGCCCTCAAAGGCGCGAAGATCCAATACGTCACCGTGCAAAACTGGTCGTCGAACGTTTTCAATCTCGTCACCAAACGCGGCATCGCGATGGAAGACGCGGAAGTCCGTTGGATCGATTGCAACATCGGTTCGCGCCTGACGATGAAATACCCCGGCGTCATCATGAAGGGCAAACGCGCCCGCGGTGAGGTCATCTCCATCGCCCTTGCCAACACCGGCCAGCACCAAGACACGGGGGCCAAGATGATCCACGCCGCCGATGACACGACCTCGAACGTCGTTTCCAAGTCGATCTCCGTCGGCGAAGGGCGCTCGACCTACCGTGGCCAAGTTCACATCCCGAAACATCTCAAAGGCTGCAAAAACAACACCGAGTGCGACGCCCTGCTGATCAACAGCCACAGCCGCACCGACACGTACCCAGCCATCACCGTGAAGGGCAACCGCCACGCGACCCAGCACGAGGCATCCGTTAGCCAAGTCTCCGAAGACATGCTTTTTTACATGCAACAGCGCGGCCTCAACCAAGGCCAAGCGATGTCTCTCGCCGTCAACGGCTTCATCAACGACCTCGTCCGCGAGTTCCCAATGGAATACTCCGTCGAGCTCAAACGCCTCATCGACCTTGAGATGGAAGGCAGCGTCGGCTGATCGCACCCCATTCCAAACCCCGTAATCCGATTCTACTTTTTCGATGAGCCTCACCCTCGATTTACCACCTTCCATGTTGACCACCGCTCCGGAAACTCCCGCCTACTTGCCTGCCTGGTTTGCCGACCGCCAACAGTCCGCTTGGCAGCGGTTCCTCGCCACTCCCGCGCCGAAGCGCGGCGATGAAAACTGGCGTTTCTCCAGCATCAAACAGCTCGACTTCTCGGCCTTCCGCAAGGCCCCCGCTAGCCATGCCAATGTCTTGATCGCGCGCTCGACCGGTCTCGCCGCGCCCGCCGCCAAGTTGATTTTTGTCAACGACGAGCTGGTTCACGTCGATTCGAACCTGCCTGAAGGCGTGATCTGCCTGCCGCTGGCCGAGGCACTCGTTTCGCACAGCGATTTGGTGCAGGCGCATTTCATGAAGCAGCAGACGCGCCTCGGCTCGGCCAAGTTTGCCGCGCTGCACGAAGCGTCGCTGACCAATGGCCTGTTCGTTCACGTCGCCGACCATCTGGAAGTCGAAGGCACGATCGAAGTGCACCACTGGATCTCGGGTGAAAACACCGTCATCTTCCCCCACACCTTGATTGTCACCGGCAAGAGTTCGAAAGTCCGCGTGGTCGACATCTTCCGCTCCGCCGATGCGGTGCAACCCGGCCTCGCCATCGCCTTCAATGACCTCAGCGCAGGCCCAAACTCGCGGCTCGATTACATCGCCATCCAAGCGTTTAACGAAGTCTCCCGCGTCATCCAGATCAACGAAACCGCGGCGGCCCGCGATGCATCGACGACCGGCTTCATCCTCAACACGGGCGCCGCATGGGCCCGCAACGAGTCGCTTTCCCGCCTCGAAGGCTCCGGTTCGCGCTCGGACATGCTCTCGGTTTCCATCCCCGCCCACGAGCAGGAGTACGACCAGCGCACCTTCCAACACCACGTTTCGGAAGGGGCCTACTCGGACTTGTTGTACAAAAACTCGCTCTACGACGACTCTCGTACTATTTTCTCCGGGCTGATCTTCGTCGATGAAAACGCGCACCACACCGACGCCTATCAGACTTGCCGCAATCTGTTGATGAGCGACACCTGCGAGGCCAACTCCATGCCCGGTCTCGAAATCAACGCCGACCAAGTGAAGTGCTCCCACGGCAGCACCTCCTCCCAGATCAGCGACGAGGAAATCTTCTACCTCCGCGCCCGCGGCATCGATCCCGGCAACGCGCGCCAGCTCATCGCCCGAGGTTTCTCGGTGGACGTCGTCGATCGCCTCAAAAATGAGGCCGTCGAAGAACTGGTGCTTTCGTTCATCGACGAAAAGTTCTCCCGCATCGCCAACGGCCACGGCTAATCTGCGGCGCCAAAAGGCTTGCACAAAACAAGATACAACACTAATTCGCCTCCCCATGTCTTCCGAAACCACTCTCATTCTACTCAAGCCCGACGCGATTGCCAAAAATCTCGCCGGACAAGTTCTCTCGCGCTTCCAAGCGGAAGGCTTCGTGATCCGCGGCATCAAGATGATGCACCTCAGCGATGAAATCCTCGCCGAGCACTACTCGCACATCGCCGACAAGCCGTTTTTCCCATCGGTCCGCGGCTTCATGCAGGAGACTCCTGTCATCGCCCTCGCCCTTGAAGGTGAGAACGTGATCACCCGCGTCCGCGATCTGCTAGGCCCAACCGATTCGATGATCGCAGCCGCTGGCACGATCCGCGGCGACTTTGGCTTCAAGGATGCCGACGCGAAGATGCGCAACGTCTGCCACGCTTCCGATTCCGTCGAAGCCGCCCAGGCCGAACTGAAGCGCTTCTTCAAGGAAGGCGAAATCTTCGCCTACTGAAAAATGCTCGTCGAACGCGTCAAGTATGTCATCTGGGCAGCCGACTTGGCGCGGGCGACCCGTTTCTATCAGGAGACCTTCGGCGCAACGATCGCCCGATCCTCCAACACCATGACCGAACTGGATGTGGCGGGGGCAATCCTCGGCATCCACGGTGGCGGCGAAGGCAAGCGTACGTGGACGGGCATCAGCTTCCAAGTGGCCGATGTCGTCAGCGGTGCCGCCGAAGTGTTAGCCCGCGGCGGCGGCCTGGTCCGCGAACCCGCCGAGGAAGATGGCGAAGCGCCCCACCTCGCGATGTGTTTTGACACGGACGGCAATGAGTTCATGCTGATCCGCAAGCGCTGAGCAAACCGGAGAACTTTTCTCCCTCGTCTGGCAGCCAAGATCCGCTCCCATGTCGACCTTCAGCCTGCTGCAAATTTCCCTGGACCAGAGCATCGACCGCAACTCGTTGGAAGACGCTTCGGATGTGATCCCATCACTGTCACGCGCGGATTGCGCCCACCTGCAACGCGATCTTTTCGGCATCGTGGTTTCCGATTTGCCGCTCGGCGAGGCGCTGGCTTTTCAAGCGGAACTCCTGCGGCGCGGCTTTCCGACCGAGGTCGTGGCAGATGATTTACTGCCCGTGCTACACGAACCATTTACGATTCAGCGGATCGACATCCAGGACGGCGCATTGCAATTTTCGGACAGCATGGGGCGGCTGCAGCGGCGCTCGAAGGACGATCTCGTCTTTATCGCTGGCGGGTTTCTCACGCAGAAAAAGATGGTTTCCGACATTGTGCTGGGACCACACCGAGCCTCAAGCAGAGAATGGGAATCACGTCTGGAGCGAGAGCATCATTACGAAACGGTGCCCGAATTTCGCCTCGATTTCTTTTTCTGGAATGAACCGAACCGCTTGCGGGCATCACTCTCCTCGGCCAGCGTGGTATTTTTCCGCGGGCGTCTCATGCAGCTAAAAGACACTGCGCTACTCATCGGTGCGATGTTAGACTTTCAGGAACTGCTCCCTGCAGAACGGTTAGGCGAAGGACTAAAACGGATTGAGACCAAGACCACCTACCCGTCGCTCCACAGTTACGAAGAGGAAATCCGCTGGCACTTCCATCAGCTCCAAGCCCACAGCTGAATGACTGAATGAAAAAGGCCCGACCGAGTGAACGGGCGGGCCTTGGGGAAAGACGAGACGCTTGGTTAGAGCTTGGCGACGCTGCGGAGGTCAGGCCGCTGGCGGATGATGTTTGCCAGCATCTTGCGGCAATGCTCGTAACCGGTGCGCTGGCGCAGGAGCTCGGCGCTGCGGGTGAAGGAACCCCACTGGACGACGGTGATCTCGACCTTGCGGGTGCCCCAGACGTTCATGATGTCCTTGGTCGGCTTGTAGATATCGACGGTGCCAGTGCCTAACAGCGCGGAGCCGTAGTCATCGACCACATAGAGGTAGGGCAAGCCGCGGATGCGGAAGGTGGTTCCCACCGGATAGAACGACCAGTCGGCGGCGGCGCTGCGGACGCGGTTGTTGTAGCGGAGAACGGTGCCGGTGGCGTTTTTGTCGCCGTAGATCAGGTGGTCCGACTCGCTGCTGGTGTAGGCGGTGGTGCGGACGACGCGGCTGCGGTCGCTGAAGGCGTAGACCGGCATTTTGTGTTTGTCGCGCGGCTTGCCAGCGGTGGCCGCCATGGCGGCTGCAGAAACGGGAGGAAGATTGAAGCTTTCGCGGTTTGCGTAGAATCCGGAGAACGAATTGAGCGACATTTTGGCGAATGAACCAGAGCCAGTGCTGCCGCAGCTAGTAAACAACGCCGCAACCAGCGCGAGCGCGGTCAAATAAAGGGATCGATAAATCATGCTTGAAGAAAGGGGTGTGAGTTTTCACTCGCGCAAGGCAATGTCTGCACGTTCTAGGCCAAAATCCAGCTTGGGGCAAATTGAAAACGCCACTACTGGGTCTAACATATTAAAAACCACTGAAAACAAGCAAGTTACAAAATCGAAAAAAGCCCGAAATTCGTTGCGAACTTGCGCAACATCAAGCAATCGCGAAGATTTAGCGAACACTCCAACCGCGATCAGCGGGTGACCGCCGGTAGCCAGCTGCGGGCGCCGCAGCTACGGGTGGAGGCGGGGCGGAAAAAACCCGAAAGCCCGCGGCGGGCGTGCAGATTGGCCACCGCGTCGACGCTGCTGCCCCAGTGCCAGCGGAACCCCGCGTCGCGCAGGCGCACGGGATCAGCCCAGCGGCTTTTCAGCACCAGTTCGGGCTCGGTGCCCATCAGCCGCGCGCCGATTTCCAACATCCAGCGGGCCGCAGGCAGACCGATCGGCATGCCCACCGCCTCGCGGAAAGTCTGCATCCACTCGCGATTGCTCGGGAATTCCGGTGCAGTGACGTTGATCGTGCCGTCGAGAAACGGGTCGTTGATCGCAAAATCCACGGCGCGCAGGAAATCCTCCATGTGGATCCAGCTGACACGCTGTTTGCCGCTGCCCATCGCCCCGCCGAGGCCGCGGGCGCTGAGTTTGCGCAGCACATCATAGACCGTCGCCTCCTCGTTGGCCAAAACCATGCCGATCCGCAGCGCGAGTTTGCGCGTCGCCGCCGGCACATCCGCGCCAAAAAATGCGTCTTCCCACGCCTGCGCCACCTCGCAGGAAAATCCCGTGCCCGGCTCGCCGAGCCAATCATTCTGCGGCCGGTCTTCCGCGTGGCGGTACCATGTCGCGGTGCTGGCATTGAGCCAATTCTTCGGCGGCACCTTGCAGGCGGCGATCGCCTGGCCGATGACGCGGGTGGAATCGACGCGGGAATCGACGATCTGCCGGCGGTTTTCCGGCGTGTAGCGGCAGTTCACACTGCGGCCGCTAAGGTTGATGACCGCCTCCGCCCCTTCCAGCGCGAGCGCCCAGGGGCCTGAGGTTTTGCCATCCCACTCCAGAAACATGCCGTCGCCGCTCCAGCCTTCGCGGCTGCGGGCGATGGCCACCACCTCCTTGCCGTTGCGGGCAAAGTGGCGGGTCAGGTAACGGCCAAGGAAACCATTGGCACCAAGTATCACAATCACCGGATTCATGGTCAAAAAATCGTTTGAGTGGTCAAAATCAGCCAAGCAGTTTCGCCGCCAGTTGCAGCGCCAGCCCGTGTTTCATCGAAGAAATCTGGTCCGCCATCTTCGAGGTAAACCCGACAAACTCTTCGAGCTGGCGCATTTGCTTGTGAAAAGCGTGGCCATCGGGCGTGTCGATTTCCCGGCTTTCCTCCGCGCACTTGTGGAGAATCGCTAGTGCGGGCTCGATCTCGCGGCGCTTCCGCTCGCGGGCGACGATGATGAAAATCTGCCAGACGTCCTTCTCGGCCTCGAAGAACTCGCGGCGCTCACCCTTTTTCACCACCACCCGGATCAAGCCCCACGCGACCAGCTCCTTGAGGTTGGAATGGGCATTGCCGCGACTGATTTCCAGCTCCTGCATCACCTCGTCGGTCGTCATCGGTTCCGGCGTGATCATCAGCAGCGCGTGGATTTGCGCCATCGTCCGGTTGATCCCCCACTGCGTGCCGAGCGCGCCCCACTGGGCCACAAACTCGTCGCGCGCTTGTTTGAGCCTGTCGGCTGCCGCGTTCATAATTTTCAATAAATACTGAAAATTCAGGAAGTGCAACTCAAATGAGGCCCGACAAGGTATTTTTGATGCGTCCGGAGTTCCGGATTTATCCGGTTTTCGGCAGGGATTGAAGACCGGCTGAAGCCAGGAACTCCATGCGAATGCAAGGCAATCACCAGTCGCGGCGTGGCAATCACTCGTCGTGGCCTGGCAATCACTCGTCGTGGCCTGGCAATCACTCGTCGTGGCCTGGCAATCACCAGTCGTGGCGTGGCAATCACCAGTCGTGGCCTGGCAATCACTAGTCGTTGCCTGGCAATCACCAGTCATTGCCCAGCTGAAATCCGAATTCATCGCGCTGGACTCAGCGGGGCTGGCGGATCAAAACTTTCCGCGATGAAACCTCGATTTGCCCAATCCCACGGCGCGCTCAACAAACAGGCACGCGATAACCGCCACGTGCAAGCGGCGGAAAACATCGTCCCCTCGCTGGACGAGGACGACTTGATGGCGATCGTCGCCCACCACAAGGTGCCGTTCATTTTAATTCTCGATTGTGTGCAAGACCCTCACAATCTGGGCGCAATCCTCCGCACGGCGGATGGTGCAGGCGTGCACGCCGTGGTCGCGCCGAAGGACAAGGCGGTGGGAATCACCGAAACGGTGCGCCGCATTTCGGTGGGCGCGGCGGATCACGTGCCGTTCGCCCAAGTGACCAATCTCGCCCGGACGATGGAAAAACTTAAGGCCGCAGGGCTATGGCTGGTCGGCACCTCGGACCACGCGAAGTCGAAGTCGATCTACTCGCTGGATCTGACTGGCCCGCTGGCACTGGTGATGGGCTCGGAAGACAAGGGCATCCGCCGCCTGACGGAGGAAAACTGCGATTTCCTGGCGTCGATCCCGATGAAGGGCAAGGTCGAGTGCTTGAATGTTTCGGTGGCGACGGGAGTGTGCTTATTCGAGGCGGTGCGCCAGCGCCGGGTGGCGAGTGAATGAGCCGGTGCGGGTGTTGTCCGACCTGCATCTGGGCCACAAGATTTCTCGGATCGAGCAGGTCGAGGCGCTGCGGCCCTTGATCGCCGGCGCGGGGACGGTGATTTTCAACGGCGACACGTGGCAGGAACTGGCTCGGCCGTTTCTGGAACGTTCGACGGCGATGCTGGCGGACTTGCAAAAGCTCTGCCGCGAAGAGGGCGCGGAGGCGATTTTCCTTTCGGGCAACCACGATCCCGGTTGGGTGGGCCCCGGCTGGGTGGAGTTGGCAGGCGGGCGAATCATCATCACCCACGGCGATGCGCTGTTGTTCGACGGGTCGCCTTGGAAGCGGGAGATCCTCGTCCGCGGCGCGCGGGTGATGGAACTGTGGGACGAACATCCGCGCGCCGACCACGAGGTGGAAGAGCGGCTGCGGGTGGCGCGTAAGATCGCTCGTGAGTTGTGCTCGGTCGAGTATCCGACGGGTCGCAACATTCTCCTCCGCGCGTGGGATGCGGTCATTCCGCCGCGACGAGCGGTCAAAATGATCGATGCGTGGTTCGTTCAGCCGAATGCCGGCGCAACATTCTGCGACACTTATTTCCCGAACGCGGAGTTTCTCGTCATCGGCCACTTCCATCGCGAAGGCAGTTGGCGGCGAAAAGGCAGACAGGTGATCAACACCGGCTCGTTCATGGCACCGGGACGCGCCCACTGGGTGGAATGGAACGGCGGCTGGCTGAGCCGCGGCGTGATCGACGAATCACCGAAAGTGTGCAGCAAAGGCGAAACGCTGGACGTGTGGCGGTTTACCAATCGCTGACGGCGGAGGCTGCCGCCTTTTCTCTTCACGCCACAAAAAACGCCTGGACTCGCGTCCAGACGTTTTTGTTGAAGACTGATTTGGCGTGAGCCGAAATTAGCGGGAGTAAAGCTCGACGATGAGCTGCTCGTTGACAAGCGGGTCGATGTCGGCGCGATCTGGAATGCGCGAAACCGTGGCTTCGAGCTTGTCCTTATCGACACTGAGCCAATCCTTGATCGGCATGGCCTGCGTGAGGTCGGTCATGCGGTTCACCAGTTGTTGTGAGGAAGGGCGGGCTCCGACCTTGATCACGTCACCTGGCTTCACTTGGAAGCTGGCGATGTCAACGGTGCGGCCATTCACGAGGATGTGGCCGTGGTTGATGGATTGACGAGCTGCTTGGCGGCTGTTGCCGAAACCTGCACGATAAACGACGTTATCGAGACGAGTTTCGAGAAGTTGGAGCAAGATCACACCCGTAACACCGCGACGGCGGGCAGCTTCTTCGTAGTAACCACGGAACTGCTTCTCGAGCACACCGTATTGGAAACGAAGCTTTTGCTTTTCGCCGAGAGCGACGGAGTATTCACTTTTCTTCTTACGACCGGCGCGCACACCGTGCTGGCCTGGTGGGAAGTTGCGGCGTTCAAATGCCTTGGATGGACCAAAGAGGGAGACACCGAAGCGGCGGCTGATCTTTGCGCGTGGACCTGTATAACGTGCCATGGTAAAGTTTCTGAAAAAGTTGGATTAGACGCGGCGAGCCTTTTTAGGGCGGCAACCGTTGTGTGGGATTGGTGTCACGTCGCGGATCGAAAGAATTTCCAGACCGAGACCTTGAACGGCACGCACTGCGGATTCACGGCCGGAGCCTGGACCCTTGACGCGGACGTCGACTTCCTTGAGGCCGTGGCCCATGGCTTGGCGGCAGGCATCTTGCGAAACCACTTGAGCGGCGTAGGCCGTGCTCTTGCGGGAACCCTTGAAGCCCATCTTGCCGGCGCTCGACCAACCAATAGCATTGCCACTTGGGTCCGTCACGCTGACGAGGGTGTTGTTGAAAGTCGCGGTCACGTGAACGACACCGCGAGCGATGTTCTTCGAGCCCTTGGCTTTGTGAATCTTGATTTCTTCCTCGCCTCCGCCGATCTCGGCGAAGATGTCGCGTTTGACATCCTTCTTGGCTGCGCCATCAAAGGCGGCGGCCGCTTCAGGAGCAGGAGTGGTGGCGGGTGCTGGAGCTGCTACGGGCTCAACTGCCGACTCTACGGCAGCTTCTTGGTTGGTTTCTTCAGACATGAATATTACGGAAAATTATTTCTTCACGCCCACCGTCTTCTTCTTGCCCTTGCGAGTGCGGGCATTGGTACGGGTACGTTGACCACGGACCGGCAAACCGCGCTTGTGGCGGATGCCACGGTAGCAGTTGATGGAAGTGAGACGCTTGAGCTGAGATTGACGTTCACGGCGGAGGTCGCCTTCAACGATGATGGACTCGGACGTGATCACTTGAGCGATGCGAACGAGTTGTTCTTCGCTGAGTTGTCCGGTGCGGATGTTGGGGTCGACTCCTGCGTGTTCAAGGATCTTGGCCGCCGTAGGGCGACCGATGCCGAACATGTAGGGCAGAGAAGCTTCGATGCGCTTCTCATTGGGAATTTCAATGCCTAGGATACGTGCCATGATTGTGCGTGATTTCGCGTGACCACGGGAGGGCGTCCAGACTGCTCTGGCGACTCCGCGGGGCGGGTGATTTAGCAGACCCCCGGGTGCTGGCAAGTGGTAAATGGATTTTTTCGCAATTCTTCGCCGATTTATCGCCGATCGGGTCTGGGAGCCGTCGGAATGGGGCGATTTTCCGGCACGATCCATGGTCGGCGGCGCATGGAGCTTGGCGGCGGTTGATGGAATTTCGGTGGCTCCGCCGATTTTCGCGCGGTCACGCCGCCATCGACCCGCTCGCACATTTTTATATTCCAGAGTTGTCGTGGCCGCTGAAAAGGAATAGGACTCGGCCATGACAGACGAGTATTCCGAAACGACTGCACCGTGGATCGAAAACAGCGCCTTGACCGCACCGGCACTTTTGGGCGCAGCGGCGGGCTTGCTGCTGGGTGACATGATGCACCGCGGCGCACGGCGCGGGATCGGGTTCGGACTGGGCGCGCTGGGCGTCGCCGCGCTGTTGCCTTTTGTCGTTGGTGGAGTGACCAGCCTGGTCACTGGCCCCAAAAGCAAGGTCGGCGTGCGCCGTAAGATTCAACGGATCCGCGATGCGGGGATCGTCGCACCGCATTACAACGAGGTCGAAGAAGCCCTGCGCGAGCAAGGATTGCTCTGAAACTGGCGAGCGCGCGAAGGTTTGGCGCTTGATCGTGGGTAGGGAAGCGGAACATGTTCCTGCCAGACGATGAAGGAACAAATCGAAGAGCTCGAACGCTGGGGAGCGGATGTGATTTTCGGTCGCGCCAAGGGCTTTCGCGCGGCGCTGATGCGATTTTCGATGAGCGCACTTTCCGGAGCCTTTCGGGGGATCGTGCAAATCCGGATTTGGCGCTACCGCAGTGGCTGGAAAAAACAGCACCACTTGGGCACGCAAGTCGTGGCCATTGGCAACATCACGGTGGGCGGCACGGGCAAAACTCCGGTGGTGGAATTGCTGGCCAGTAGTCTGCGCGATCGAGGGCGACGGGTGGCGATTCTTTCCCGCGGCTACAAGAGCAAAAAGCTGGATCGGCCGCAGCGATGGCAGAACGCCAAAGGAGAGGCGATCCCGAGCGAAAGGATGCCGAAGGTGGTCTCGACGGGCAGTGCGCTGTTGCTGGATTCCAAGTACGCCGGCGACGAACCATTCATGCTGGCGCGCAATCTGGATGGCGTGGCAGTGGTGGTGGACAAGAACCGCGTAAAAGGCGGGCTGTTTGCCGTCGGCCAGCTGGGTTCCGACACGCTGTTGCTTGACGACGGGATGCAGTATCTGGATCTGGCGCACTCGATCGACATCGTGCTGGTGGACGCGAGTTCCCCTTTCGGGACGGAAGCCTTGCTGCCGCGGGGAACCCTGCGCGAGCCGCCGAAAAACCTGCGCCGCGCGAGTTACATTCTGATCACCAAGTGTAACGGCACCTCCAATGAGGCGCTGATCGCGCGGATCCGCCGCTATAACCGAACGGCGGAGATCATCGAGTGCACCCACGGGCCGATTCATCTGGAAGACGTTTTCACGCGGGAACGTCAGCCGCTGGAGTTTCTCAAGGACAAGTGGGTGGGCGCGATCAGCGCGATTGCAGTGCCCGAGGCATTTGAAGGATCGCTGGAACGACTGGGCGCGCGGGTGGAGATCCGGCGGCGTTTTGCGGATCACTACCGATTTTCGCGCAAAGAAGCGGACGTTTTCATGCAGCGCTGCGTGGAGCGGGACATGGAACTGATCGTGACGACGGAAAAAGACGCGGTGCGATTCCCCCGCCCCACCTCGATCGACGTGCCGATTTATTTCCTGAGGATCGAGGTGGAAATCCTGAAGGGACAAGACATCTGGGACGACTTGATCGCACGCATTTGCAATCCGCCGGCGGCGCTGCAACCGGTGCTGCGGCAGCGCCATGCGTACCGCGCGTGAATTTTCTCCTTTTTCGGGTTGCCAGCGGCCAAAGTCGCCCCTAGTTTTCGCCTCCCCGCCAATTTCAACCTCATATCCGAGATGTCCAAGCACAATAGCCTCAAGTCCAACGCCACCGTCGGCGGCAAACGTTCCGTCCTCAAGCGCTTCGAGCGCGTCAAGCTTCTCAAGGAGCG
>CAJXYV010000023.1 GCA_913063525.1 uncultured Verrucomicrobiota bacterium
TGCTGGTGGCGATGGAAATGGAAGGCATCGCCATCGATCCCGCGGCGCTGGGCATTATCGGCGACGAACTGCAAATCCAGATCGACGACTATGCCAAGTCCATCCACCACCACGCGGACCGTTCGTTCAACATCGCCTCGCCGAAACAGTTAGGCGAAATTCTGTTCGACCACTTGGCGCTCGCGGGCAAGGCGAAGAAGACCAAAACCGGCCAATACAAAACCGACGAACAAACGCTCGCCACGCTCGAAGGCAAACACCCGATCATCACCGACATTCTCGGTTGGCGGGAAGCAAGCAAACTGAAGTCCACCTATCTCGACGCGCTGCCGACCCACATCGTCGCTGAGACCGGGCGCATTCACACCCATTTCCACCAGCTCGTCGCCGCCACCGGCCGCCTCGCTTCGTCGGATCCGAACCTGCAAAACATCCCCGTCCGCTCCGAAGCGGGCCGCAAAATTCGCAAGGCTTTCGTCCCACGCGATTCTTCCACTCCGCACTCCGCACTCCGAACTCCGCACTTCCTCCTGCTGTCGTGCGACTATTCGCAGATCGAACTCCGCGTGATGGCGGCGCTTTCACAGGATGCGACGATGATCGAGGCCTTCCAAAACGATGCGGATATTCACACCATCACCGCCGCGAAGGTGTTCACGGTGGAGCCCGAAAACGTCACCTCCGACATGCGACGCACGGCGAAGATGGTGAACTTCGGCATCATCTATGGCATCTCGGCCTTTGGTCTGAGCCAACGCCTGGCGATCCCGCGCACCGAGGCGGCGAACGTCATCGACGCCTATTTCCGCGAGTACCCGGCGATCCGCGAGTTCATGGATCGCACGGTCAATGAAGCTCGTGAAGCCGGTTATGTCGAAACGATCAGCGGACGCCGCCGCTACTTCCCCGACCTCAGCTCGGGCAACCAAAACCTCCGCGGCAACGCCGAGCGCTCCGCCATCAACACGCCGATCCAAGGCACGGCGGCCGACATGATCAAACTCGCGATGATCCGCGTCGCAGCCTTATTACGGGAAAAGTCGTACCAGACGAAGATGCTGCTGCAGGTGCACGACGAACTGGTCTTCGATCTCGCGCTCGACGAACAAGAGGAGCTGGTTCCCCAAATTCTCACGATCATGAAAACCGCGCTGCCGCTGCCGCATGGCGTTCCGATTGAGGTCGCTGCGGGCACCGGGCCTAACTGGCTCGCCGCGCATTGAGCGATCCTACCTCGATGCCTTGCGCACCTCTTCGGCGATGATGCTCAGGCCGTCGCGCACGACGGCTTCGTCCATCGCATAGGAAACGCGGATGCATTCGTGGCGGTGCGGCCAGTCGGGATCGTCGTGACCGAAGAAAAAGTGCTGGCCGGGAATGACCAAAACTTTGCGCGCCTTCAGCCGCTGATAGAGCTCCTGTGAGGTGATGGGCAGCCCGGGAAACCAGAGCCAGAGGAACAGCGCGCCCTCGCTGCGGTGCATGAACCATTCGATGTCGTCGCCGAATGCCTCGATGGCCGCTTGGCGGGCGAGCTGGCATTTTCCCTCGTAGAACGGCCGGACCACCTCGCGGCTGAGCCGCAGGATCTCGCCGGATTGGATCAGGGGAAGGGTGATTTGTTGGCCAATGTTCGGGTTGGAAAGTCCGGCGATGGCACTCATCGAGCCCAGCGCGCGGATGATTTCCGGCGGACCAATGACGATGCCCGTGCGAGTTCCGGGCAGGCCAAGTTTGGAGAGACTGAAGGAGAGGACGGCATGGCTCTCCCAAAACGGAGTCGCCTCGGCGAAGATGATTCCGGGAAACGGCGCGCCATACGCGTTGTCGATGATCAGCGGAATACCGTGCTGTTTGGCAATGGCGGAAAGTCGGGCGACTTCATCGTCGGTTAAAACATTGCCCGTCGGATTGGTAGGCCGCGAGGCGCAGATCGCGGCGATGTCCGGCGTGACTTCGAGTCGATCGAAATCGACGCGATACTTGAATTCGTGCGCGCCGGTTTTTTCGATCAGCGGCGTCACGGCACGGAACAGGTCGCCGCTGACACCTTGGTTCGCATATCCGATGTATTCGGGAACCAGCGGCAGCAAAATTTTTCGGTGGCTGCCGTCGGGCATCTGACCGGCCAGAAGATTGAACAGAAAGTAGAAAGCCGTCTGCCCGCCGCTGGTGACGGCGACGTTTTCCGAGCCAATCTCCCAGCCGAAGGTGTCGCGGAAAAGCTGTGCGATCGCCTGCAGAAAATATGGATTTCCGCGAGGCGGGTCATAGGACGTGAGCGCACGATCGAGCCCGCCGGGCTCCGTCATCAGCTCCTCAAGCCGCTGTCGCCAGACTGCGTTCATCTCGGGAATACGCGCAGGCTGCCCACCGCCGAGCATTTTCAGGTCCGGCCCGCCACTCGCGAGAGCGTGGCCGAGATCGTCCATCAGCTCCTCGATTCCGCTGCCGCATCCGAGGTGCTGACCAAATTCTGAAAATTCATATGACATATCCCGCTAACACGTTCTACAATGCCGACCTCACTTCAAACAACCTCGAATCCATCATGTCCATTAAAGTCGGCGACAAAGCCCCAGATTTCACTCTCGTCACTCTCACTGCTAACGGCCCCGAGTTGGTCACGCTGAGCGACCTCATCGGCAAATCCAACATCGTACTGCTGTTTGTGCCGATGGCCTTCACCGGCGTTTGCACTGCCGAATTCTGCGACATCTCTAACGGGATTTCGGAATACGATGCGCTCGATGCCAAGGTTCTAGGCATTTCCGGCGACAATCCATTCGCGCAAGATGCTTGGGCGAAAAAGGAGGGCATCACCATCACCCTGCTCAGCGATTACGAACACACGGCGACTGAGGCCTACGGCGTCGCGTACGAGCAGTTCTTGCCCGAGAAAAACCTCATCATGGGCGGTGTGCCCAAGCGTTCGGCCTTCGTCATCGATAAGGCCGGCATCGTTCAATACGCCGAGGTTCAAGAGCACCCGAAGGACCTGCCCGACTTCGAGGCCATCAAATCGACGCTGCGCTCTCTCTGACCCGTGCGATTTTTTCAAGGACCGCTGGGTGATCCCCAGCGGTTTTTTTTGCGCTTGCAGCGGCGATTTTCGAAGATGTCTGGACATCAGGACAGAAGATCTTTACACATCCTTCTCTTGAAACGTTTTTTTAAATCAGAGGCAGGAGCCGTCGCATTATGGGCTTTGTCCGCATTGCTGCTGGGAGCGTGGACTGCACCGTGGGTCTACCAAACGGGAAAGGACCTCGCTAGCCATGCTGCATCGTCGGATTTAATTGCCCCACTTGAATGGCTGGGGGCCGCATGTCAGCGGGCAAAGTTCAGTCGGTTCTTCAGCCGTTCCTTGGTGGCTTCCGCTGTGGCGTTTATGCCCCCGCTGCTTTGGAGAATCCAAGTGATTCGGCAATGCAAAGGCGAGGCGGCGCTGCCGTGTTTGCGCCCACTATGGAAGTTTGGCCTCGTCCAATTTGCGCTCGGCTGTGTCATCGCGGGCGGGGTGCTCTATGGCATCTCGGCTTCTCTTCAGTACTTTGGTGCCTATCTGCCCATCGAGCATCCTCCAGCACTGGGCAGATTCATCAAAAAAGTTCTCATTCCAGCGCTATCGATCTCCATTTTGGAAGAATGGCTGTTTCGCGGCGTTTTGTTCGGCTTATGGCTCAAATTCACCAAACCCCTCACCGCCTGCATCGGCACCTCCCTCATTTTCGCGGCAGTCCATTTTCTGCAACCCTCCGGTGGAGTGATCATATCCGATCCAGCCTCTTCTTTGGCAGGTTTTGAACTACTCGCAAAAATCCTCCTTCGATTCACCAACCCGCAGATTTTTCTCGCGGATTTTTTCACGATTTTCACCATTGGTCTGATGCTCGCGTTGGCACGCTTTCGAACGGGAGCACTGTGGTTCTCGATCGGCCTTCACGCTGGCTGGATTGTCGCATTCAAAGGCTTTGGCCTCTTCCATCGGGCCGTCGAGAATAACCCGTTAGAATCGTGGAGCATCGGCGACTCCGTCCGTTCTGGGGTTTTCCCTGTATTGACCTTAGGGATCACGGCAGTCCTTTGTCATTTCGTGCTGCGGTGTTTCGAGGGAGAGCCTTCGCCCGTCAGCTACGCATCACGGTGACGACTAACACTCTCAAAAACCCCGCCCGGCGCAGAACTTTCGCGCATTCATCGACGGTCGATCCTGTGGTGAAAACGTCATCGACGAGAATGGCTCCCGCTGGGGATTTTTCAATCTTGCGGCGACCGATACGAGTCATGGCAAAAGCCCCGCGCAGGCTTTCCATGCGCTGGGCGCGGGTGAGCCTCGTCTGATGTTCGGTCGACCGGATCCGCTTCAAGGCCTTGATCTGCGGCAAGCCCGTGTGCAGCGCCAGTACCTGGGCGATCTCCTCAGCTTGATTGAAATGGCGATGCTGCATGCGAATTCGATGCAGTGGCACAGGCACCAGCGGCCACTGCCCAGTCAGTGCGATTTCTAATCGTGGATCCGCAAACGACTCCGCGGCGAGACGCCCGAGATCCTTTGCTAGATGGAGTTCACGCCTATATTTGAAACGATGAATCATCTCTAAGGTTCGTTCGTCGCGAACCATCGCCGACCGCGCAAACTCAAAAGCGAACTTCAGATCGCTGCAATTCGGGCAGACAAACTCGTCTTCGATCTGCCCCTGAAACGCCTCCCCACACCTCTGGCAAAACGGCTGAATCAGTCTCGGCAAAACTTGATCGCATGCGTCGCACAAGGCGCGCCCGTCCGACAAATTCTTCTGACAAATCGCACAGATCGGCGGATAAAGCAGATCCAGCGACCACGATAACAGCTTCCGCCAGCCGCTGCTTTCAACTCGTGGGTTCGCTAACATTTTCGCTGCTGCTGCGGTGGGTGATCCATATTCCTGCTATGAGAATCATGGCGAGCGGAATCCATCCCTGTTTCAATGACGACCCGACCATCATCCCCCCTACCCAATGCGGGCCACTCGCCACTTGGGTCATGCTGCCGATCATGCCGTGGATGAAAATCCAGCCCGCATGCAACCCGATCGACAAGCCCAGCGAAGCCGTCCGCCAGCGAGCGTAGGCCAGCACCACGCCCAGTGCCAGCAGCGGCGCAAAAGTCCCGACGATAACACGGACATCGCCTAGCTGCGCAGCGATTTTCCGCAACAGCTCCCATCCCACACCCGCTGCATCCGGATCCATCACCCGTAATCCCGCCGGCGGGTAAAGGAAATGCACCAGCGCAAACAAAGCCGCAGACAGGCCGATCGCCACCGCCGGCCGCAGCGCCCGCAGAAAAATTCCCAACGCGATCCCCCGAAAGACCCATTCCTGCAGCATCGCTGAAACCAGCGCGCCGAAAAATCCCCACATCAAGATGCCTCCCGCTGCAACTCCGGGCGAGATCCACAGCCACTGCCGTGTCAGAATCAGCGCCTCTGCCATCACCAAAAAAAGCAAACCCCAAGCCGCAAAACCCATCACCGCCTGCCGCAACCACTGCGGATTCTTTTGCACGCCGAAGCTCCCCATCCTCCATTCGCCACCCAGCCACCGCATCAACGGATGAAAAAGGAACATCGCTGACATCAGCATGCTCGCCACGAAAAATTCTGGGAAATCCGCGCCACGGCACGACCCCGCCAGCCATTCTAACGGTCCGTTCGTTTGTTTTGCCTCCGACACTTCCGCCAGCGCCTTCCCCGCATTGTAGAGCAGCGGAGAAATCCACGCACCCAACAGCACGGCCGCCGTCGCGTAGAGCCACACTTTCAAAACATCCGCTAGATCAGCACCGCGCATCTCCCACATCATGCCAGCTTCCCAGCCCAAATGAAAGCTCAGGATCGATGATTAACCTTGGTGCCGATTCCCGCCTCTTTTAGAATCCCCTTCATGATTACCATCGAGCCCGCCGGAAACATCCACAGCCAATGGGGCGAAGGCCCAATTTGGTGGCAAGGCACACTCTATTATGTCGATATCGAAGGCCACCGCGTCCATCGCTACGACCCTGTTAGCGGCAGCGAAAAATCTTGGGACCTCGGCCAGCGAGTCGGCACCGTCGTTCCGCGCGAAAGCGGCGGACTGGTCATCGCAGGCGATCACGGGCTGTTTTTTCTCGATGAGGAATCGGGCAAGCTCACTCCCATCGCCGATCCTGAAACAGACAAACCCGACAACCGCTTCAACGACGGCAAGTGCTCACCCGACGGTCGCTTCTTCGCCGGCACCATCAGCTTGGTGAAAAAGAACGGTGATGCCCGACTCTATCGGCTCGATCCCGACCTCTCGCTGCACGAAGCCTTCGGTCCTGTCACCAATTCGAACGGCATCGTCTGGTCCGCCGATGGCCGCTGCGTTTACTACATTGATACGCCGCGCAAGGAGGTCCTCGCCTTCGATTACGACGACGGCCACCTGCGCAACATGCGCAGCGTCGTTTCCACCGCTCACCTCGATTCCTCGCCCGATGGCATGACGATCGACGCCGACGGCCACCTCTGGGTCGCCTTTTGCCACGGTGCCTGCGTCGTTTGTTTTGATCCCGCCACGGGAAAAGAACTGCGCCGCGTTGAGCTGCCCTGCCTCGAAACCACCGCCTGCGCCTTTGGCGGCTCCGATCTAGCAGACCTCTACGTCACCACTGGCGTCCACAAATCCGTGGTCGAGCCCGATGCCGGTCGCTTGTTTGTCATCCGCGGCCTCGGCGTCAAAGGACTGCCCGCCCACGCCTTTGCGGGTTGAGGTAAGAGAATGACTCGCGTTGACATCAGCCCTTTGCCCGTCCACCGTGCCGCGCATGGACACGATGAAACTTCTCCTTGGCGCTACCGTCGCACTTCTGTTGGGTGCCCTCGCGGTATCATGGCAAGGCATGAAAACTGGCGTTAGCAACACACCGCCGGATGAAATCGCACGTCTCCAAAAGCAAATCAAGGAGCTCACCGCCGAGCAGGACCAGCTGAAACTGGAACGCCAGCGTCAGCAGCTCCTCAGTCAGTCCACACAAACAGTACCTGCTTCGAACCCCGAGCTCGACGCGATGAAGCTCCAGCTCGAAGAGCAAAAACGCACGCTCGAAGAGATGGGCAGCAAAAAAGGTAACGCCGCCCGCGACAAAAAAGTCTCCCAAGATGAAGAAGGCCTGCTCGCCCAGCGCAATCTCGAAAGCTCCGATAGCGAGCTGCGCCGCGCCCGCATGATCAGCGACGCCCTACTCATCGGCCGCGTCAAAGAATACGTCGAAGACCCCCAAGGCGGCTTCATCACCTTCGACGTGCTGATGGCCGAACAAGTCCAGACCGGTGCCACCATCGCCATCCGCCGCAAGACTGGCATTCTCGGCCAGCTCAAAGTTTCGGATGTCACCGCCGAAGGTGCCATCGCCAACGTCCTACCAGGCTTCGGCCTCGTCAAGCCGCAGCTCGGCGACGAACTCATCCTGCCGCCGCAGTACTGAGAAGGGTTAGATATTATAGGTTAAAGGCGGCGAGTTAGCGACCGCCTCCCACCATCTTCATTTCAGCTTTCCACTTTCCAAATTTCAGCTTTACCCCACCCATGTCCACCACTGTCGGTCTCATTTCTCTCGGTTGCGCCAAAAACCTCATCGACTCGGAAGTCATGATCGGCCACCTCGCCCAAGCGGGCATGTCCCTCACGCCTGATCCCGAGCTTGCGGACGTCCTGATCGTCAACACCTGCTCGTTCATCGACATGGCGAAGCAGGAGTCGATCGACGCCATCTTCGGAGCCGTCAAGGACCGCAGCGAAGACCCCGACCGCGCCCGCCAGAAGATCATCGTCGCGGGCTGCCTTTCCCAGCGCTTTGCCAAGGACCTGCCCGGCATCATGCCGGAAGTGGACGCCTTCATCGGCCTCGACCAGATCACCAAGGTCGCCCCGATCATCGAAAACCTGCTCGGCAAAAAGAACGCCGCCGAAGTTTCCAAAGACGAAGGCCCCGCCGCCACCGACGATCCGCGCGATTTTGTCACCCTCAAGCCCAAGTATGTGCCCGACTACTCGACGCCGCGCATCCGCCTGACGCCCGACCACTTCGCCTACGTCAAAATCGCCGAAGGCTGCAACCACACCTGCACCTTCTGCATCATCCCGCAGATCCGCGGCAAACACCGCTCCCGCACCCAGGACTCCGTCGTCCGCGAAGTCGAGGCGCTCGTCAAATCCGGCGTGAAGGAAATCAACCTGATCTCCCAAGACACCACCTACTTCGGCATGGACCAGTGGGAAGGCGAACGCCCCAAGCCCAGTTCGCCCGTCGATTCCAGCCGCGGCGAATCCCTCTCCACCCTGCTGCGCGAAATCAACAAGATCGAAGGCGATTTCTGGGTCCGCCTGCTCTACACCCACCCCGCCCACTGGTCCGACGAGCTCATCCAGACCATCGCCGAGTGCGATAAAGTCGCCAAATACGTCGACATCCCGCTCCAGCACATTTCCGACCGCATGCTCACCGCGATGAAGCGCGTCACGACGGGCGACTACATCCGCGACCTGCTGCGCCGCATGCGTGCGGGCATTCCGGGCCTCGGCATCCGCACCACCTTCATCGTCGGTTTCCCCGGCGAGACCGAAGAAGACTTCCAAGAACTGCTCGAATTCATCGAGGAATTCCGCTTCGAACGTGCTGGCGTCTTCCAATACTCCAAGGAAGAAGGCACCCGCGCCTACAAGATGGACGGCCAGCTCCACCACAAAACGCGCAGCAGCCGCTGGTCGCGCTCGATGGCCGCCCTCCAACGTATCGCGGGCGAAACCAACCAAGCGCAGGTCGGCAAAGCCGTCCGCGTCCTCGTCGAACAGCCCGGAGTCGCCCGCACCCAGTGGGATGCCCCCGAAATCGATGGTTCCGTCCACGTCGACGAGTCGATCCCCGTCGGCACCTTCGCCGACATCACCATCGGCGACTGGCGCGGTTACGACCTCGTCGCCGCCAAATAAATTTCAATGATCCAATTTCTGCCTTTGCACCTCCGCGACTTCGCGCGAGCCCTTCTGTATTAGATCACCTCGCACGAAACCGCCAAATCACGAAGGTTTCCTGACATCGCATCCAAAACACAGGACCCTTGCACGGCCGTCCTCCGAAAATCTGCGTTCATTAACGTTCATCTGCGGTTGCTTCTGCTTCAAAGCTGGTGAACACTGGAAGTGGCCAGAAAAATGAACTTCGATCCCTACAACCTGCTGGCGGGCCTGATTTTTGGGGCGATCGGCTGGGGCGCCTTTTCCTACGGGCGCAAGCTGGAGCTGTGGAAACCGAAGGCGATCGGGGTGGCGTTGATGGTTTATCCTTACATTTGCAGCAATGTTTGGGCGCTTTGGGGGATCGGAGTGGCTTTGTTGGTCACTCTGTGGTTTCATCACGATGAATGACGCCATCGGATTTCCCTTGGCAGAAGAGCCATTTTTTACGCTATTTTCCCCCCGCCCATGCCAACCGAAGCGATCCTTTCCACCGCCCGCCAGTTTCTCGGCGTGGACCCGACCGTGCCGATCACCCTTGAGCCCATCAAGCGCGGTGCTTCGGGACGAACGATTGTGCGGGTGAAAACAAAAAACCACGAGCCGTTCATCGGCATCCACTGGAACGAGGAACGCGAGGACAATTCCCAGTTCATCCCGGTCGGCCATTTGCTGAAACAGGCGAAGCTGCGGGTGCCGACGATCATTCACGAGCGGCCGCGAGCTCGGGTGGTGTTGGTGGAGGATTTGGGCGATGTGGACCTGCTGTCGCTCAAGGATCGGCCTTTTGCCGAGCGTTTGCCGTATTACCGATCTGCGTTTGAGCAGGTGGATCGATTATTTTACGTCAAGCCGCCCAAGGATTTTCATTTGATGAAGCCGTTTGATGCGGCGATGTACCGCTGGGAGCAGGAGTATTTTTTCGAATACCTGGTGGAAGACTTTCTCGGCATGGATGCAGGCGGACTGAGGAAAAATCAGGCTTTCATCGATCTCGCAGAGCGTCTCGGCACCCGCGCCCCCCATTTGGTGCACCGGGATTTCCAATCGCAAAACCTCCTCATCAAGGACGAAAAAGTTTGGCTGATCGACTTTCAAGGTCTCCGCCGCGGTCGTCAGGAGTACGATCTGGCATCGCTCATTTTCGACCCCTACCTCGACCACTCCGCCGAAGAACGGGAAGCGCTGCTCGCGCTCTGGGAGGACATCGCCGACGAACGTCCTTTAGAAACCTTGTTCCACGAATGCGCTGCCCAGCGCCTGATGCAAGCCCTGGGAGCCTATGGCAACATCGTCAAAAATCGCGGCGATGACTGGTACCGTCCCCACATTGGGACTGCGGGCCGCTTGTTGGGCGAGGTGACTGCGGGCACCGCATTGGAGGTTCCACTCGCCCCGATCCTCGCGGCGATTCGCAAATTGAATCTGTGAGCCGTGCCTTCCATCGTCGGCTGTGGGTGCTGCTCTTTTCAGCAGTCGCAGGGGTGGGCGTTTGGAAATGGGCCCCCATTGAGGACTGGGATCGCGTGGCGTTCACTACGGTTGCCCGCAGTTTTTACAATCCGCCGTGGGTGGCCTCGGGCCGTGGGACGCATGCACAGCCTTGGGCATTGCATGCGTTTTCTGCGGAGTCGAAGCCTGATCCTGCCCAATCTCCCGCAGTCGTTTCGCTGGGGGACGACCGGGATGACGTTTTCCAGTCATCTCCTCCTGCGCCGATCGATTTTGCGGTGATTTTCAGCAATCTCCAACGTCTTGGGATCAAAAAAGCCGCCAGTGCTGCCGTTTTATCATGGGAAAATCCCGATCCCATCGGCCTCGCAGCCGTCGAAAAATCACTCGCCCACTTTGACTCGCTGGTCATGGCAGCCCCTCTATCCCGTGGGGCGGTTTCCTTCCCGATACCACCCGCTTTCCGCCGTGCGTCCCTACCGCTCACGGCCATCCATGGCGACGTCTCCACACTTCCTTTAGTCAATCGCGTCCCCATCCCCGGTGTTGTTTTCGGTGGGGAATCGTCGCTCGCAGGATTCTCGGTGTTGGAATCTGAATCTGCCACCCGCTGGTGTCCTTTGCTGGCGCGCTGGGATGACCGCGTGGTGTTTGCCTTTCCTGTGCTGGCCGTTTTGCAACGCTTCAATTTCCCCATCGACGGAATTGAAGTGCAGCTCGGCGAATCTCTGAAACTCAGTTCCACAGGCCCTGTGGTGGCGATCGACGAATTCGGCCGTCTCGCGGTCCCCTTGAAGCCCCTGCCCGCTCTCGCCGAAATCCCTGCCTCCACCTTGATCGATGGCCGCGACGATCTGCTCGCCAAACTTTCCGCAACTCCGCCGATTCTGCGGGACGATCAAAGCGCAGCCGATCCCGCCACCCGCGCGTTTTCCAAAAACCTAGCCGCCAGCATCAGTGCGATTGCCTCTAACGCAGGGCTGGGCGCGGCCAGCTTCTTCCCCAGACTGGCCATGGAATGGGAAATCGTTTTGATGTCAGGCCTCGCCATCCTTCTCGCCGCCTTCGCAGGAACCTCCGATTTTGTCCGCCGCCTGAGTGCACTTGTGATCACCGGCGCCTGTCTCTCCGCCCAATGGATTGCATTCGATGTCGCCTCCATCTGGCTGCCTGCCTTGCCCATTCTTGCCGTTATTTTCGCCGCGCTTGTCATTGGCGAGCTGATCGGAGAAAAAACACCCGCCACATCTTAACAACGCCATGGACCCCATCAAAAAAGCCAACTCGCTCATCGAAGCCCTGCCCTACCTGCAAGCCTTCCGTGGCAAGACCTTCCTCATCAAAATGGGTGGCTCCGCGATGGAAGATCCCGAACTCGTCGCCCAAGTCATGCGCGACATCGTTTTTCTCGAAGTGGCAGGCATCAACCCCATCGTCGTTCACGGTGGCGGCAAAGCCATCTCGGCGGCCATGGAAGCCGCCGGACTGGAAGCCAAGTTTGTCGGCGGCTTTCGCATCACCACCGATGAAGCCATCGACATCGTAGCCCGCGTCCTGTCGGAGGAAATCAACCCCGGTCTGGTGCGGATGATCCGTGATTTCGGCGGCAAAGCAGTCGGCATTCCCGGCAACGACGTCTTTCTCGGTGAAAAAATCAAAGGCACCGATCCAGAAGGCAACCGCATCGACATCGGCCGTGTGGGAGAAGTCGTCGGCTGCCAGCTCGCCCGCATGGATGCCGCCCATCAGGCAGGGATCGTCCCCGTCATCTCCCCCCTCGCCGCAGAACTTGCCACGGGTCGCCCACTCAACATCAACGCCGACCTCGCCGCCGCCGCACTCGCCAAAGAACTCCGCGTCGCCAAACTCGTCTATCTCTCCGACGTCCCCGGCCTGTTAGCCGATCCCAAGGACCCCAGCACCCTCATCCAGTCCGTCACCCGCAGTCAGGCCGATGCCCTCATCGCCGACGGCACCATCTCCGGCGGCATGATTCCTAAAATCCGCAGCGCCGTCGATGCCCTCAATGCCGGAGTCCGCAAAGTCCATTTCGTCGATGGCCGCTTGCCCCACGCCCTGCTGCTAGAAATCTTCACCGACGGCGGCATCGGCACCGAAGTGGTGCGGTGAGCGATGCTTCGCCCGAAGTACCGACTTCAGTACGGCCCGGAGTACCGCTTCGGAGAACCGCTTTGGAGTACCGACTTCAGTCGGCCTCTTCATTTACCAACAATGATTCAAAGTTGACGGCTTATCAGCCCATCCTCAACGCATTTCCCCATTCCCCCACGGCGTTTCCCAACGCCCAAACCCGATTTCGCAGCATCCAAATGGGTTTTCCCGTTCCGAAAACCGGTTTCCCCATTCATCCCACACACTGGTCCAACAGACAAACCCGTTGTGCCATGAGACGAGAGCGATTTCCCGTTAGGACAAGCCTATGCCACGATCCTAAATAAGAAAACAGGAGCCACCAACGACACTAAATTCCACGAAAAATCAAAGAGTCAAAGAGTCACAGACTCTTCATTTAGTGCTTTTCGTGACCTTCGTGGTTCCAAACTCTGGATTCAGGCTTTGATTTTCGGAAAATAGCGCACATCGGGCAAGCCCTCGAAATGGTTGTCCTGAGTCCAAAGCGTGGCGTTGCGGGCAAGCGTGGTGGCGTAAATGATGCTATCCGCCATCGGCAGTTTGCTCTCCAAGCTGAGAGCGGCCGCATGGATCGCGATCTCGGGATCAACGGAAACGACACAACTTTGTCGCATGAAGTCCACGATCTGGCTAGCTCGCTGCTCATCGGCATGGAGCGCGGTGTATTTCCAAACTTCGTAAAGGGAAATGGTGGAGACAATGACAGAGCTGGGTTTGGCCATCGCCACCAGAAATACCTTGGCGTTGGGGCCGTTGTGAAAAATTTCGATCCATCCCGAGCTGTCGAGGCAGCGCAAGCTCATGGCAATTCGCGGTCGGGTTCACGTTCAAAAGGAATGTGAGCACAATCGGCGAGGCAGCCGACCATTTGTTCCGGTGTCAGGATGGGCCTTAGCTCAATGCAACCGCCCTTTTCGATGACGTTGAGCCGTTGACCCGGCTTGAGATCCAGCGCCTTGCGGATTTCCTTCGGGATCACGACTTGGTATTTCGGGGACAAAAGCGATGTTGTCATACAAAATGAATTTCGGGTGATTTTTTGAAATCGCAACACAAATCTCACCTGCCGCAAAAGGCGCAAATCGTCAGTTCAAAAACGGGCGAATCTGATACCGAATCCCGAAATTCGTGGAATTCGATCCCGGTGATTGCATCCCCGATCTGGGTCCCAACGGGATAGTTCATCAAAGCCCAGCACGCCATGCTGGGATCGAGGTCTCCCAATTCTTGCGTCCTAGAGGGACGCTTCATGGCGTCCAAACCGACTCGATGCATGCACGTCCTGCTAGGACAATCAGAAATGTCTGCCATCTGTACGTAAAACTCCCGCTCTTCCGCGCCCTTGGACTGTGCGATGATCAACCGGTGGTGGGTCCACGATAATAGTCTACGCACTGCGTGGACTTTTTCCTGATCATGAGCGTAATGCAGGAGGATATCCGTTCCACCCACCGGCAAAAAAACCCGCCTGAGCCGAAGCTAGGCGGGTTTTTCGGGGAAAAGTGCGAAGTGGGATTTACCAGGTCTTCACGTCGTCAAGAATCTTGCCGCCTTTGCCTTTGACGCCGTCTTCGCCATTGCTCCAGACGGCGACGCGGCGACCGTGGAGTTTGGTAGGGGCCGATGCAGCAGCGGGTTTCACGTCGATTTCTTCATCGAAGTCGCCATCGAGCCTGACGAAGTATGGGCCACCCCATGGGTCAAACAGGCCGGTGACGGTGGTGGTCCCTGGTGAGAAACAGATCCCGTCTTTTTTGGCCTTCCCCTCCTTGACAGTCAAAAATTTAATAGCCTTCGTGTTCAGCGGCGACAGCGAGGCGTTTTCCGTACCTAGCAGAATGTCGAGGAACTCGCGATTGGTAATGGTGTTCAGCGTGGTATCATCCGTCAGGTTCTCTTTCGGCATGCCGCCGTATTCGGTGTAAAAGGTACCCACTGCCGAGACGATCGAGGTGGCGACCGCTAGCGAGGTGGTTCGCTTGGTTTTCTTGATGGCTTCCATGGCCATGGGTGAAACGACGGAAGCTAGGACGGCGATAATGACAATCACGACGAGTAGCTCGACGAGGGTAAAGCCGTTCGGACGGCGCGGTATTTGGGTTTTCATGGTGGGATTGACGTTCACAGACGGAGATGAAACACGAGTTTTTTCAGAATGACAACGCCTCAATCAAGATCGAGGTCACATGGTAAAGACGATATTTCACTTTTTCTTCGGTGCAATGCTTATTGTCCAGCCTTTGCGGTTGCGGAGATTGGCACATGGCGGCAAACTCACGGCATGCTTGGCATCAACCTGCGAGATTCTGTCCTCGATTCCCTCCGCGCAGCCAATGGCAATGTGCTGTCGAAATCGCAGCTGTCGCGCAGCCTCAAGCTCCCGGGCACCCGCGTCACGGAGTTGCGACAGATCCTTGATGCGCTGGTGAAGGAGGGGCTGATCATCGAGGCGAAAAAAGCGACCTATCGCATCGCGGGTACGCCGAAAAACCAGCTCACGGGCACGCTCAAGTTTCACCCGAAGGGCCACGCTTTCTTTTTCCCCGACGTCACCGACCCGCAGAACCTCGCGGCGGGGATCGATTTCACGGTGCATTCGCGCATCCACGTCAACCGCCGCGATGTTTCGACTTCGCTGGATGGGGATCGGGTTCTGGTCTCGCTGGTCAAAGCATTTGCGCGGCCATTTCGGACTCACAGCGAGCTGCTGCCCGATCCGAGTGATGAACTTCGCGCCAAGGTGGAGAAAGTTTTGGTGCGCCGTTCGGGCCGCCTTGTCGGAATTTACCGCAAAAAGGGTGGTTTCGGCTGGGTGGATTGCGACGACAAGGCGATCGAAGGCAAAATCGACATCATGGGCGACACCACCGCACAAACGGGACAAATGGTGGTCATCGATTTGGAGGAGTGGCTGGATCGAAATGCCACGCCGCGTGGTCGCGTGATCGAAGTCCTCGGTTGGCCCGGTGATCCGGGGGTCGACATGATTTCGGTGATCCATCGCTATGGTTTGCGGACTTCGTTCCCCGACGAGGTGCTGGCCGAAGCCCGCGCCGTGCCCGAAGATCCCGATCCTTTGGAAATCGCGCGCCGCAAGGATTGGCGCGACAAGCTGGTCATCACCATCGACCCTGCCGATGCCAAGGACCATGACGACGCGATCTGGCTGAAAAAGAACGCCCATGGCTGGAGCCTCGCCGTTCACATCGCCGACGTTTCCCACTACATTAAACCGGGTAGCCCGATGGACCAGGAAGCCATCGAGCGCGGTAACTCGACCTACCTTGTCGATCGCGTGTTGCCAATGCTGCCGACGGAACTCAGCAACGGGATTTGTTCGCTCAAGCCTGATGTCGACCGCCTGACCAAGTGCGCAGTGTTAGAAGTTTCCACTACGGGAGAAATCACCCAAGCGAAGTTCATCGACGCGGTCATCCACAGCCGCGCCAAACTTTCCTACGAACAGGCACAGGCGATTCTCGACGGCAAACCCGCGCCCGAAGGCTCCGATCCCACGCTATCCGCCATGGTCCAGGAAGGCTGGAAACTGGCGTCTGCGCTGCGCAAACGCCGCTTTGCCCACGGCGCGCTCGATCTGGAAATGCCGGAAATCAAAATCCGCCTCGACGACCAAGGCCGCGCGGTGGTCGCCGATCCCGTGATCCACACCGAGAGCCATCAGCTTGTCGAAGAGTGCATGCTAGCCGCCAATGAAGCGGTGGCAAAAATCCTCAAGGATCGCATGAAACCCTCGATCTATCGCATCCACGAAGATCCCGATCCATCGCGCCTGCTCGATTACACGGAGACGGCCAAGGCCCACGGCTACCGCCCCGGGGATCTCACCAATCGCGCCCACATCCAGAAGTTGTTAGATTCCTCCAAGGGCAGCCCCGAAGAGCACGTCATCAAGTTGGGTCTGTTAAAAAGCCTCAAGCGCGCCGCCTATTCTGCCGAGCCCATCGGCCACTATGGATTGGCGAAGGGCGATTATTGCCACTTCACCAGTCCCATTCGCCGCTACGCCGATTTGATTGTGCATCGCGCGCTCCAACCGTTGTTAGAGAATCCGCCAAAACCCCACGACCGCACTCCTTCACAGGCTGATTTACGCGAGATGTGCCGCCACATCTCCGACACCGAGCGCACCTCCTCGGATGCGGAAACGGAAACGAAGCAGATCAAACTGCTAGAATATCTCCATCGCGTCGCCAGCTCCGAAAAGCCACCCTTGTTCGATGGTCTCATCACCGATGTCCGCCCGATGGGTCTGATGGTTGAAATTCCCGACATGGGCGTGCGCGGCGTGGTCAAACGCGAAGATCTTCCCGAAGGCCGCTGGCGTTTTGAATCCCATCGCATGGCGTGGGTGTCGATGGATGGCAAAGTCATCCAACTCGGGATGCGTCTGCCGTTGCGGGTCATCAACATTGATTTCGACAAACGTTTTGTGGACTTCGCCGTAGCAGGAAAACCCACCAGTGCGGGCACCCACATCGCCGCACCGCATCCAGCCGCTGTCAAAAAACACGCCAAGCCTCTCACCAAACCCGCCGCCAAAGTCGGGCCACCGCCGCCGCGGAGTCGTTATCACGAAGACAACATCAAGAAGTCGAAACGCAAACGGAAGTAATCAATCCGTTACCTCAGCGAGACGCACGGCGACTTCATCGCCGATGCTCAGGCTGAGTTCGTCGAGATACTTGCGGGAAAGTTCGACGTCGAGAAATTGGCCGTCTGTCAGTTTGACGGTGAGCGTCGCAATCGGACCTGCGGAAAAGAGATGGTGGACCCGTGCGAGCAAATCCGTGGCAGGATTGCACTCTGCGGCGAATAACACCTCGATTTCATGAGGGCGCAAGTAGCGCACATTTTTGCCCTCGTGCAGTTTGTTGACGTTGCCGAGGAACTCGTAAACGAAGGGACTGCGCGGGTGGTCGTAAACATTCTGCGGTTTGCCGACTTGTTCGATGCGGGCGTTGCGCATGACGACGACTTGATCCGAAAGTTCGAGCGCTTCTTCCTGGTCGTGGGTAACAAACAGAGTGGTTAGCCCGATTTCATCGTGGAATTGGCGCAGCCAGCGGCGAAGGTCTTTGCGGACTTGCGCATCGAGCGCGCCGAACGGTTCGTCTAACAAAAGAACCTTCGGCCGAATGGCGAGGGCACGGGCGAGAGCCACCCGTTGGCGCTGGCCACCCGAAAGTTCGTGAGGGCGGCGTTTGTCGAGACCTTCGAGTCGAACGAGCTTGAGCAGCTCCAACACCCGATCGCGGATCTCGGATTTTTGGGGACGTTGGGCGGCGGGAAGCACACTCAAACCAAAAGCGATGTTCTGAGCCACCGTCATGTGTTGGAACAAGGCATAGTGCTGAAACACAAAACCGACACCGCGTTTTCTCGCGGAAATCTCACTGACGTCTTCGTCATGAAAGGCGATGCGGCCCGGACCGGGATCTGCAAAATCGAGGCCTGCGACGATACGCAACAATGTCGTTTTCCCTGAGCCCGACGGCCCTAACAACGCCGTGAGCGAGCCGTTAGGCACTTCGAGCGAAATGTCTTCCAGAGCGGTGTAAGCACCAAAGGTTTTGCGGATGGATTGAATCGAGATCGACATAGAAAATGCTTATTTGTGATTGGAAGATTGATGGCCCGTGAGCTGTTCGACGGCGGTTTTCATGCCGAGAGTCACGAGGGCGAGGAAGGCGAGCAGAGTCGCGCAGGCAAAAGCCGCGCTGAATTGGTACTCGTTGTAGAGAACCTCGATATGGAGTGGCAGCGTGTTTGTCTCGCCACGGATGTGACCCGAAACGACTGAGACCGCGCCGAATTCACCCATCGCGCGGGCATTGCAAAGCAGCACGCCATAGAGGAGTCCCCACTTGATGTTAGGAAGCGTGACGCGGAAAAAAATTTGCCAACCTCTCGCGCCGAGAATGACGGCCGCCTCTTCCTGATCGCTGCCCTGCGTCTCCATCAATGGGATCAGCTCGCGGGCGACAAAGGGGAAAGTGACAAACACGGTGGCGATGACGATGCCAGGCAGCGCGAAGATGATCTTGATGTCGTGATCCGCCAGCCAAGGACCAAACCATCCTTTCGCGCCAAATAACAGCACCCACACCAGACCTGCAATGACTGGGGAAACGGCAAAGGGTAGATCAATGAGTGACAGCAGCAGCGAACGACCGCGAAAGCGGAATTTGGTCACCAGCCACGCGGCAGAAACTCCAAAAAGCGTGTTGAGCGGAACGGAAATTCCCGCGGCGATGAGTGTGAGCTTGATCGCCGAAAAAGCAGCCTCCTCGTGCAGCGATGCGAGGAAGACCTCCCAGCCTTTGCGAAAAGCTTCGGCGAAAACCGCGGCTAATGGCAGCAGCAGGAAGAGAGAAAGCACCACAAAGGCCGCAGCGATGAGGAGGCGGCGGACCCATGGTGATTCGGTAGTGACAGAGCGGTGAGGCATGAAATGTTAGCGGTTCTGCCAGTTGAGGCGGCGTTGCAGCAGGTTGATGAAAAAGAGCAGGACAAAGGAAACGATCAGCATTCCCGCGGCGATCACCGCAGCGGCTTCGTACTGGAATTGCTCTAACTTGGAGACGACCAGCAGCGGTAGGATCTCGGTCTGCATCGGCAGGTTGCCCGAAATGAAGATGACCGAACCGTACTCGCCGATGGCCCGCGCAAAGGCGAGAGTGAAACCCGTAACCAGTGCGGGGATGAACATTGGAAAAATCACCCGCCAGAAAATCGTCCAGCGACCTGCGCCGAGAGTGGCTGCCGCCTCCTCGTACTCGCTGCCGAAGTCTTCCATCACCGGTTGCAAGGTGCGGACCACAAAGGGAAATCCGATAAAGGTGAGAGCGATGAAAACACCCAAGGGACTGTACGCTGCCTGAATCCCCCATTGCTCCAGGTATTGGCCGATCCAACCGTTAGGCGCGTAGATCGCGGTCAGGGTAATGCCTGCGACCGCCGTTGGCAGGGCAAATGGCAGGTCCACCATCGCGTCTAACAATCTGCGCCCGGGAAAACGATAGCGGACCAGAACCCACGTGACTAACAGTCCGAAAACCGTACTCACCGCAGCGGCAGCCGCACTGGCTCCAAAGGTCAGCTTGGCCGCTGCGATCAACCGCGGAGAGGTGAGGATTTCCCACCACTCCGCGGCACCCAGCCTGGCGGCCTTGAGAAATAACGCCGCGAGGGGGATCAGAATAATCAGGCTGAGATAGGTGATGGTGAAACCCATCGACAACCCGAATCCGGGGATGACGCGACGTTTTGACATGATGGAAGGAAGGTACTAACGGAAACTAAATCAATTCAGCGTTTGGTGTAGATCTGGTCGAAAGTGCCGCCGTCGTCGAAGTGGGTCTTCTGTGCCTTGGTCCAACCGCCGAACTCCTTGTCGATCGTCACCAGATTGATCTTTGGAAAGTTCTGTGACCATTTGGCGAGAGCCTTGGCATCCCGCGGGCGATAGAAGTTCTTACCTGCGATGTCTTGAGCTTCCGCCGTGTAAAGGTAGGCCAGATAGGCTTTTGCCAATTCTTCCGTGCCATGCTTTTTCGCATTCTTCTCCACGACTGCCACGGGGGGCTCGGCAAGAATACTGATCGATGGAATGATGATCTGTGTCTTACCGGGGAACTCTTTTTCAATGAGGTGGGCCTCATTTTCCCATGACAGCAACACGTCGCCAAGGCCGCGCTGGGCAAAGGTGGTGGTCGATCCGCGGGCTCCCGTATCGAGCACGGGAACGTTCTGATAGAGGGCGCGGATGTATTCCTTCACCTTCGCCTGATCGCCGCCGAACTTACGATCGGCATAGGCCCATGCGGCGAGATAGTTCCAGCGTGCACCGCCCGAAGTTTTCGGGTTGGGAGTGATCACCTTGGTGCCAGGCTGGACCAGATCGCCCCAGTCCTTGATGCCCTTCGGATTGCCTTTGCGAACCACAAAGACGATCGTCGAGGTATAGGGCGAACTGTTGTCGGGGAACTTCGCCTGCCAGTCTTTCGGCAGCAGGTTCGCCTGTTGGGCGATGCTGTCGATGTCGCCTGATAGAGCGAGCGTCACCACGTCGGCGCTAAGTCCGTCGATGACCGAACGAGCCTGTTTGCCAGAACCGCCGTGCGATTGTTTGACGACGAGGGATTTGCCCGTCTGCTGTTTCCATTGTTTGGCAAAGGCCGAGTTGAACTCCTGATAGAACTCCCGCGTGGGATCATAGGAGACGTTAAGCAGCTCGTCGGCCAAAACACCGGTGACTAACAGGGAAGAGATCAGGGTGAAAAGTTTGAACGTTTTCATGAGAGTATTGAATTAAATGATATGGGGGGGAGGTTAGAACGAGAAGCGGATGCCCGAGAGATAGGTGACACCATCATAGGAATCACCCCGCTTGTTTTGGAGGCCAGCCCACTCGGCACCTGCGAGGACCTTGAGTTTATCGCCGTTGATGAAGTATTGAACCCCACCATAAAGCGAATCGTAAGCATCGCCTAAGACGCTGTTGGTTGCGACTTTTTTCTCATAGCGCGATTGGCCCACCACCCCTCGCGAGCCTTCGCTCTCGGCGTGTGAGTAGCGGCCCACCAATTGCAGTTTGTTGGGGATGATGTCGTAAGTCGGCTGGATGAAAAATCCGAAGACATCGCTGCCATCCGATTTTTTCAAACTGGAGGAGTAGTCTCCGCCCGTCGCGTAGTAGCCTTCAACAACCAAAGCGGCGTAACCTTCCTTCACCCAAAAGGTGGAGGAAACGATGTCGTCGTATTTGTTGTTCACCAGATCGCTCTTGAAGCGGTCGCTGTGCAGCCAATCGACCCGGAAGTCAGCCTTCTCGACGTTGAGCAAATGCTTGAAGTCATATCCCGCACCCAAAGTGAAGGAGCGACCACCGGTGAAGTCACCAAACTCGCCCTCGCCAAATTTGCCCGAAGCGATTTTGGTGACAGGATCCGCCGTGGTCGCCGGAGTGCTGTTGGTGTAAACCCCAGCGCGCCATGAAAATTCATCCAAGGTTCCCTCGGCCGTTAGTCCCGCCGCACGGTTGATGCCGAGCTGGTTGAAGATTTGCGAGCGCTCGAAGGTGGGTTCCGAGTTGGTGGATTCCAGCCAGTCGTATTGACCGATCAGGGGCTTGGTTTTGCCGGCGGTGAAGCTCAACCACGTCTTGGGTTTCCAGCGGATGTAGGCATCGACGAGTCCATCGTAGAAATCATTAAACTGATCGTTGCTTTGGAAATCAAAGCGGGCTTCGACCTTCTTGTCGTAAAGTTTGGCATCAAAACCAAATCGCGAGCGGCGATCTTCCCAGTTGCTCTGACTTCCTTGATCCGCGGCGGTGTCCCAGTATTGCCCCTGATAGCGGCCACGAAGTTTGAATTCCTCCAGGATCGGATTCATGTCGTCCTTGTAGAGAGTGGCGTATGACCAAAGCTTTTCAAAAGCATTGGGTTCCACGTATTCCGTGGTGCCATCTTGGGCACTGGCCAGCGTCGGCAGCACGGCCAGCCATGCCAAAGCGGCGATGCGCGGCAGACGGTGGTGCAGGACGAGAGTGGAGGATTTACGAAGTTTCACGGTTGGGGTCGGGATACGGATTTCAGTCAGTGGCTGTCTAGGTGTGGTATTCATGGTTGTCTGCGGAGCGTCTGCGTCCGGTGTTCCGGTGAGCTTTCGCAGTGGTTTATTCGTAGGAGCCCCCGTAGGTACGGTGGGCGGATGGGAGAATCAGGTTTATAGAAGCAAAAAAGAGACCGACTGGACGGGAAGGGCGACGACGCGTGAACCGCAGCGTGGGAAACGCTGTGCTTGATTCGCGCTGGTCGATTCCTCCGGTGGTCCGGTCGGTCTCTTGAGAGCTGGATATGCGGGCGATGATGACCCGCGCTGGTTACATTCGGTTACTTTTGGCCTTGGCCCCCTTCGTCGCGGGCGGCGACAAAGCGGGTTTTCTCGATGCTTTCGATTTGGGTCACGCGACCGTCGTGGACGGTGATTTGGACCGAACCGAAGCGGAGATTGGCCACATTCTGGCGAACCACATCCAGCCAATCGGTCTTTGGGCCGTCGGGGTTGGAGAGTTCAGAGGTGGTCGTGTTCATGGGGATCTTGAGTCAAATTGGCGAGTTGGGAGAGACCTGCGAGGAATCCATCGGCAGGATCGGCTTTGCCACTGGTGGCGGTTCCTGCGGCGGCGAAGGACTCGGGGTTGGCAAAGGGCGGGACAATTCCGTCGCGACGCATCTTGCGCAACGTCACTTCCACCACTTGGGCCACCGTGTAGCGGTCGAGAATGTTGGCGATCGCGTTGCGAACATCGATCATCACCATTCGCAAACCACAGTGCTCCTCGTCGGGGCAGGTGCAAGGCTGATAGGCGTTTTCACTGGCGCAACAAATCGGTGCCAGTCGTCCATCCATCAGCCGGACGAGCTGGCCGATGCCGATCTGGTCGGCAGGCTTGGCCAACGAGTAGCCCCCGAATTTGCCGCGGTGACTTTCGACCAGTCCTGCATCCCGCAGTTCCTGGAGGATCCGCTCCACAAATTTCAGCGGCAAACGGTTCGCCTCAGCCAGCTCCGCGCCCGCAATCGTGCGGCGACCCACCTCGGTGGCTATCCCGAGGTTGATGGTGGCGCGCAGCGCATACTCAGCTTTTTTTGAAAGGTGCATTCGTTAATCTGGAGCGGATGATAGGGATTGATTCCCGCCCGGCAAGAGAAATTTTGACAAATCCACCAGATTCAGGTCATTATATTCATAAAGCATTGATAAAAAACGGAAAAAATTACTCGCGCGCCGCCGATTCATTGCCGAATCCTGTCACATCGACCCAAACCCGGGCATCCAGCCGCCAGAATTTCACGCCGAAACCACCAACACGACAAAACAACCATCCGGAGTAGGGATTAAAAACGCCGCATCATCGGCCGCCACACACCGCCGGCACCCACCGCGCCGCACGGTCAGGCAGATCGGCGTGACATGGACCGACTAAAGTCGCTACGACCTGCAACTCAGGCCTCGGGAAGGCTTGTCGGCGGGTTTTTGAATTTGCGGCGCAGGCCGCTTTTCCGGTCGCGGTCGCAGATGAAGCCGAGCCCCGAGTATAGCGCGCTGTTCGCGCCGTAGCGGGGGCTGCCTTTGATCGAATTCGCCACCCGCGTCAACGACTGGCGCGCGGCGCGGTCCGCATCATCGCGTTCGGCTTTTTTCGCAGCCAGTCGCAGGGTCAGCGCGTCGATTTCGCGGCGCAAACGCAGCGGCGCCTCGTTGACCGCCTCGAATTCAGCGAGAGTCATGTCCGCGAAACTTTCGGCCGCGGCGTTGAGCCGCCACGAGGCGGTGAATGTTCTGATGCGGTCAACAATGTCGTTAAGCGTGTAGGCCATGGGTTTTTAGGGTCGTTGGAGGAGTATGGGGCGGATTTGGCAACCGCGGATCAGGCAGTCGATGGTACGTGGCCCGCCTTCAGGTGCGCTGAAGCAGACTTCCATGGCCCTCGACCCATTTTCAATTCGCCCGAACGGGGATTGCGTGCAAATGATTCAAAATTCGGGAGTTCGAGTCAATGATTGGCTTACAAAAAGCCATCGTTTCACGCCGGAAGTCCATCTCTCGCGATCGGAAGTCGATCTCCGGTGACCGGAGGTCCATCTCTTGCGATCGGAAGTCGATCTCTGGCGACCAGAGGTCAATCTCTGTCGAACAGAAGTGAATCTCCGTCGACCAGAAGTCAATCTCCTATGACTAGAGATCGATCTCCGGTGATCAGAAGCCAACCTCTGGTGACCGGAAGTCGATCTCCGTCGACCAGAGATCCATCTCCCACATCCAACGATGACACCGACACATCGAAATTCAGATCCAAACTATCGACCGCCGCCCAAGAAACCCCCAACCCCTACACCGCGACACTCAACTTTCAGCATCCCTCACGCAAACCCTACCCACGCCAAGCGAAACAAGCCCCCGCCCAACCCAACCTGCAACCCGCCCCTTGGAAAACCTGCTGCGACTTGTTCAATCTCGCACAACCCAAAGCCAGTTTGAGATGTAGCACTGTGGATAACTCAAAGTTCGGCGGCACGTGGGTTGACTTCGCACGGATCAATTGGCGCTTTCGAAGATGAAAAGAACACTCCCTATGAAGGATGCGAAATTTCAGGGTCGCCAAAGCGCCAGAACGCCTGGAAATCCGATGAGTTGAGCGTGAATAGCTTCTCCGCGCCCGCTTTTCTAGCGGCGAAAAGATGGAGATAATCATAGGTCGCCCCGCCGCGAACTCCGCGCACCTGTGCCTCAGAAAAAGCCGCGAGCAGATCTTCTGTGCGAAGTTCAATCGCGTTGGCCACGGAAAGAATGTCATCGCGGATGAGTTGCAGCGCGTCATCGGCACGGAACCGCAGCGACATCTTACCACCTGTGAGCGTGCTAAATGTCTACGTCAAAGCGTGGGCAGAGACGACCCGCCCACCTTCCCGCAGGATGGCCGCTGATACTTTGGAATGGGCCTGAGTGGGGACCAGTGCCGCGATCAGAATGGAGGAATCCAGAGCGATCATGACGAGTGGCGAAGGATGCGGTCTTCGCGCTCGTCTCGGTCCGTTTGGATTGCAGAAATCACGTCATCGTCCGAAATGAATCCTGTTTGCGGCGATACAATGACCCAGCGCCCATCGCGCATTTCCAGTTTTGCCAGCGGTGGCTCTGCCCGATTGAGATGGGCTGTCGCATCCTCGATCGACAACGAGACCCGAGAACCCGGCTGCAGCTTCAAGCGCTCCTTAACCTTGCGCGGGAGCTTGATCCGCCCGTCGCTGTCCATGGTGGCTGTCACTTTCATCGGATCATAATAGCAGTTGCCGTCAGCTCCGTCAATTCGTTTGGACCTATGAGTGAAGCCGCGCAGATACCGAGTTTGCTTGTTTCGCGCCAAGCCGGGTCAGCAAACGGATCGGACTTGAGCTGGGTGTTGGCGGCGGGGGCCAGAGCCCAATTCTCTGGAATCGCTTTTTTTGACGGGAGCTCGCTGCGCGCGGCACGCTGCGGCTGGCGCAGAGGCGCAGTTTGAGCCGACTGATCCATGGGATTTTTGACCGACATGAAAATAAAATACCCCGCGCCTGGGAAAAAGCGAGCTGCAATCTGGCTTGATCTGACCGAGAACTCTGGCATTTTTTTGATATGACCACTGCCGCAGAAATCGGAACGCTGGCATCGAGCTTACCTGAGTCGGATCGGGCCAAGCTCGCGGCGGATTTGCTCGATTCTCTGCCGGGAATTCTCGTGGACGATGATGACGGCTTGGCAGAAGCGCGGCGTCGCCCCGAAGAAATGGACCGCGATCCATCGACTTGTCTCACTCATGAGGAGTTCCTCAAGGCGATGGGCAGGTAGGGCCGCGCGAACTCCTTCCGCCAGCACGGTGAAAATTAACCCATGACTTCATGACGCATTTCGCCTAGGGTCTCCAATATGAGCTTGGCCCAAATCCTTGACCAACTGCCAGCCTTCACGGTTGCCGAGCGCCAACTGCTGGTGCGCCGGGCGATCGAACTGGATGGCCCCATCGGGTCGGTCGAAGACGAGCAAATTATTACCGCGCGCCTCCACGACCACCACCGCGATCCATCCACCGCAATCTCGTTGGAGGCCATGAAAGCCAGTCTCCGATCCGACTTTGGGTCAAAACTCAGTTGAGCAGGACCTCGAGCGGCAGCGGTTCGACGGAAGATGCCTTATGCCGTTTGGCAAACTCCGCTGGGACGAGTTCCAGTATCGATTTCTGAAAATTTCTGCCTGCGTCACCGTCTTCCCCACCAATCAACCACTTCCCGGCCACATTTTTCAAGCTCTCAGTGAGCTTGCCTCCCTGCGTCGTTAATTGGTACACTAGAAATTTGCCCTTTTCCGATTCGACTACGAGTGCCTGATCGACCACATACTTTCCTTTCCATGGGTTGTCAGCGGCAGATGTGCCGGTCGCGTCGAACATCGTCTTCATCATGGAGCGGTGCTTCTGAGCCAGTTCTTTGTCAGGCTTGGCACGGACCAATGCGAAAATTTCCTCATCACTCATGTAGGACGAGATATCCGAGTGAGTCAGCATGATCGCGAGTACCAGCTGGGATTTCGGGCGGAAATCCTTATCGACCATCGGCTCGAAAACGATGGGAGTGGTGGGTCGATAGGCTTTGACCAGGCACTTGACGCCCTCGATCTCCATCGAGAATTCATTTTTTGCAGGCTGGCTGATCGCTTGAGCCGTCAACAGACCGAGGCAGGACAGGTAGGCAAGGGCAATGGTTTTCACCAATGGGGAATCGAGGTTTGAGTTGCGGGCGGGGTGAGGTGGATGAACTCAACTGTTGAAACGTTGGCTGGCGGCGGCTTTGAGTGCTTCGAGTTTGCTGCGGTCGGGGGCGGCACCGCGGGCTTGGTCGGGTTTGCCGCCGCCTTTGCCGCCAGCGAGGGCGGCTAGGTCGCGGAGGAGGTCGCCGGCTTTGTGGCCTACGGCTAGTGCAGCCTCGCCGCAATAGGTGGCGAGGTGGAGTTTGTCGCCGTCGTCGACGATGAGCAGGGCGGGACCGGCGAAGTTCTTTTTCTTGAGGCCGTTCTGGAGCTCTTGGAGGAGCGAGGCGTCGGACTCGAAGGAGACGACGATGGGCTGGCCCTTGGCGATGAGTTCGGCGAGGGCTTCGTCGGCCATTTTGGCGGCGGCGGAGGACTGGATCTTCTTGAAGCGCTTTTCGGCTTCGATGGCGGCGGCCTGGGTTTCGTCGAGGGTGCGCTGGCCGTGGGCGAAGGTGGCGTTGATCTGGGCGATGTCGGCGCGTTCGGCCAGCATGCTGTCCATGATGTGCGGGAATTCGTTGACGGTGACGGGGGCTTCGCCGAGGGCGGCGAGTTTTTCGTTGGCGGCTTTGAGCTTGGCGGCGGCGGCCTTGAGCTCGTGGTCCCACTTTTCGACGGCTTCGTTGAGGTAGGCCCAGGCGGCCTCGCCGCAAACGGCTTCGATGCGGCGGACGCCGGACGCGACGGCGCCTTCGGATTTGATTTTGAAGAGGCCGATCTCGCGGGTGTTGCGGACGTGGGTGCCGCCGCAGAGTTCTTGGGAGTAGCCGTTGAGGGCATTGGGCTGGCCGCCGATCTGGACGACGCGGACGACATCGCCGTATTTGTCGCCGAAAAACTGCATGATGTCGGCGCGGCCCTTGATGTCGGCGTGCTTGACCTCGGTCCAGGAAACCGAGTCTTGCGCGGCGATGGCGGCGTTGACCTTTTCCTCCATCGCAGCGACTTGCGCGGGGGTGACGGCGGCGCTGTTGAAATCGAAGCGCAGGCGGTTTTCATCGACCGACGAGCCTTGTTGAGCGGCGTCTGCGGAGACGACTTCGTGCAAGGCCCAGTGGAGGAGGTGGGTGGCGC
>CAJXYV010000024.1 GCA_913063525.1 uncultured Verrucomicrobiota bacterium
TCCGTTCCGTTCGCTCCGCGCATGCCTGCCGTTACTGGGGGACTGAACTGCGAGCAACACGGAACCCGATAGCGCCGTTCGTGTTGGACGGGTCGTTGTAGTTGCGGACCGCGACGCGGCAGTAGTAGGCACCGTCGCCCCAGCTGCCGCACCGGAGCACCCGGTACGAGCCCGAGGCAGGGCCGGACGGATCGGTCGCCGCACTTGTTGGGTAATCCTCGTTCCAGTCCACGCACCACTCCCAGACATTGCCATGCATGTCGTTTAAGCCCCAGGCATTCGACTGCTTTTGGCCGACGGGATGCGTCTTGCTGTCGCTGTTCTCCGAATACCACGCCTTAGCGCCCAATTCGCCATCGTCGTCTCCCGTGTTTCCAGCGCGGGCGGCATACTCCCACTGCGCTTCCGTCGGCAGATCAAAGCGCCCGCCTTCGGGTTGCAGCTGGTTCAGCTTGCAAAGAAAACCACCCGTCCGCGCCTCGTTGCCGCAAATGTCGTTCCAGCTAACTGATTCCACCGGCAGATCGTCCCCTTTGAAATGACTGGGGTCATTGCCCATCAACGCCCGCCACTGCGCCTGCGTCACCTCCGTCTGGCTCAACCAAAAGCCCTGCGTGAGTTTCACCGGATGCGGTGTCTCGTCGCTATCTTTGGAACTTCCCATCACAAACTCTCCTGCAGGAATCCAACACATCGTCAGCTTCACTCCCTCGGCAATCTCAAAGACCCGCTTTTCTCCCGCGCGGCTTCCTGCGGGATTTTTCCAAGCCTCGGCGCGTGATTCTGCAAATTTTGCCATCGCCGCCACACGCTTCTTTTCCGTCTCAAGAGGCGCTTTCAGGAAGCAAACGAAGCCCACAAGCATCGTCAAAGCCACCGCCACGCCAACTAGGATGAGCTTCCGTTTCATCCTTCTTCTCGTCATGAAAGCATCCTGAATCTCGCTCATTATGACTAACGAATAGTGAGCATCTACCAAAGTGACAAGCGTGCATTCGTCGTAAATGCCATCTTTCCGACGATCCACTAGCACTGTCCGAAGCTTCTCGGACACTTTCCAAACGTTCTCGGATTATTGCCAAACCTTTGCGGACCATGGCCGAAGCCTCTTGGACACCTTCCAAAAGATCGCGGAACATGGCCAAAGCTTTGCGGAAACCTTCCAAAGCCTCTCGGACAACTTCCGAAGGAACGCGGAAGCCTTCCAAAACGTCGCGGACACTTGCCAAAACCTGATGGAAGCTGGCCGAAACCCTGTGGACATTTGCCAGAACCGCACGGCGACTGCACTCAAAGGCAAAAGTTCTTTTTAATTCATTAAAATTTAACCCTCGACCTAAGAAATTATGGAATTTCGAGTCATTTTATGGATTATTAATTAGTACTTTGACGTGACTCATTCACCATAAATAAAAAATAATTAAATATTTGTTGACATTTTTTGGATTTAGTGTAATATGAAGTAGTTAAAAAGATGAAAATTAAAATAAAACAATTAAAACTATAATGTCAAACAAACACATTAAGCCGCAAGTCAAGGCCAGAGATATGCATTCCGCATGGAGTCAGGCAGCCCCCGAAGCATCTTTTGCTTCGACCTCGTTATCCCAGTACGCTGAAGCCATCCAAGTCGTCACCGACATGGACACTGAAGTTCGTAACCTCGATAACTTGCTCATCACCAAAAAAGCAGACAGACTCGATGCCGAGGCCGTGCTTCACACCTTAAACAAACAAATCGTGAATTCTGTCAAAAGTACTCCAGGATTTGGCGAAGATGCATCCATACTGAAAAGTTTCGGATATGTCAGAAGCAGTGAAAGAAAAAGCGGACTTCATCGTGTGCCCGCTGCTCCAGTCGTGGCTGCTAGTCCAGCACCTGTCATCATTCCATCAGGAATTGTGCCAGCAGGAATCAACGAAATGGGAGGAAACAACGCCGCCTAAATTAACAATCTCATCGCTTTAACAAACTGGCCACCACTTCCGCAAGGGAGTCGGTGGCTTTTTGTTGGAAGAAGGTCTCGCGCAAAGCCGCAAAGCCGCGAAGGAAGAGAAGAGGAATTCAAAAATAGATTTGGGGAGGCTTTTTTTATTAATTAATCAAAATTATCTGAAACCTTTGCGTCTCTGCGCCTTTGCGCGAGGCATTCTTTCGACCGAAGCGAAACGCAGAGGCGGGGAAGACGCTGAGAAAGACGGGGGGTTTTTTGAAGAGGGTCTCGCACGAAGCCACGAAATCGCCAAGGCAATGAAGATGGGTTAAAAAAATATTTTTGACGGGGGTTTTTGAAGCAATCATTAAAAACTATTTAAAACTTCGTTTCTTTGAGCCTTCGTGTGAGGCCCTCTTTGGATCGAAGGCGAGAGGGATTTTATTTGGAGAAAAACGGGAAATGCCGCCCGACCCAAGTTTCCTAAATCAAAAAACAGCCATAATCGCGTGTAATGGCACCTACAGTCGGCCGATTCTCGACAGGCGACTTACTATCGAAAATTTCATTCAAATCGATTCTAGGGCCATTTCTGCGACATGATTTTTGAGGGTTTGATCAAAAATTTGGCCTTTTACCAATCATTTGGCCCCTCCACACATCAACATTCGGATTTCTTGGAATAACAAACTTTCCCGAATTGCTGGATGTGATCGATCAGTTCGAGGTGGGTGATTTTTGAAAAAATCGAGAGGTCGAAGTGATATGGCAGCAAAAGCTCCTCCAACTCGGCCTCAATTTGACTCATCAACTTCTCATCCAATCCATCACCTATGAACGTGAGGTCGATGTCAGAACCTGGCCGATAGTTGCCCTTGGCTCGCGAGCCATACAGCAGGACCTGATCGACAGCAGGGAACTTGGCGAAAACTCCTTCCATCCTCGCCAGCGCCTCATCTGTCAGACCGTATTTCATTCACCAGATACTTCGCTTTCGAAGGGTTGAAGCCGAGCCACCAGCTTGCCAAATTCCGCGACATAGTCCGACAGGATAGCCGCGGCGATCTCCTTCATCGTCTCCTCATTGTAAGTGTGAGTGGATAAATTTCGGTGCCGAATCATCTTCATCCAGACATCCCCATCATCGATCAAGCCCTTGGCAAAGGCCTCGCGGGTCACATCCCGAGAGCCAAAAAGATCGTTAGCGCCCCGGGATTCCAAAAAGTCCTTGAGAGTATTCCATGCCAGCTCATGGGTGAATTCGAAGGCTTGGACCAATCCTTGCTGTTCCAAGTCCGACAACACACGCTGCTGCGCCAGCTCCGCTGCTTGGGTCAAACGACCAAAGGCTTTTTGGTAATTCTGAAAACGCTGAATCCAGCGGGTCTCCGACTTGTGGGTGGGCTGGGTCACAGGCCTGTAATCTACTCTTTTTTCCCAGCCGTTGGAAGTTGAAAATCCGTGCTTATCTTTCGTTAAAATTCACCTCAGCGTCTTTCCCCGCCTCGGCGTTTCGCTTCACCTCACTCAGAAACGACAGGAGTGTCGTCGCTCCTTTCGAGCTTTTCGACCCAGACGACGAGCATGGCCATGTCGGCAGGAGTGATGCCGGGAATGCGCGAGGCTTGGCCGAGGGTGGCGGGACGGATCTCGCTGAAGCGCAGCTGCGCCTCCTTTTTGAGGCCGCGGATGGCCAGATAATCGAGTCCTTCGGGCAAACGACGGCCCTCTTGGCGGGACATGCGGTCGATTTGCGCTTGCTGGCGACCGAGGTGGCCTTCGTATTTGAAGTTCGTTTCGATGAGCGGCCAAAGTTCCACGTGGAACTCTTGGAGCAGGGATTCGGGGAGGGTTTTCCACGAATTCTCGCCGCGGCGGAACCATTGGTCGAGTTTCACGCCTTCATGCACGGCCTGGCGGACAAAGGATTCGGCCTTATCAAGGCCTGTGAGTTTTTCCTCAACCCGCTGGACCCGCTCCCCTGTGGCAAGACCGATCTCGGCGCCCCGCGGCGTGAGGCGGATATCGGCATTGTCCTGACGCAGTAACAGGCGATATTCGGCACGGCTGGTGAACATGCGATAAGGTTCGGTGCAGCCGCGGGTGACTAGATCATCGATCATCACGCCGAGATAAGCTTCGTCGCGGCCGAGGATGAACTCGGGCTGGCCCAAGGCTTTGAGCGCGGCATTGGCCCCCGCGATCAAACCTTGTCCCGCTGCCTCCTCGTAACCCGAGGTGCCGTTGATCTGGCCAGCGAAGTACAATCCCTCGACCTGCTTGGTTTCCAAGGTCGGGCGCAGCTGGGTCGGCGGGCAGTAATCATACTCCACCGCATAACCCGGACGAAGAATCTCGCACCGTTCCAGACCGACAATCGACCGCAGGAACTCCAGCTGCACCTCGTAAGGCAGCGAGGTCGAGACGCCATTGACGTAATATTCCAAGGTGTGGCGGCCTTCGGGTTCTAGGAACACCTGGTGGCGCTCCTTTTCGGCAAAGCGCACGACCTTGTCCTCGATCGACGGGCAATAGCGCGGGCCGACCCCCTCGATCACCCCGCAATACATGGGCGACTGGTGGAGATTGGATGCGATCACCGCGTGAGTGGCGGGATTGGTGTAGGTGATCCAGCAGGGCATTTGTTCCACGTGGAACGCAGGATCGCCCCACGGGTTGAGGGTAAAGATGTCGTTTGCATCGCGCTGGAGGGTGTCCGCCATGAAACTGAACTTCGGCACGGGCGTGTCGCCGTCCTGGCGTTCGCACTTGGAAAAATCGATCGAGCGGCCGTTGAGTCGGCAGGGTGTCCCGGTTTTGAACCGTTCGACCTCGAAGCCGAGTCGCTTGAGGGCCTCGGAGACATTGGAAGTGGCATCGCCCATGCGGCCGCCCTTTTCGTTGCGGAGACCGACGTGCATCAGGCCGCCCATGAAAGTTCCTGCACTGAGGATGACCGATTTGCCGTTGATCTGCATCCCCAGCGAAGTCGTGATCCCGACGATGCGGTCGTTTTCGACCACGAGATCCGCAACATTGCCTTGGTGGATCTCCACGCCAGGCATCGCCTCCAGTTCGCGTTTCATCCGAAACTGGTAGGCCTTCTTGTCGCACTGAGCGCGGGGCGCGCGGACCGAAGGGCCTTTGGAAGCATTAAGCATCCGCCACTGGATGCCGGTGGCGTCGGTGTTCAGCCCCATTACTCCGCCCAGCGCATCGATCTCGCGGACCATGTGACCCTTGGCGAGTCCACCGATGGCGGGATTGCACGACATCTGGCCGATGGTGTCCAGGTTCTGGGTCAGCACGGCGACCTCCGCACCCAAACGGGCGGCAGCCATCGCAGCCTCGACACCAGCATGGCCGGCACCAATCACAATCACATCGTAGCACTTCGGGTATCGGAACATCTCGGGAAGCCCAAGCTAGCGCATCCCCGCCCACGCTCAAGCTCGGAAACCGCGCCGTTCCACGTGGAACAATCCTCGACTCACATTATTGACCGATCTTCCCATGACTGAAAAAACCTGATATAAACTGAGATTTTGGCCTAGCCGTGCCTAGGAAAATCCTCAATTCTCCCACCGTCATGCATCGCTATCTCCCGCTCAGTCTCATCGTCGGACTTCTCATCGCCTTCCGCATCGTAGGCAGCGCGTTGCCCGAGAGCCAGCCGAACTTCCAGCCGCTGGTGGCGTTGTTTTTCTGCGGGGCCATGCTGGCACCCGGCTGGCGAGGTTTTGCCATTCCTTTCGGAATCTGGGCCATCACCTATCCCTTGGGAATCGGCCCGGTGGCGAATGCTTCGATTTTCATGACCACCTTGGTTGCCTTGGGTGCGACCTTTTTGCTCGGCAAGGCTCTGGCATCGCGCAGCTTGCCATTGCTACTCGCGGGTTCCGTGGCTGCGGCGCTGGTTTTTCACCTGATTACCAATGGCGCCGCGTGGCTGGGTGATCCGATGTATCAGAAATCCCTCGGCGGCCTGTGGCAGTCAGTATGGAGCGGCCCCGTCGGATCGGTCTTGCCATCGTGGGTGTTCCTGCGGAATCTAACCGCGGCCAACGTGCTTTTCACCGGGATCTTTGCCTTGGCCCAAATCCGTCTGCCTAAGCCGATGGCTTCTATTGCCAATCCAGTTCTTGCAAAGTAAAGCACTTCCGCCCTCCCGCCACCTGCCTATTTTTTCTCATCGCCATCATGACCAGCGCCAGTTCCACCAAACTTGATTTCGCCAGCTCGCCGATCAACCAATCGCTCACCCGCGAGCGGAAGATCGAACTTTTCACGCAGATGGTCCGCATCCGCCGGTTCGAACAAGCCGGCCTGAAATACTACCAAGCCGGCAAAATCGGTGGATTCCTCCACCTCTACATCGGTCAGGAAGCAGTCGCCGTCGGCACGATTTCGCTGGGTGGCGCGGACGATCACTTCATCACCGCCTATCGCGACCACGGTCACGCATTGGCCGTGGGCATGGGCATGAACGAGTGCATGGCGGAGATGTATGGCAAGCAGACCGGCTGCTCGAAGGGCAAGGGCGGATCGATGCATTTCTTCGCACCCGACAAGAATTTCTGGGGTGGCCACGGCATTGTTGCTGGCCAGACTCCGCTAGGACTGGGTCTCGCCTATGGCTTGAAGTATCTGGGCCGCGAAGGTTGCTGCCTCTGTTACCTTGGCGATGGTGCAGTCAACCAAGGCGCTTTCCACGAATCGCTGAACATTGCCTCACTTTTCGGGATTCCTGTCGTTTATGTGATCGAAAACAACGGTTACTCGATGGGAACCTCCCAAGAACGTTCCTCGGCCTACACCGGCTGCCTTGCCCAACGCGCCGAGGCATACGCGATCGAGTGGGACGTCATCGACGGCTCCGACGTGTATGAAGTCCGGGCCAAAACCCACATCGCGATGGAGCGCGCCCGCAAGCAGCACAAGCCAACGGTGCTAGAAATCGATACCTATCGCTACTACGGCCATAGTATCGCGGACGCCAACCACAAAAAATATCGGACACCCGAGGAGATCGAAAACTACAAACAGAACCACGACCCGATCGCTGTGTTCCGTCGCCGTCTGATCGACGAAGGGGTTTTCACCGAAGAAGAAGCCAGCGCGATCAATAAAGCCGCTGCTGATGAAGCAGCCGCATCCGTGAAATTTGCGGAGGAATCGCCAGCACCGACCATCGCCGACATCAGCACCGACGTTTATTGGGAATCCGACAACGACACTCCAGCATCGAAAATCGGCCGTCACTTTTTCAACGACTGATCCGCCGACTCTCACCATTTCCGCAATCTGCAATCCCTATTCCGCTAATTTTCCATGTCTCGTATTCTCACCTACCGTGAAGCCCTTCGTGAAGGTCTCGATGAGGAACTCACTCGCGATCCCAATGTCGTCCTGATGGGCGAAGAAGTTGCTCAGTATAACGGTGCCTACAAGGTGACCGAAGGTCTTTGGAAAAAATGGGGCGACAAACGCGTTGTCGATACTCCGATTTCCGAAGCAGGTTTCATCGGCATGGGGATCGGCGCCTCGATGCTAGGTGTTCGCCCCGTGATGGAGCTGATGTTCTGGTCGTTCCATTCGGTGGCATTTGACCAACTGGTCAGCAACGCCGCTTGCGTGCGCTATATGTCCGGCGGCCTTTGCCATTGCCCGATCGTGGTCCGCGGCCCTGCCAACGGTGGAACCGGTGTGGGTGCGACTCACTCGCACATTCCTGAAGGTCTGTTTGCTGCTTTCCCTGGTTTGAAAGTTTGTGCGCCAGCGACTCCCGCCGATGCCAAGGGCCTGATCAAAGCCGCCATTCGCGACAACGACCCGGTTTATTTCATGGAAAACACCTTGCTTTACGGCACCACGGGCGAAGTTCCAGATCTTGAAGACGGCGATTTTGTCATCCCGCTCGGTTTGGCAGATATCAAACGCGAAGGAACGGATGTGTCACTCATTGCCCATGGTCGCTCAGTGATTCAGTCACTCGCTGCGGCAGAAATCCTCCAAAATGAACACGGGATCAACGCCGAGGTCCTCGACCTGCGTTCGATTCGCCCACTCGACCAAGAAGCAATTCTCAAAACGGTGATGAAGACGAATCGGGTCGTTCTCGTCGATGAGTCCAAACCATTCGGCGGTGTTTCCGCGATGGTGGCCATGCTTATCCAGGATCACGCGTTCGATTACCTCGACGCGCCGATCAAACGCGTCTGCTCGATCGATGCTCCGGCAATTTATTCGCCCCACATCGAACATGAGCAGCTTCCCAATCCAAGACGGATCGTGGAAAAAGTGCTGACTTTGGCTTAATCTCGCTCCCGTAATCTTTTTCGATTGCCAAGTGGGAAGTCAGCTCTAACATGATCGCAATGTTATCACGTCTAACAATCATCATAAGCGCCGCAGCAATCGCCCTCTGCCTGTCGTCCTGCTGCTGCCTGTAAAACCACTGTTCCCTTCCAAAAATATCTCAACTCATATGAAAAACCTGATCCTAATCACTTCCATGGCCGCGTTTTCTTTCGGCTTCTCATCCTGCTGCCCAATGTTTGGTTATACCAAGCAATATGCAGGCTACCGCACAGAAACACGCCAGGTGAAAACCTGTCACTATGACATTATCACTGAACAAGTGGTCACCCCGGGCGATGCCAAAAGCGGAAAAGGCGGAATGACTCAAACGATCGAGAAGCGAGTACCGCGCTACAAGACCGTGACGAAAAAAGTGCCGGTTCTTCGCACGGCTTGCCTGCGTTTCTATTGCCCAGAAAAAGAAGCTTGCGGCACGACTGCGGATTCCACTCTCAAGCTATCAAGCGCCCAAGGTTCTTCGGGTAGTCCTAATCTTGGGCTGATCCCGACAATGAAACCGATTGCTCCTTGAGCTAACAATCATCTGATTTTACCAAGCGCGGCGGAGTTTCAAAACTCCCCGCGCTTTTTTGTTTCCACATGTCGCAGTAAAAAGGCTGGAATTACCCCGATATTTTCTCATTCTCCCTTGCGACTCCATTTCCCCATCTTAAAAAAATGTCTGTGAACATCGAAATGCCTAAACTCTCGGATACCATGACCGAGGGTACACTCGTCAAATGGCACAAAAAAGTCGGCGATGCTGTCGAAATTGGTGACATCCTCGCTGACATCGAAACCGACAAAGCTACCATGGAAATGGAAGCCTTCGACGACGGAGTCATCACTGAAATCTTAGTTCAAGAAGGTGAAAAGGCCGTCATCGGTGGAATTCTCGCCGTTCTAGACGGAGATTCGGAAGGTTCTCCTGCCGCTGCTCCTCAAGCGGTAACAGTCGCACCAAGCCCGGTCGCTGTCACACATCCAACCGCAACGGTACCCTCATCGCCATCCAACACAACGACTGGCGACCGAATCAAAGCTTCGCCCCTAGCGCGAAAAGTCGCTGCCGATCTCGGAGTGAATCTTTCCAATCTTTCGGGTACAGGACCCGCCGGCCGCATTGTAAAAAGTGATGTGCAGAATGCCGCAGCCTCCCCGACCAAGACTCCATCATCCGAAGCATCCGCTGCGGCATCCCTAGCAGCATCCGTGAAAGCCAAGGCTGCTGCCGCATCTGCACCGGTATCTGCCAGTGTGCCTGCACCCACGGCGATTCAACCGGTGGTTAAAGACGGCGATGAAATCGTTCAACTCAGTTCGATGCGAAAAATCATCGCCTCGCGTCTTCTCACTTCAAAAACAACGATTCCCCATTTCTATCTGCACGTGGATGTCGATGCAGCACCACTCATGGCTCTTCGCCAACAGGTCAATTCCCAAGCGGAAAAAACCCACGGCAACAAATACTCGGTCAACGACTTCATTCTCAAGGCAGTCGTCAATGCAACGGAAACCGTTCCAGCCGTGAATGCTTCCTTTGCCGGAGACCACATCGTGAAGTTTAAAAATGTTGGCCTCTCGGTCGCTATTGCGGTGGAAGACGGCTTGGTCACTCCGGTGATCAAAGAAGCTGAATCAAAATCGCTGCTGGCCATTTCACGCGCGGTTAAGGATTTCGCCGTACGGGCCAAGGACAAAAAACTGAAGCCTGCTGAATTCGACGGAGGAACCATCACGGTGTCTAACCTAGGAGCTTGGGGCATTGAATCCTTTGATGCCATCGTCAATCCACCGCAAGCTGCGATCCTCTCCGTCGGAGCAGCCCTTGAAAAACCGGTTGTTAAAAATGGCCAGATTGTTCCAGGCCTTCGCATGAATCTAGGTCTCTCCTGTGATCACCGCGTTGTCGATGGCGCAGTGGCTGCCCAATTTCTATCAGAGATCAAGAAGCTCATCGAACAGCCAGCGCTGATGCTACTCTAAGCCACTTTAAAAACGTTGCTGACGCAGACAGCATCCAATCGATTCAAAGCCTCTCAGCACCACACTGAGGGGCTTTGTTCGCTGATGAGAATGGTCTCAAACAGATGCAAGCAGTGACGAAAGCCAATCGGGCCGCTCCTTTCATTTTCTTGATGAATTCTTCATTTTTGACCTTATAAGATATTCTTCTTCATAGTGTGAATAAGCGTGAAAATGAGCTGTTCCCCAGCCTGGTTGCTGGAGTTCCACGGGAAGAATAAGTTGGCAATAAAGCTGCATGACAGCCGAATGAACTGCATTTCGAGGGTGACCAAATCATTTTCACCCATTCATTCCGGGGTTATTCACAGGTTTTCCCTGACTTGTTGAAAATCCCCGGACTTGCAGGAATCGGGTGATTGAGATCATTATTCACCTGCGTGGATCAATTGTTCATCACAGGTGGAAGCGGCGGCTTGGGACGGGCCATCGTGGATGCCTTTACAGGCAGTCGCTGGGAAATAACGGCACCGAGCCGTCAAGAACTCGATGTTCGCAACCTCGAAGCGATTCAAGGATATTTGACATCTAAAAGCGTGGACTTGTTAGTTTGTGCAGCAGGGATCACGGCGGATATGCCATTGCTGCGCCTGGACGAAGGAAAATGGGCTGATGTCCTTGAAGTAAATTACCAGGCAGCTGCGAATTGCGCGGCTGCGGTTTTGCCACAGATGATCGCACAAGGATCGGGCCACATCGTATTTATTTCGAGTTTTGCGGCGCGGCATCCGGCGGTCGGTCAGTCAGCTTATGCAACGGCAAAGGCGGCATTGCTAGGGTTGACCTCCTCGCTGGCTCAACGATATGGCTGTCAAGGGATCCGGGTGAACACGGTCTTGCCAGGATTTCTTGAAACGCGGATGACAGGAAATGTTACCGTAAAGCGGAAATCAGAAATTTTGGACGATCACACCCTCGGTCGTTTCAACACGCCGCAGGCCGCAGCCAAATTCATCCGCTGCTTGCATGAGGATCTTCCCTACACATCGGGCCAGGTTTTTCAGTTGGACAGCCGAATTTCGTGATTCGATCGTTATTGCAAAACGGAGATCTAACCCTTTGAATGTCGCGACCACGAATTCGAGCAAGCCAATTGATTTTATCCTCAGGGAGAGTCAATCGGTCGAATCAGGGTGATCTTAAAAATAAAAACCAACTCTAATAACCCAGATGAAAATCAGCAAAAACAATTTTGAAAACGAAGAAGTGGTCCTCGATTTCCACGAATACGAATCCTGCAGCTTCACCAATTGCCGCTTCGTGGTTCTCGGTTATGGCGCATTCGCATTGAACCAATGCGAAGTGACCAACTGCGAATTCACCTTTGCCGGTCCTGCTGCCAGTACGATTCAGACAATGACCACGATCTATCACAACATCGGTGAACAAGGCAAACAACTGATCGAAGGCACCTTCGAGAGCATCCGCAACGCGGGTGCTAACAAGCCTGCGTAAAGCGGAGAATTCCGGATCATCGTGCATCCGGATTCTTTGGGATTTTAACGGGGTCGGGAGGCAAATAAAAATCTCCCGATCCCTGAAATTTTTTGAAATTGGGAAGATCTTGGGAGATCGTCCTAGAAAGGGGAAACTTGCCATTTAGCGAGATTTAGGGCAATCTGTCAGCCGTGAATAACAGACTCCTCAGCGTGTTGACGGCCATTTTGGCACTCTTGAGTGTTCCGTTAGCACGCGCTGACGACTCCCGACCGAAAGTGGGTTTGGCCAAAGTGATGGTTATTCCAGTCAGGGGACTCATTGCAAAGCCGCAGCTCTACATTCTTCGCCGAGGTCTGAAACAAGCCATCGCCCAAAATATGCATACGGTGGTACTCGACATGGAAACACCGGGTGGGGAATTGGATGTTGCCTTCGAGATGATCAAAGCGCTGGGGAAATTTCCGGGCAAGACAATCGCCTACGTCAATAGCGAAGCCATTTCTGCGGGCGCGTTAATTTCCGCAGGTACTGATGAAATTTATTTTGCGCCGGACGGGGTCATCGGGGCGGCGGCTCCTGTTTTGGCCACAGGAGAAGACATCGATGTGACGCTACGCAGCAAGATCGTCAGTTATCTCAAGGCGAGGATGCGCGTCGTTTCCGAAGGCAAAGGCTATCGTGGCGAGGTAATTTCCGCGATGATCGACATTGATTCAGAGTTCAAGATCGGCAATGAAGTCATTAAGGAAAAAGGCGAATTGCTTTCTCTAACGGCTCAGGAAGCGATGAAGTCATACGGCCAGCCGCCGCAACCTTTGTTAGGAAAAGGAATCTTCAGGAATGAAGAGGCGCTATTGGACCAACTCGAAGGCCCGGGGAACTACTCGGTCCAAAAGTTTGAAATCAGCGGTGCGGAGAAATTGGCACAATATCTGACCATGGTCACCCCGCTGCTTTTGGCATTGGGATTGGTTTGTTTGTTCATCGAATTCAAGACTCCTGGTTTTGGAATATTCGGAATTTCAGGGATTATTCTGCTAGGTTTGGTCTTTTTTGGACAATTCGTGGCGGGATTTTCGGGTCATGAACCCGTGGTGTTTTTTCTGCTGGGTCTGACGCTGTTGGTCATCGAGCTGCTGTTTTTCCCCGGGATGACGGTGTTAGCGCTGTCAGGTGTTTGCCTGATGTTGGGATCTCTGGTGTGGGCCATGGCGGATCTCTGGCCTCACGAACCCATCCCGTTAACAGGCGAGGTGTTTTTCCTGCCGCTGGCGAATGTGCTGGGCGCGATGATTCTAGCAGTCATGATTTTTCTAGCAGTGTTGAAATTTCTTCCCAAAGGTTGGCTATGGAGCGCGATGGTGTTGAACGCCGCAGTGGGTGGTGAGCCAACATCCGCACGGGCATTGCTCGGAGAGGCTGGTTACGCTGCCACAGCTCTATTCCCGAGTGGCCAAGTAGAAATCGCAGGCAGGCGCTATGAAGCACGGCTTGCAATCGGCTATGCGGAAGTCGGCACACCCGTGAAAGTGACAGGCATAGGAGAATTCGGCCTGATCGTGGAGGTGACATCATGACGCTAATCCTTTGGTTTTTTGCGATCGGTATCCTTTGCATCGCGCTTGAAGTGATCGTGCCTGGTGGGATCATTGGCGCCATTGGCGGCTTGCTGATGTTTGGCGGATGTTTCGCGGCTTTTATGTTTTACGGCACAGCGATCGGCCTTGTTGCGGTGGTTGTTGCCTTGGCATTCACGATTCTTGTGCTGTTTTTGGAATTCAAGATTTTACCGAAAACCAAAATCGGCAAACGCGCTTTTCTTACAGCGGAAATCACGGGTGTGTCTGCGGCGATCGGCAAAGAGGCCCAAGAATTGATCGGCAAATCCGCGGAAGCGCTCACCCTCTTATCGCCCAGCGGTTACATCCGGGTCGATGGGCAGCGCTACGAAGCTTTTTGCCAGTCGGGCCAAGCACCGGTCGGCGCTGCGTTAAAAATCATCGGTGCCGACAATTTCCGTTTGATCGTAACCCAACATGCTCCACTTTAATCAAACTAACATCCTATGATTCCTACCCTAATCCTCGTTGTCATTGCCATTCTCGGGCTACTACTCTTCGGCATCATCATTTCATTTTTCAGCGTTTGGCTCCGCGCATGGCTGGCGGGTGCCTATGTTGGTTTCACCGAACTGGTGGCCATGCGACTGCGGCAGGTGCCCTACGGCATGGTTGTGGATGCACGGATCACCGCCAAAAAAGCGGGGATCGAAATTCCGATCAATGACATCGAGGCCCATTTCCTAGCGGGCGGCAATGTGATTCCCTCCATTCAAGCACTGATCGCTGCACACAAGGCGGGGATTTCGTTGGACTGGAACCGCACCTGTGCAATCGATCTCGCCACCAAGGGATCGGGCAAAAGCGTCGTTGAGGCTGTGCGCACTTCGGTCGATCCTAAAGTCATCGACTGCCCGAATCCTGCGTCGGGTCGCACCACGATCGATGGTGTTGCCAAGGATGGCATCCAAGTGAAAGTCCGTGCCCGTGTCACAGTTCGCACCAATCTCGACCGTTTTGTCGGTGGCGCGAAGGAGGAAACGATCATCGCTCGCGTCGGTGAAGGCATCGTCACCACCATTGGGTCGGCTGAAAGTTACAAGACCGTGTTAGAGTCGCCCGATTCCATTTCCAAAGTGGTGCTTCATCGCGGTTTGGATGTTGGCACCGCCTTCGAAATCCTTTCGATCGACATTGCGGACGTGGACGTCGGGGAAAACATCGGAGCCCAACTCCAAGAAGCCCAAGCTGAAGCCAACAAAAACATGGCGCAGGCACAGGCGGAAATCCGCCGCGCCGCCGCAGTCGCTCTGGAACAGGAAATGGTCGCCCGCGTCTCGGAAATGAAAGCCAAAGTCGTCGAAGCCGAGGCCCAAGTGCCGCTGGCGATTGCCGAAGCTTTCCGCAGCGGACGACTCGGAGTCATGGATTACTACAAGATGGAAAACGTCAAATCCGACACCCAGATGCGTGCCAGCCTATCGAAATCGGAAGGCGCGTGAGATTTTTAATCCAGTAGCCCAAACATGACCATGGATTGGATTTTTGACCACTTTAAGATCGTTGTTATCATTCTGATAGCGATTGGTTCGGTGGTGAAAAGCCAGCTCGAAGCCAAGGCTAAGCGTGGGCAGCAGGATGAAACGTCAGCAGAGTTGCCAGATCGCCCTGTGCCACGCAGGCGATCGATGCCCTCGGTGCCACCCCCTTTGGCCTATTCTACGCCACCGGCCCTTTCGTCGATGGCATCGGTCGAGGCGGCGAACGAAGCGGCTAAAATCCTCAAACATCAGCAAGATCTCGCCGAACGTTTGCGCCAGATTCGCGAGACCAAGGCGACCACCACGGGAGATGCAGCGGCCACTCGGACTCGCATTGCCGCAAAAAATGCGAAAGGTCCCCTGCCGCAGGCATCACCAACGTTCCGCCGTCGGTTGCGGGATCGCGGAGAAATTCGCCGCGCCATGGTCATGCGCGAGATATTGGATCCACCTGTGAGTTTGCGTTAAAATTTAATGAACTTGCGGGTGGGTCGCTCAACGCTAAGTTTTCGAAGCTCATCCCTCATCCATGTCTTTCATTGCCACTACTCTCCAAGTGATCTTGTTGATCGCGATCGTTCTGACGATTTTCAACGTCATTATTTTTGTCCATGAGCTCGGTCACTTTCTCGCTGCCAAATGGCGCGGTTTGAAGATCGAGCGATTTCAGATTTGGTTCGGCACCCCGATCTTGAAAAAGGAAATCAATGGCGTTCAATATGGACTTGGCTGGATTCCTGCCGGCGGTTTTGTCGCGCTGCCGCAGATGGCTCCGATGGAGGCCTTGGAAGGTGGGAATAAAGATGCGAAGCCGCTGCCGCCCATTACCCCGTTGGACAAAGTCATCGTCGCCTTTGCGGGTCCCTTGTTTTCGATGATGCTCGCGCTGCTTTCTGCGGTCGTCGTCTATCAGGTGGGCAAACCCAAGGATTTCATCCCGACTCAAATCGTAGGTCAAGTTTTGGAAAACAGTCCTGCCGCCAAGGCGGGCATCCAGTCGGGCGATAAAATCACCCACATCAACGGCAAGCCTGTGGATGGTTTTGCAGGTTCTCTCGACAGCATCACCGAGAGCATTGTTCTGAGCAAAGGCAAACAAATCGAGTTCACCGTCGAGCGCAAGGGATCTCCCGCACCGCTCAAAGTCGTCTCTGAATTCAAGACCGCTAAGACCCAGTGGTTCCAACGCGGCGGGTTGCGGCAGGTGGGCATCGGCCCGCAGATTGACCACATCGCACTGGGAAATATCGCCCAGGGCAGCCCTGCCGAAAAAGCGGGCTTCAAGGACGGCGACACCCTGATCTCGATGAATGGTCAGAAATTCACGGAGGACAGTGCCGCCGTTGCTTTTGTCAAATCGGTCGGAGCTAACCCTATCGATGTCGAAGTTTCCCGCGGTGGACAAATCCTTCATCTTACCGCCACCCCGCAGATTCCGCTATCGCCCGCTGGCAAGGGGCCGATGTTAGGGCTCGCATTTGCTGGTGTGCCCTATCAAAGCCAAGGACTGATCCATCCCAGTCCTTTCAAGCAGGTTTCCGACAGTCTGCGGATGATGTGGACCACCATCACCAGCGTGGCGGCCTCGGACTCTAGTATCGGAGTGGGTCACCTCAGCGGGCCCGTGGGCATCGCGACGGTGCAATACGAACTCCTGCAAATGGACGATGGCTGGCGGCGGATTCTCGCCTTCATGGTCTTTTTCAACGTCAACCTCGCCGTGCTCAACATGATGCCCTTTCCGGTGCTGGATGGAGGCCACATCACCCTCGCCATTCTGGAAAAAATCTTTCGTCGCCCAGTCAAAGCCAAGCTCTTGGAAATTCTTCAGACAGCATGTGCGCTCGTTCTCATGTCGCTGATGCTTTACGTCACCAGCAAGGATATCGGCGACAAATTCTTCGGTCATGGCCCGGCAGCCGGTCAAAAACTCGTTTTTCCTGCGAACTAACCATTGCACGGTTCCTTCGGGAAAAGTTCCCGGTCGATTGGGAAAAGGGCCCGATCCATTAGGAAAGTGGCCCGGGACGTTGGGAAAAGAGCTTGGTCCGTTGGAAAAAGAGTCCGATCCATTGGAAAAAGAGTCTGATCTATTGGGAAAAGAGCCCGCTCCATTAGGAAAAGAGTCCGGTCGATTGGGAAAAGGGCCTAGTCCATTGGGAGAAAAAGGAAAATCAGGCGGATTTGTCTCATCTCGCCCTCAAGAAAGCCAAATAGATTGGCCAGAATCATAAAAAGTCCTTTTGAATTCGGACTTTGAGGAATAGTCAAATGAGCTTATTGAACGCCCCCCGAACCGTCACGTATTTTTCATCATGCGCCCGATCCTACTGCTCCCTTTTTGTGTCGTCACTTTGTTATTTGCCAGTTGTGGGAAAAAGGCAGCCTTGGTAACGCCACCGTTGCCACCTGCGGCGGTAACGTTCGTGGCGGCTACCTCCGAAACGGTGACCATCACTCGCGATTTGCCGGGACGGATCGATGCCGTGCGGGTCGCTGAAATCCGCGCGCGAGTTGCTGGCATTCTTTTGAAAAAAGTTTTCCAAGAAGGTGCCGATGTGAAGGCCGGCGACGTGCTCTTCCAGATCGATCCCGCACCGCTGGAAGCAGCACGCGATAGTGCTGCCGCCAATCTAGCACGGGCAAAGGCGAATGCGCAGCAGGCCCAGCGCCAAGTCAATCGCTTCCGCGAGCTGGTGGCGGTTCGTGCCGTTAGCAAACAAGACGCGGACAATGCCGAGTCTGCTGAGGCAGTCAGCGCAGCGGAAGTTCTCGCAGCAAAAGCAGCTCTTTCTACCGCCGAGCTTAATCTCGGTTATGCCACGGTCACGGCTCCCATTTCGGGTCGCGTTGGCAAGGCGCAAGTTACGGAAGGCGCCCTTGTCGGACAGGGCAGTGCCACCCTGCTTGCCGTGATTCAACAGCTCGATCCCATCTATTTTGATTTTACCCAAACCAGCGCGGATTTGTTCGCCCTCCAAAAAGCGGGGACCATCGACAATCAAGTGACTCTGCTGTTCGACGGCGACGGCAGCTATGTTCATCCGGGAAAGATTCTTTTCTCGGAAGCATCCGTGGATGCGACGACAGGCATGGTTTCCTTGCGGGCAGAGTTTCCCAACCCCAAACGCGAACTGCTGCCTGGAATGTTTGCAAGGGCGCGGGTGACCCAGGCAATCCAAGAAAATGCCATCACGATTCCCCAGCGCGCAGTGACACGCGCCGAGGGAGGCATGGGCAGCGTGTTGATTGTGGATGATTCTAACCATGCACAAGTTCGCATGGTCCAGACGGGTGAAGGCATCGGTGACAAGTGGGTGATTACTTCCGGACTGAAAGCGGGCGAGCGGGTGATCATGGAAGGTCACTTGAAGGTAAAACCCGGTTCGTTGGTGGTCCCTGCGCCCTTTGTCGCAGCCACTCCGCCAGCTAATGCTAACAAACAATAACTTTTCGTTTTCATGGCCCGTTTCTTCATTGATCGTCCGGTATTTGCTTGGGTGATTTCCATTCTGATCTGCCTTTTGGGTGGCATCGCGATCACGCGCTTGCCGGTTGCCCAGTACCCCAGTGTCGCCCCGCCTTCGATCTCGATCACTGCGAACTATGCGGGTGCTTCCGCAGAAACGCTTAGCGATACGGTGACTTCCGTCATCGAGCAACAGCTCAACGGCATCGACAATCTACTCTACATGTCGTCCGCGAGTGATGCGAATGGCACGGTGGGGATCACGCTATATTTTACGCCTGGCACTAATCCCGACGTGGCCCAAGTGCAGGTTCAGAACAAAGTCCAGTTAGCCACGCCCAGTCTGCCACTGACCGTGCAGCAGCAGGGCGTGGTTGTGGCAAAGGCGACGCGAAACTACATGATGTTTATCACGCTTTCGTCAGAAGACGGCAGCATGGATGCCATCGCGCTGGGAAATTATCTGGCTTCTAACGTGCTCGATCCCCTCCGCCGTGTCGCTGGGGTGGGCGAGGTGATCCAGTTTGGAAGCCAATACGCCATGCGCATCTGGTTAGACCCGGACAAGCTGGTGAGTTTCAATTTAAGCCCCGGCGATGTCTCCGCAGCCATTCAGGCACAGAATACGCAAGTGCCCGTCGGCCAGCTGGGTTCATTGCCTGCGGTGGAAGGTCAGCAGCTGAACGTGATTTTGCAGGCACGCGCCACTCTTACCGAGGTCGAGCAATTCAAAAACATCGTCCTGCGCGTCAATCCAGACGGATCGCGGGTCTATCTTCACGACGTCGCACGCGTCGAGCTGGGCGGCCAGGATTATTCCATCAAGGCCCGCATCGATGGTAAGCCGGCGACCGCTGCCGCCATCAAACTTTCGCCATCGGCCAATGCGTTGGACACGGCCGAAGAGGTGCGCAAGGAGGTCGATCGGCTCAAGGCATTCTTCCCTCGCGGGGTGAAGGTGATCTATCCGTTAGACACCTCGGCCTTTGTCAAAATCTCCGTTGAAGAAGTGCTAAAAACGCTGATCGAGGCGATCATCCTTGTGTTTTTGGTGATGTATTTGTTCCTGCAAAACATCCGCGCGACGTTGATTCCCACCTTGGTGGTGCCGGTTGCGCTGTTAGGAACTTGCGGCCTGATGGCCGCCTTTGGATTTTCGATCAATGTGCTGACGATGTTTGGCATGGTGCTGGCGATCGGGATCTTGGTGGATGATGCGATCGTAGTCGTGGAAAACGTCGAGCGTATCATGAGCGAGGAAGGGCTTTCCGCAAAGGAGGCGACGCGCAAGGCAATGGGTCAGATCACCGGGGCTTTGATCGGGATCACCCTTGTTCTAACGGCGGTGTTCATCCCCATGGCGTTTTTCGGCGGGTCGGTGGGGACGATTTACCGCCAGTTCACGATGTCGATGGTGTCGTGCATGTTGTTTTCGGTATTCCTAGCGCTGTCAATGACGCCGGCGCTTTGCGCCTCGCTTTTGAAACAGGTCGATGCGGGCCATCACCACGCCAAGGGCGGATTTTTCGGCGGGTTTAACCGCAGCTTCGATGCGTTTACCACGCGCTACCAAGGTTGGGTCGGAGTGTTAGTGAAGCGCTCCTCCACAGGGATCATTGCCCTTATTTGTGTGATCGCTTTGACGGTTGTGCTCTATCAAAGAATGCCGTCGGCGTTCCTGCCAGAGGAGGACCAAGGATATTTCATCACCCTGATTTCATTACCGGTCGGGGCCACGGATGCACGCACGGGTGAGGCGCTCCTGAAGGTGGAGGACTACTTTTCCAAGCAGCCAGAGATCGATCACTACTTCACCGTGGCAGGGTTTAGCTTCGCGGGGAAGGCGCAGAACTCGGCCCTCGCGTTCCTCCGCCTGAAGCCATGGGAAGAGCGCAAAGGTAAGGAGCACCACGTTCAAGCAGTCATCCAGCGGGCATTGATGGGGCTCGGTGGGATCAAGGATGCGATGGTCTTTTCACTGAATCCACCCGCGATTCCCGAACTGGGCACCTCTTCGGGATTCGATTTTTGGCTTCAGGACGTGGGCGGTGTGGGCCACGAAAAACTCAACGACGCGCGCAACCAGTTGCTCGGGATGGCGGCGCAGAATCCCAAGCTGATGCAGGTCCGCCCGCAGGGTCTAGCTGATGCGGCGCAGTTGAAAATCGACCTCGACCAAGACAAAGCCGTCGCACTCGGCGTCTCACTTGCGGACATCAACAATACCATGCAGACCGCCTTCGGCTCGGCCTATGTGAATAATTTTGTCAACGGCCCGCGGGTGCAGCGGGTGATCGTGCAGCTCGATGCCCAGTTTCGCATGACCCCCGAGGATCTCGGCAAAGTCTATGTCCGCAACAAAAGCGGCGGGATGGTGCCACTATCGGCACTGACGAGCACTCATTGGACCTTTGGATCGCCGCAGCTCCAGCGCTACAACGGCATTCCTTCGGTGAACATCGTGGGTTCCGCCGCGCCGGGTCTCAGCTCCGGGGAGGCGATGACCGAGATGGAAGCCATGGCGGCGAAACTTCCACCAGGGATCGGTTATTCGTGGAGCGGCCAGTCGTTAGAAGAGCGGATTTCAGGCAATCAGGCACCCATGCTTTACACGGTTTCATTGCTGATCGTTTTCCTTTGTCTTGCGGCGCTTTATGAAAGCTGGTCGATTCCCGTGGCGGTCATCCTCGTAGTGCCGTTAGGGGTTCTTGGAGCGCTGGCGGCGGTTTCCTTCCGCGATCTGCCGAACGATGTTTACTTCAAAGTCGGCCTGCTCACGACTGTCGGTCTCTCGACGAAAAACGCCATCTTGATCATCGAGTTTGCACTCGATCTGCAGAAGGAAGGCAAGGGCTTGTTTGAGGCGATTCTCATGGCCGTGAAACTCCGGTTGCGGCCCATTCTGATGACCTCAATGGCCTTCGTTCTGGGCGTGGTTCCGCTGGTGATCAGCACGGGTGCGGGTTCTGCCAGTCAGAATGCCATCGGCACGGGAGTTGCTGGCGGGATGATTTCGGGTACCTTTCTCGCGATATTTCTCGTCCCGGTCTTTTTTGTCGTTGTGAGCCAGATCGTGGCCCGCTTTTCTCGCGGCAGGACTGCGAGTGCCGCGGCTGCTGAATCCAAAGAAGGAGAAATCCATCATGCGTAAGTCATCCGTTTCCACACTCGCGATCGCCCTGTTTGCCGGTGCTTGTTCCTTCAAGCCGCCGCTGGATCGGTTGATGTCTCCTGTTGCCGCCCATTATCCAGAGAAGACAGACGGGGTCGTACCCGCAGACATTGCCTGGCAGAAGTTTTTCACTGACCCGCGGTTGAAGAAACTCGTCGAGACCGCTCTGGCAAACAATCGCGACCTGCGCATCGCAGCTCTCAACGTCGAGCAGTCGCGCGCCCAGTACGGCATTTCCCGTAGCGAGTTGTTTCCATCCATTACGGGAAAGGCATCGAGCGACCGCCAACGGAGCCTAGGCTCTAGCAGCACGGCAGTGATGACGACGACGTCCAATCCCTATGCCTTGACGGTGGGCCTTTCCTCTTACGAACTCGACTTGTTTGGTCGTGTCCGCAGCCTCAATGACTCTGCGCTGGAAAAATACTTTGCGAGCGACGAAGCCCGTGTTGGCGCGCAGATCTCGCTGGTGGCAGAAGTGGCGAACCAGTACCTGACCGAGCGTGCCTTGCAGCAACAAGTGGCGCTTTCCGAGCAAACGCTCGATGGCATGAACGCGGCCTATGGGCTCATGAAACAACGCTTCGATGCAGGCACCGTTTCGGAGCTGGATCTGAGTTCGACGGAAGTCCAGCAGCAGACGGCCAAGGCGGATCTAGCGGCCTTCCGCCAACGCATCGCGCTGGTCAATCATTCGCTTACTTTTCTAGCGGGTGGCTCCTTGCCAGCGGGATTACCGCAGGGGCGCTCGCTGGATCAAGTGATCGTGGCCGATGTCAAAGCCGGGGTTTCCTCGGATTTGTTGCGTCGCCGCCCCGATATCCGCGAAGCAGAGCACCAGCTGCGCGCCGCCAACGCCAACATCGGTGCTGCCCGTGCCGCATTTTTCCCTAACATCACGCTGACGGCGAACACGGGCACGGCCAGCCAGAGCTTTTCCAAGCTGTTTAACAATGGCACGGGCACCTGGTTGTTTGCGCCCAGTGTGAACCTGCCAATCTTCACCGGCGGCAGAAACAAGGCCAATCTCGATGCGGCCAAAGTCGGCAAAAACATCGAGATCGCCCGCTACGAACGGGCGATCCAGACCGGCTTCCGCGAAGTGGCCGATGGTCTCGCCGCCCGCAGCGGTCTGGCCGAACGGATCTCAGCCACCGAGCGTCTGGTCGCCGCCCAACACAAGCGCGCCGAACTCGCCAATGCCCGCTACAACCAAGGTGTGGACAGTTATTTCGAGGTTCTTACGGCCACGCTCGATCTTTATTCCTCCCGCCAGAATCTGATCCAGCTCCGGCTCGCCCAGGCGGTAAATTCGGTGAGCCTTTACAAGGCACTCGGCGGCGGGTGGTGAGGTAAGGTTTCTTCCTCAGATTAGATTCAGGTCCAAGGAGTTGCGGTCGCCTTTCGCGGCTCAATGGCTCAATGGCTCAATGGCTCAATGGCTCAAATTTGCAGAAATTGTGGCTGCCGCAACTTGATGCGGGGGTGTTCTGCAAAAATATTTTTTATCGTTGAACGGTTAAATCAAAGGCTAATTGGTGATATTAAGCAATAAATCGGTCCAGAACGGCAGGCGTCAATTTTAAAAATATTCCTAAGTATCAATCTTTCTTGAATTATTTTGCGTTAGACTCAGTCTACGCAGACTACTGCAGTTTCGTATGCCTGACATGAAAGTAAGATCCAAAAGCCTGCCTGTTCAAATCGGGTATTCGGAGGAATTTCCACTTTTTTGAAAAAAGCCCCGTTCACTGATCGTAAAAATTGATGAGGACTGAGACATCGAAAGAACCATTCACCTTCACGAACTGGCTGACGATCGCCATCGTGATCGCGTGCGCTTGTTTTTTGAGCAGATGGTTTCTATACTTAAGCGGTCAGCGGACCCTTCCGTTGTCGTTGGGAATCGGCGTTTCCATGGGATTTTTGGTTCACCACGGCTGGAGAGCACTTTCAGCCTTGGTGGTGGGGCAGCTCGCCGTGTGGTTGGGCTGGTCGAGTAACTGGTACGATTATCTGGCGCTGTCCATGACGATGCTTGCCATTATGGCGGCTTGGGGTGTCAGCCTGCTGGTCAACTTTATCGAGAAAAAGAAAAATGGTCGTGAGCTGGACATGCCGGTTTTGGTTTTGAGCCACCTGGGGATACCGATCTTGGCAATGCTCCCCTACGCATTTGCGCGGGCTTGGTTGTTTGTGGGACTGGGCACGATTCCCGAGTCCGAATTTGGGCCGATGCTCCTTCACACCTTGGTCAATTCCGTCCTCGCGATGCTGGTCTTTGGCAGTTTGACTCTTCACTTTCTGCGGGGGGACTTTCTTTTGTTGGACTTGCGCGGCGATGCCAGAGGAGTTTTTGCAGGAATGCTTGCTTTGGGAGTGATGACGATGGCCTTTATGGGGAATTTTAACCATTTGCTCAGCTCGTATCTCGCGGTATTTTTGCCATTCCCTCTACTGGTGGTCACGGCCGTCTGGCTTGCGCCGGCATCGTCTTCTGTTTTTGTTGCGCTATGGTGTTTGTTATCCGTGATGCTTTCCTGTCTGGGTTATGGCCCGTTTTTGGTGCCGGTGGGGCCGCATGCAATGAATGGGACCATCGAGCTGGGTCTCTACATCATTGTTATTGCTTCGGTGGTGTACTCCTTGTCGCTGGGATCGTCCCGATTGTCGCGGCTTTTGAACCTCAATGAGGTCGCGCTGTCAGCGGCTGGCATCGAGCCTTGGGAATGGGATTTCCGTCGTGGGTTTTCCTCCTTCCATGGTCAGCCTACGATTGGCTATCTGCAAACGGTCACGGCGGGCTTGGAGGGTCATGCTGCCCTCCGCCGACTGGAAGGGACAGAGTCCGAATCCACTGAAATCCAAGACGCGTGGCGGGCAACGATGGTGAAGTCTCCGGCCGCCGATGCGGTTTACGGATCGGCGGGACGGATCTTGCGCCGCGATGGAGATCATCAGCCGACCCATGCCATCGGGCTACTTCAAGACCTCACGGCGGAGAGGAAGGCCACCGCGGCACTTGTCGAGCTCGGCCAGCGGAATGCGCAAATACGCAACATGCAGGTCAAATTGAATCCCCATTTTCTCTTCAATTCCCTCAATGTCATCCGCGCCCTAGTCCACATCGACAAGGCAAAAGCCGACGGGGCGATCCACTCGTTGAGCGAGCTATTGAGGAGCAATCTTCGGACATCGGATGCCTTATTTGCCCGACTCGAAGACGAGCTGAAGCCAGTCCAAGCATTCGTGGAACTGGCCCAGTTGCGTTTCGGCCATCGTCTCAAGGCCCGGATCCAGGTGCCGCCTAAACTATATGACATCAGTATCCCGCCGATGTTGTTATTGAACCTCGTTGAAAACGCCGTCACCCACGGGATCGGCAATCTGGAAAAAGGTGGCAGCATCGAGATCGAAGCCTCGGACCGTGCGGGGCAGGTGCGGATCTCCGTGCGAAACACCGGAACCCTAGGCCAGAATTTTGAACAGGGCATCGGCACCCAAGACGCCAAACAGCGGCTGGAACTGCTGTTTGGTGATCAGGCGTGCTTTATTCTTTCGCAGATGGACGCCTCCACCGTGGCCGCGGAGATCGTTTTGCCCATTTGCCATTCACTCTCAAAAACAATTCATCCAACTCACTCCTCCCTTTCATGAAATCCAAACAAATCACCTTAACATTTCTTATTGTCGATGACGAGGGTCTGGCCCGCACCGAGCTTAGCCGCCAGCTCGCCACCCTCTTGCCGGGATCCGTCATTCTCACCGCAGCAAATATCTGCCAAGCACGGGAGCAGTTGCTGAAACACGAGATCGATGGAATCTTCTTGGATCTGGAAATGCCCGAGGGCAACGGCATGTCCCTGCTCGCTGAAATCCAGGCTACGGAGGTGCCGGTGGTGATCACCACCGCCCACGAACAATACGCGGTGGAGGCCTTCGACGGCGAAGTCACCGATTACCTGCTGAAGCCCTTTGATAAAAAACGCTTGGCCAAAGCCATTGCACGCATCCGCAGGCCGCAAAAACACAACATCAGCCCGGTATTGGTGCTAGGCGACCAGAGCGTCTGCTGGCCGCTCAAGCCCGATGAAATCGTCATGGTGGAGGCGGAAGGCGCCCAAGTGAGGGTGCACCTCAAGGACCGCGAGTCCGTCTTGTTTTCTAGCAATTTAAAGGAGATGGAATTGCTGCTGGACCCCCGCCAATTTGTGCGTGCCAGCCGCAGCCGGATTGTCCAGTTGCTCTGCCTGAAGCAAATCTCCCGCAGCGATGGCCTGAACAGCTTCGAGGCCGAGTTGGAAGGCCACGGCGTCATCGCCTTTTCGCGGCGCCAGTCGCAAGCCTTCCGCGCCCGTTTTGGATTCTGAGTCGGCGCCAAGCCGTGGAAGGTGCTGCGGGCGAGGTGGCCTTGCGAAGGCAGAGCCGGCACCAGCAGCCAAGAAGCACCTCAAAGCGGGTTAGCCCGATCCAAACACCACTTGACAGCCCTCGTCAGTGTTGCTAATCTGACAACAGATTTCCGGATGAGAATCGTAACCAAGCGCCGCATCCTCGACTATGCCAAACAGCACCCGAATGCCGCCGCCAACCTCTCCGCATGGTTCACCGTGGCCAGCGCCGCCAAGTGGCAATCCATCGCCGATGTTCGCAAAGTCTTTCCTCATGCGGACCTCGCCATCGTCGGCAGTTCCAAGACCGTCACCATCTTCAACATTGCCGGTAATCGCCATCGCCTCATTGCCGCGATCCATTACAACACCCGCAGCGTCTTCATTCTGAAAATCCTCACCCACGCCGATTACAGCAAAGACCGCTGGAAAAACGACCTCTGAGCCGATGAGCGCCACCAAGCCAATACTGCCCAGCCTCGCCAAGTTACCCAAAACTTACGAGGCTCTCTGCCGCCTCCACATGCCGCGCACGCTGCACGACGAACTCGAACTCGAGGCCGTCACCGAGATCATCGACTTTATGTCCGGCCACCCGCTTAATGCCGATCAAGCCGACTACCTCGAAACCCTCGCCGAGCTTGCCGAAGCCTACGAATCCGCGAACCACGAGGCTCTTGCCTTGCTGCCGCCCCACGAGTTCCTCGCCGCCCATCTCGAAAACATCGGCATGACCGCTACCGTGTGGGGCAAGCTCATCGGCATCGACCGCTCCACTGCCTCTCGGCTTCTCCGCGGCGAGCGAAAATTCAACACTGTCCACGTTAGGAAAACTGCGGAGGTGCTGAACCTTGAAGCATCGCATTTGATTTAACCTTCGTTAGCACGGCATTCACCAGGAATGACTCCTGATATGATCAGGATCGACAAAGGAGGGAGACCACGACGGCAGGACGAGGGCCCAATTGAGACACCACATGGGGAATCGGGATTCGCTTAGTCTGAAAGACGCCTTGGCCCTTTTTTCCGTGCAACAGTCCGTACAATAGAACGCGTGAAAACCTGCATTTGAAAGGTTTTGGAGCGGGCAATTCGCCCACAAAAAACCCTGCAACCTTTTGAGTTGCAGGGTTTAAAGAATGGTACACCCGAAGGGACTCGAACCCCTAACCTTCTGATTCGTAGTCAGACGCTCTATCCAATTGAGCTACGGGTGCCTTGCGGCAAGCGCGGGGCGGAAAGAAGCCGATTTTTCGGCCTGCTGTCAAGGAATTCAGCGGAGAAAATTAAAATAACCGCTGCACGACCTCGAAAAGCGTTCACGGCTTCGGCAGCGGCTCGTCGCCGAGAAGCTTGTCGAGGTCGGCCACGCGCTCCCAGGGGCAGCGCTTGCGCTGGTATTTTTTCCATACGACGTCGCGCAGTTCGCGCCAGATTGGCTCGGTTACGGGCACGACGTCGGTCCAGGTGGGGTCGCGCTTTTGCATGGTCGTCATGATCGTCCATTTGCGGCCCATGTAGTTTGCCCGGTAAAAGACTTTTCCTTCGTCGGTATTTTCAAACCATTCGTGACTCTCCATGCCGGAAGACTGCCGTGGCGGGAAACGAGAAACAAGTGGCGAATCCGTGGGTGATCACAGATCACCATCGACGCTGGGCCCGCTGCGGTCCATCGTCCAGCCATGGCAAACATCGGCGAACGCGCGTCCCTGCAAATCCTTCACGAAAAAACCTTCGGGCTGTTTCTCGATGGTGGCGATTTGGGTGAGATCCTACTGCCTCGCCGCGAGATGCCCGTGCGCTGGAACCTCGGTGACTTTGTCGATGTCTTCCTTTACCTCGATTCGGAAGACCGCCAGGTGGCCACCCTCAAGGCGCCCAAGGTCATGCCGGGGCAGTTTGCGCGGCTGAGGTGCGTGGCCGTTACCGGAGTCGGGGCCTTCCTCGACTGGGGGCTGCCGAAGGATCTGATGGTCCCATTCCGCGAGCAGAAAGTGCGCATGGAGATCGGCAAGAGCTACATCGTCCACGTCCACCTCGACGAGCAAACGGGTCGCATCATCGCC
>CAJXYV010000025.1 GCA_913063525.1 uncultured Verrucomicrobiota bacterium
GGTGTTGCCCTCGATCACGAATCGCTTCCAACCGGAGCCCGTGAAGAATTGCTGGATTTGCTCATCGGTGGCGGGAGCACCTGCGATGGCAGGCTGGCGGATCACGAGCCGCAGGCCGGTGTCGGTTTGGAGGGCACCGAGGAAGGTCACCTGATCCCCGAATAATTCGTTGTGGAGCTGCCAGCGTTCCAGATAGGCGATGGGCGAGGCCTTGTGTTCCTCGTTGGGACGGTGGATGACCAGCAATCCAAAAAAGTCGGGCCAACTGGCCTTGAGGAAGCTCTCGCCGGCGGGAATGTACCAGACCTGATGCTCGTTGCCCTCATCGTCGGGCGGACGAGTCAATTCGGCCGGCGGCTCTTTGAGGTAGAGTGAGCGCTCTTCGAGGTAGGCTCGGAAGATTCCGAGTTCTTCGTGGAAATAGGTAGAACCGCCCTGAAAGCGCGAAGCTGCTTCACAGCGGCTTCGGAGCTCTTCAACGTGTGCTTTGAGCGGGATTCCCGCAGCAGCGTGGCTTGGTTCATGGGTGGACATTAGTCAAAATGAAGCCGGTGGCAACTTCCGAATCGGAGGCAGGTGGGAGATTCGGAGGACGGAGTTTCAGAGGGATTGAAGAATTTTTAACCACAAGGATCACAAAGGAGCACAAAGATGGGCATGTGTTTCTGGTTTTTGTGGTCTGTGTGTGCTTTGTGGTTGAACGGGGATTTAGCCGCAAGGAGGCGCGAGAAAACGCAAAAAGGAAGATGGAGTTTGGGTCTGCTTTCTGGATTTCCGCTTTTCTACCACCCGGGGTGGGTCATTTGCGGGGGGATGCCTGAAAAATCGAAAATAATTTCAAAAAACCCAGACTATCCGCAACTGTGTATCCTCAAAAAGCACTTTCTAACCGCCTCTTCAAGGCGAATCGAGCGGAATTATCAGGGCGGAGTGAGTGGAATCCGACCCCGCGAACCGTTCGGCGGGCGATTTAACCGCTTGGGCGCCGGTCACGTTCACGACGGATCGGCAGCGACCCCTCTCCAGCAGAGCAAATCCAGCTCCCGGAGCCGTCGGCGCGGCCCTGCTGGCCCGGATTTTCGACTTTTTCCACTCGTGGATAAGCCTTGGGCACTGGTGGATAAGCTTTGGGCACTCGTGGATAAGCTTTGGGCACTCGTGGATAAGCTTTGGGCACTCGTGGATAAGCCTTGGGCACTCGTGGATAAGGCTTGGGCACTCGTGGATAAGCTTTGGGCGCTCGTGGATAAGCTTTGGGCACTCGTGGATAAGCTTTGGGCACTCGTGGATAAGGCTTGGGCGCTCGTGGATAAGCCTTGGGCACTCGTGGAAAAAGAGGTGGCGGCGGTCAAAAACGTGGGGTGGGGCGACCGTTTTGCGGAGATGTGGGCGGCAGTCTCCGGGGGGGCACTTGATTTAACTTGAAAACGCGATGAATGACGCGGTTCTGATTTTGAATGTTTTCCTAGGTGTTTGGACGATCCTCATCTTGAAAACTTGAATTCGATGATTGAATCAAAATGACAATAGAACGACTCAATGGATCCTCGGTTTTGCCGGCGGCTGGGTTTGCCCCATCATGGGGCTGTTATCCTCTGAAAATCATCGATCTACCGGCTGAATTCGGGTCTTCAATGAGGCCTAAAACGAGTGGGATTCGGGTCGGAAATCATTTATAGATGAGGGTGTGGCGAATATTAAAGAAAACGATTGACTGCATTGAAGATTTGTTTATAGTTGCAGCACCCCCCCGGAACGGTTGCTGCGTGTTTCATATCTCAGTATCCCCGCCGGGGGGCTTAACCACACAACACCATGGCTAAATACAGCCCCAAAACCGTGTCCATCCGCCGCAATCAATTCATCGCCGCTTGGCGTGAACATGCGCCGGAAGCGACGTTCGCAGGAAGCACCCTGGCCCAATTCGAGGCAGAGACGCTGGAGCCGATCACCGTGAGATTACTCATGGTGGATGCAAAGGCCCATGTCGCTGGCTTGATCAGGGACAGGGCACGTGCCGATGCCGCCATGAGCCTGAAGCTGCTCATGGTGTCAAAGGCCGTCCAAGGAGACATGGCCTACGGGCCGGATAGCAACTTGTACACCGCGATGGGCTTTGTGGCCTCCAGCGTGCGCAAGAGCGGTCTGGTCCGCAAGAAAAAGGCCAGCACCCCGGTGGAAACACCTATGGTGACCCCGCCCGAGGCGAGCGTCGCCTGATTCAGCTAACCAGGGCTGAGGAATCGAGGAGGCGCCGTGATGGCGGACTCAAAAAAACAAACCGGCCGTCGGCTCCGCAAGGGGTCGGCGGTTCTTTTTGGTGGGTGAAGCGAAACGCGGAACAAGAGGAGTGCGCGGAGGAAGACGGGGAGTGGGGCGATGTGGGAGCTGGATCCGCTGCATGCATTCCACGGCAGATCGTGTCTCCTTGCGGAGAATTTTCAGGAGACGAGCGACTTGGTCGGTGACTTGGTCGCAAGTGGCGAGACGCATTCCCACATGCAAAGCTTGATTCGTCGATTGGGATCATCAAACTTCGCGAGGTAAGCCATGATGAAAACCCGATCCATTCTTGTCCTCCTGTTCGCCGCAACGCTGCCGGCGCTTGCCCAGCAAGGCCCGCAGGACATCCACCCGTACTTCAGTCCGCGGGGGAATTGCACGGAGGCGATCGTCTCGTCGCTGAATGGCGCGCAGAAAAGTGTCCTGGTTTTGGCCTACTCGTTCACGTCGGCCCCGATCGCCAAGGCACTGGTGGATGCCAAAAAGCGAGGCGTCGACGTGCAAGTCGTCTTGGATAAGAGCCAGCGATCGGAGAAGTACACCTCGGCCACCTTTCTGGCCAACGAGGGTGTGCCGACCTTCATTGATTCCGCCCACGCCATCGCCCACAACAAGGTCATGGTGATCGACAAATCCACGGTCATCACCGGGAGTTTCAATTTCACCAAGTCCGCGGAGGAGAAAAACGCCGAGAATCTGCTGGTGATCAACCACGCTCCCGAGCTAGCCCAGACCTACACGGCGAATTGGAAAATCCACCGCGGCCATTCCCAGCCGCTGCAGGGATCAAGCGTCCCATACGCCAGCACCACTCGCCCTTAGGCACTTTAGACGTGCCGATGCGAGCCGCTCACAACGCCTTTGGAGTGAAAGCGGTGAAGTCGGAGACCGTAAGGGACGGCTGTTTGGCCTTCTTTTTGCTGACCGTGTAGGTGTAGTAAATACGCCAAGTCCCGCCGATATTGTAGTGGGCCACGCTGATCAGTCGATCTTCTAGCCCATCGCCATCCGCGCCAATTTTGAGCTTCTGGTTCATGAGCTCTTTGATTCGTTTTGAAGACAGGGGGCCGGGCCCCACCTCAAAGGCTACAAACTCCAGCGGGCTCATCAACGCAGGGGGCAGGATTTTTGCTATCTCCCCATTCATCAGCCACAGCGCCACCCTGCGTGAATCCGCGTCCATCGGCGGTTCTGTTTTTCACTTCGGGATAAAGCTTGCTCCGCGCATTTCGGAATGGATTCTCAGGCGGATGGCACGGCGCACGGTGAAATCTGCGAATGCAAAAAAAGGGGGGCGTTCGCGGCTTGGCGGCAAGGCAGTGCGCGCGACCGTGAAAACGGGTCTGCGCTTTGATGCGTTTACTCTCAAGCTCATCGCCATCGCGGCGATGGCGGTGGACCACATTGGCGCGCTGATTTACCCAGAGGCTCTCTGGCTGCGGGTGGTGGGTCGGCTGGCGATGCCGATCATCGCGTTTCTATTGGTGGAGGGGTATCACCACACGCGGCATCTCGGGCGCTACTTGCTGCGGTTGCTGGTCTTTGCGGTGTTGGCGCAGCCGGTTTATCGGCTGGTTTTCCCGCATGGGCTCAACGTGTTTTTTGATCTGCTGGTGGGCCTGTGCGTGATCTGGGCGGCGGAGCGGATCCGCTCGCGCTGGCTCGTGGCGGGGTTGCTGCTGGCGGTGGGTGCCGCTGGTTTTTACGTCACCCTGGACTGGTGGCATCTGGCGGTTTTCATGATCTTTGTGTTCCATGTCACCCGCGGGCGCTTTGGCTGGACGGTCGCTGCGCTGGGCGGTTTATTGCTGGCGAATGCGGGTCTTTTTGCCGTCGTTAGTACGCGGACGGGGGACCCGAGTTACCAGTTGATCAACTTCATCAACCTCGGCTGCATGTTGGCTCTCCCGCTTTTGAGCCGTTACAATGGGCAGCGGGGGCGGGACTGCCGCTACCTTTTTTACGCGTTTTACCCGGCGCATCTGCTAATTCTTTACGCGATCCGGCCCTTGTTAGCGCGCGCGGGCTATGGCTTTTAACCACAGCGGCGGCTGGCCGGATGCTCACCGCGACTGGGCGGCGGCTTCTGCCCGGCGCAGCTTGTCGCGGGTTTGCAGGGTCTTGGGGTGGGCGGCCCCATAGCAGACTTCGCAGATATTCAGCGCTCGTTGCAGGGCGGTGAATGCTTGCTGGGCGTATTCTTTGCGCGTTTCGCGCGGCAGGGCGGGCTTTGCTTGGATCCGTTCGTTCAGCGACTGGGCGAAGGCTTCCAGATAATTGGCCAGGGGCGGGTAGTCGGGCAGGGTCGCGCTGGCGATCTCGACCAAGGCCCGTGCGTAGCTTTCCTTGGCCGGGTAATCCTTGAGCACCGAGCAGCAGTTGATGAGGGGCAGATAGCAGTTGAAGACAAGGGCGTGCGATGGATGGAGGCGGGTGAGCGCCGACTGCAATAGCGACTCAAATTCGGCGCGCAGCGGAGCCGCCGCGCCACCCGCCAATCCCTCCGAGTAGAGGATCATCGCTTGCTGCAAGCGATCGCGCAAGGGCGCGAGGTGGCTGTCGATGAGGTGGCCGTAGGTGCAGCGCGCATGGCAGACCGAGCACTCCCATTTGGCCGCGCGATCTCCCAGCCGATCGCTAAGCACGTCGCATTCGTGCAACAGGCCGGGACAGCCCTTCGTCTGGTCGCAGAGCAGCGCCGAGACAAACGGCTCCGCCGCGATGAGGCGGATTTCCTCCTCGCCAGCCGGGGCGTGGGTGCAGCGTCGGCAGCGGCATTCGAACGACTTGCTCACCTGCAGTTCGGCCCGCCGTTCGTCGCGGGCTGCGTAGAGTTCGGTGTAATTGACGCAAAGCTCTTCGCCTTCACGCACGGGGCGCAGGAGGCGGAATACCAGCTGCGGCCCTTCGTTGGTGTAGGTGCAGTTTGGCAGGCACGAGTGATTGAAGATCGCACCGAGCGGGAAGAGGCCGAAGCCGAAGGATTCGGTGACCGAGTTCGCGCGATTGAGGCCGTGCGCGTTGGAATTGATCTGCGCCGCCCAAGTGAGGAACAGGTCGGGCGGGGGGCGCATTTCCTCCGGCAGTCTGCTGCAAATGGCTGCCGCCAGCGCACGCAAGCAGCGCTGCGTCGCGGAATCCAGCGACTCGCGGTGGCCGAGCATCTGGGAAAATGCCACGGGGCTGCTCTCGAAGGCGAGGGGGTCGGAATGGCGCGTTTCGCGATCCGGCGGCTCAGCGCCGGCCTGCAAACTGGCCGCACGCTTTGCGACGAGCGCGAGAAGGGCGCGCACCAAGTCGGGAGGACAATGATGGCGGTCGGCGAGCGTCGGCGCGTCGCGGAGTATCGCGCAGATGGGTTGGTGCAGGGGGGCGTGCTCGTCGCGGCACTTTGCCGAGCAGTAATGGGTTTGCCCGCCGCAACCCTCGCAAGTCACCCGACGCGATCGGGGTGGCTGGGCTGCGGCGAGGTCGAGCGCGCACCCGTGGCAGACCGTCTCGCGGCCCGCATCGCTGGGAATCCAGATGTAGCCGGTCTCCCGCAGCAGGAGGGTGCCGGGCGGCTTTCCCGCCAGTTTTTCCGTGGCGACCGCATGCCGTCCCAAGGCGGCGGAGTGCTGGATCTGGAAGAGAAACTCCGGGGAGGCAGCGACGCGGGCGCTGAGCTCATCGGGTAGGGAGGGAGTCCCCTTCGCGCCAGACTGAAACACCCGGCACAGCGCATCGCGAAGCGGGTGGATCAGCGAAAATGGCATGGGGTGGAAGAGCAGGTGGTGTCTGCGATTACCGCTTCACGCCACGGTCTAATTTCCGAGGCCAAATCATGGCTGAGGAATCACGGTGACCGTTGCGGAGTATGAGTAAGCAGTGTCGCAATTATTGCCCACCGACACCCAATAAGTACCGTCGGAGGTCAGTGGTTCCGTCGTGAACGATGCCGAATTCGCACCGAAAACGGGGTTGCTCATGTCGCCGCTCGCGCCAGCATACCATTGGTAAATCAGCGAGGTGCCTGTCGCGGTGACCGACAGGGTCGCCGTCTCACCGCTGTTGATTGAGGTCGCCACAGGCTGAACCGTGATTTTCGGGATATTGATGATTTGGATATTTTGCCTGAAGAATACGGGACCGCTGTCATTCGGCGCGATGATTTTGCCGTCGGCACTTACCATGGACGAAGTGATCGGCACATCCTGCCAGGTGATGAAGTCGGTGGTTTTTTCGAGGGAAAGCTGAATGACGCTTTGATGAATCAATTCAAGATGGAGCGTGGATTCCTTCTGGATGTTGTAATCCGAGAGAGTGCGGCCGTCCTCCAATTGCTTGCCTGCAAAAATGAGGCGTTGTTGGTTAGGTGGAATGCCTTCTTTGTCTTGGATCTTCTGCTTCACGTTTTCGATGGAATCAGATCCCTCCACGTCGAGCGTGATCGTCTTGCCCGTCAGCGTTTTGACGAAGATTTGCATGCCGCTCGCCTCGGCCTCGGGAGCCAGGCTCAGTCCGAGGATCATGGATAAGAGCCAAATGAGTTTTTTCATGTTTTGATGGGTAATGCGCTGACTTGGAATGCCTAGATTTAAGCAAGCACCGCACAATTTCTATTGAAGTGTGAATACTGTCACAAAGGGAGTGGCAGGCAAAGTGTTTTTTGAGGTGAGCAACCGGCAACGGGTTCCTGAATCCATTGAGCGCCACTGAACCGAACAAGAAAGCAATCCTTCGTGTCATCGTTCCTTCGTGTGAACCAAAACCCATAACTCAGCGAAGATGGGCTCGCACGAAGACACGGAGCCAAGAAAGGATCAGGAGGGAGTTCGGGCAATTGTTGTTGATGTGTCTCGGGGCTTCATTGGAACTGGGGATCCATCACTTCAAAGGAAGTCGGTCGGCAGAAAGCAATCCTTCGTGTCGCCGTGCCTTCGTGTGAACCCATACCCTTGGAAAGTTGCAAATCAGAACGGGACAAACGCGAATCTCCCTTTCTGATCGACGTCGGAGAAAGGGAGAAAGCCGATTCTCCCTTTCTCTTTTGCTCCGGAGAACGGGAGAAACGCAATTCTCCCTTGCTGATTCGAGCATGAGAAAGGGAGAAACGCGAAAATCCCTTTCTAATTCGCGTCAGAGAAAGGGATAAATGCAATTCTCCCGTTCTCCGACGTCCAACAGAACGGGAGAAACACGAAAATCCCTTTCTGATTTGCGCGGGAGAAAGGGAGAATCACGTTTGTCCCGTTCTGATTTGCCCGCGGGTGGTCGAAATTGTCAGAAGAGCGTTGCAGATTCGCGGGTTTGCTTTCATCCTGTGCACTTCAGTCAACCAAACTTCCTCAATCCCATGCCAAGAGTCTACCCTTCCATTGCCGATCAGATCGAGACCATGCGTCGCGCGTGGCGGCAGGCTTCACCCGGCGCCGTGATCGCGGGTATGACGCTGGCGGAGTTTGAAGCGGCCACGGCGGAACCGCTTGCCACGCGCCAGGAGATCGAGCGCCTGAATATCCTGTTGAACAGCGCGCGGACGAAGCGCGACATCGCGGATGTGGCGGCCAGAGATTTGCTGGAAGTTGTGGTGTCCGGCGTCAAAGGCACGCCCGAGTTCGGCGCGGACAGTGTGCTTTACGGGCTGCTGGGCTACGTCCGCCGCAGCGAGCGGAAGACCGGCAAGGTCCGCAAAAAGCGCCAAAGTCCGCCGAATCTGGAGGTGCTCTGAGCACGGTGAGCCGATGATGGGGGAGGATTGATGGTACAGTTACGCAATTCTTCCCCATTGACGGAATTTCAAAAACGCGTTATAACATCCAAACGTTCGGGTTTAAAACGACTCGATTCTTGATTTAATCTAGAAATTCAATTCGCCATGAAATCCAACACGATCGTTTCCAAATCCCGCCTCACTCAAAGTCTTGTCACCATCTCCGGTGCCCTTGCGGCGACCGTTGCCAGTTCGCAGGCTGCCACTTCGCTGGTTCAGATCACGCTGATCGGCAACAAGATTTCCACGACTGGAGGCAACACGCTGAATGCGGATGTCACCGGGGATAGCATCAGCGACTTGGTTTTTGTGAATGCCCACACCGCAAAAAGCGTTGTGGCCCAGAACTACGGTGCTTTCGTCACCATCGGCGGCGTTCGTCTGTCTGCGCAGAATTACATTGAGGGTTCCTCGGTCAAGGGGCTTGCCAAATTTGCAAATGGCGGAGTGGGAGTTTCATCCGCATCTAATCCCGGCGGTGTCAATATCAAGTACCTCAACCCGGTCACTTTCACGGACGCCCGCATTAACGGTGGAGCCACGACGCAGGGCTACCTTGAGGTCAATTCTATCAGTATCAGAAATAGTTACGCGACGGTTGCTCTCACCCGCCTGATCTTCAACCCCCTCGGCACCACAGCGAGCACTCCGAACCCAGGTACCAACTACACCGAGTTTGTTCCGGCTGCGGTTCCTGAGCCATCGAGCCTCGGTCTGCTGGCGCTGGGTGCGGGTGGCCTGCTGGCGCGCCGCCGCCGCAGCCAAGTCGCAGACTGATTGGTTGATTTTTGAGGCTTGTCCGCGGCGAGGTATCGTGCAAACTACCGCCGATCCTGACAAAATTTCGATCCATCCACCGTCGTGAAAAGAACTTTGCCCGCCTCTAAATCCCGCCTTGTCCAAAGCCTTGCCAGCGCCTCCGGTGCGCTCGCCGCCACGGTGGCCAGCACTCAAGCAGCCACGGTGCAGATCACGCTGACGGGCAATAATCTCACCTCCAGCACCAACTCGTTGAACGCTGACTACACCGGCGATGGACTTGCCGACTGTACTCTAAAATACCTCATCAGAAGGAGTGACCTAGTTCAAGCGGCTTTCGCCGGACCTGGCGGAACGATCATTGCAACCGCTAGATACAATAGCTCGGTTTACGGTGTTCACGCTGGCAATGAGAGTCATGGCGTGGGGGTAAACAGCATATACCGCGCCCCAAGTCCGCAAAACATCAAATATCTCAGCCATGTGACGTTCAGCGATGCCCGCATCAATAGCGGTGTCGCGACGCAGGGCTTTCTGGAGGTCAATTCCTTTAATACATCATCAACATTTCAAACCATCGCTCTGACCCGCGTGGTGTTCGACGATGCCAGTACCACACTTGCCATAACAGGCCTGAGCACGGGCACTAACTACACCGAATTTGTGGCGGCTCCTGAGCCATCGAGCTTTGGTCTGCTAGCGCTGGGTGCGGGCGGCCTGTTGGCGCGCCGCCGCCGCCAAGCCGCGTAAGTGAAACCTTCGAATTTTGATTTCATGTCTGGGGCGTTGCGTGTGCAATCGCCCCAGACTTTTTTATTCCATTAAGCTTTTCCCATGACTGCCATTGCTCCGTCTGCCCGCAAAGTTCTTCTCATCGGCTGGGATGCCGCCGACTGGAAGGTGATCCATCCGCTGTTGGATGCGGGAAAGATGCCGCATTTGGCGCGATTCCTTGAACAGGGGGTGATGGGCAACATCGCGACGTTGCAGCCGTGTTTGTCGCCGATGCTGTGGACTTCGATCGCGACGGGCAAGCGGCCTTACAAACACGGCATCCACGGGTTTTCGGAGCCCGATCCGGTGAGCGGTGGGATCCGCCCGGTGACGAATCTTTCGCGCAAGACCAAGGCGATCTGGAACATTCTCAATCAGAACGACAAGAACACGATCACCGTCGGTTGGTGGCCATCGAATCCCGCCGAGCCGCTGAGCAAGGGGGTGATGGTTTCCAACGATTACCAGAACGCCCACGGCCCGCCGGAACCGTGGCCGCTCAAGCCGGGGACGATCCATCCCGAGCGGTTGGAGAAGTATTTGACGGAGCTGCGGTTCCACCCATCGGAGCTGAACGAGGAGGATCTGCGGGCTTTCCTGCCAGGGTTGGAGGGGATGCCGCGCGAGGATCTGGACAAGGCGGAGAAGGATCCGCGGGTGCAGTCGCTGATGAAGACGATCGCGGATTGCACTTCGATCCATTCGGCGGCGACGGCGTTGATCCAGAACGAGCCGTGGGACCTGATGTGCGTGTATTACGACGCGATCGACCACTTTGGCCATGCGTTCATGAAGTACCATCCGCCGCAGCGGCCGCAGGTGAATGACTGGGACTATCGGGTTTTCAACCACTGCATCGAGGCGGGCTACCGTTACCACGATGCGATGCTGGGCACACTGCTGCACCTGGCGGGCGAGGACACGACGGTGATCCTGATGTCGGACCACGGCTTCCACCCGGACGATCTGCGGCTGAGCGACATTCCGCGCGAGCCCGCGGGACCGGCGGCTGAACACCGGCAGTTCGGGATTTTCGCGGCGAAGGGGCCGGACTTGCGTCGGGACGAGCGGATCTATGGGGCGAACCTGCTGGATATCTGCCCGACGCTGCTGCACTTGTTTGGTTTGCCAGTGGGGCAGGACATGGATGGGCGGGTGCTGATGGATCTTTACGATCCGCAGCAGGGGATGCCCGCTGCGGTGGAGCGCATCCCGAGCTGGGACGAGGTGGCGGGGGATCACGGGATGCACCCGCCCGACCGCCAGATCGCGCCGGCGGATTCCAAGGCCGCGCTCGATCAGCTCGTTGCGCTGGGTTACATCGACGCGCCGGATGCCGACCAATCGAAGGCGCTGGACCAGACGGTGCGCGAGCTGGATTACAATTTGGCGCAAGCCTACATCGACGGCGGGATTTACACCGAGGCGGTGGCGCTGTTGGAGCGGCTTTACGCGACGTGGCCGATGGAGCACCGCTTTGGCTTCAAGCTGGCGACCTGTTATCAGAGCCAGGATCGTCCCGCGGATCTGCGTGCGCTGGTGGCGACCGTGAGCGAACGCCGATTGCAAGAAGCCGAGGAAGCGGCGGCGATACTCAAGGAACAAGCGCCTGCGGACGAGGCGACGGGACAGGCGGAGATCGAGCGAATCGAGGCGATGGGGGATGACGAAAAAGAAAAATTCTATCGTGACCGTCGCGAGCTGGTGGCGAAGGCGCGGCCGAATTTGTTTTCGCTGCGCTACATGGAGGCGAGCGCGGACTTTGCGGAGAAGAAGTTTGAGGCTGCGCTGGAGAAGCTCGAAGCGCTGGACACGGACTTTGGGGCGCGCCGCAACGCGCTGACGCTGCGGGGCGAAGTTTTGCAACGCTTGCAGCGCTGGTCGGAAGCACGCGCGGCGTTTGAGGAAGCGCTGAGTTTCGACCGCGAAGCGCCGGGGCCGCTGCTGGGGCTGGCGCGCACGGCTCTGGCTGCGCGGGATTTTCCGGCGGCCATCGAGCAGGCGCAGGCCTCGCTGGGGCTGCTGTATTTCCAGCCGCGCGCTCACTACCTGCTGGGGCTGGCGCACTTGCGGATGGGCAATCTGGCCGAGGCGGAGCAGGCCTTTGTCACCTGCATCACGCAGGCTCCCTTGTTCACGGCGGCGCTGCGGATGCTAGCCCAGATCGCCCGCCTCAGCGGCGCGGATGCGATCACACAGAGCAACTGGAACCTCCAGCTCAGGATCGCTCGCCAGCGACTGGCCGAACTCCAGCAATCCCACCACGCGGAAATCAAAGGACTGCACCAGCACAGCCTGCGCAGCGGCGACGATCCGGAGAATCGGCCGATGCCCGAGCTGGTACCGCGGCCAGAGGCTCTCGCTGATATCCCCGAGGAGGATATCATCACGATTGTCAGCGGTCTGCCGCGTTCCGGCACTTCGCTGCTGATGCAGATCCTGCAAGCGGCTAGGATTCCCGCCTTCACGGACGAAAAGCGCCAGGCCGACGCCTCGAACGAGCGCGGCTACTACGAACACGAAAAAGTGGGCAGCCTGCTGACCGCTGCCGACCGGTCCTGGCTGCTCGGTGCCCAAGGCAAGTCACTCAAAGTCGTCGCCCCGCTGCTGGCTGCGCTGCCGCTGAAAATCCAAAATTCAGAATCCAACATTCAAAATCTCCACTACCGCGTGTTGTTCATCGAGCGCGAGATGGAGGAAGTTCTCTCCAGCCAGGAAACGATGCTCGATCGCCTCGGCAAGAACACGCAGAGCGGCGCGGACATCGCCAAGGCTTATCTCCAACAAGTCCGCCACGCCAAGACTTGGCTCAGCGGCCGCGGCATTTCGGCGATCAGCGTTTCGCACGCCGACCTCGTTCACCATCCCGATCGGATCCTGCCGCAAATCGCCGCTTTCCTCGGCAAGCCGGAGCAAGTCGCGGCGATGAAGGAGGTGATCGATCCGAGCCTGCACCGCGCCCGCAAGTGATTTGAGCTAGCTCATGAGCAGAATTCCCCCGAATCTGTTAGCGCACCCGTGGATTGGAGATTGTTCTGACTTTGTTGCTTGAAAGTGCCGAGTCAATTGACTAGGTTGAGTACATGGATTCGCTTGTCATCGAGCTAGATGATCGCTTGAAAATTCGGCTGGGTGTGCTTGCTGCACGCAGTCGCAAGCCGTTGTCGGAATGGGCCGCGGAACAACTCGGTCATCTCGCGATCGCGGCGGACGCGGGGCCGGTTGGGAATTATTCCACCGAGTGGCTCGCCGCCTTTGGCTCCATTTGTGATCCTTCGTTTGTGGCACCTGCGCGGCCGATGCCTTCTGGCGTGCCAGCCCTCGACGCCCAGTGATCCGTGGCTTACTTCATCGATACGAATATTTTTGTCGCTTGTCTGCGCAGTCGTGCGCCTCAAGCGCGGGCTCGGTTTCTTGAGCATGCGCCCTGGGAAATTCGAGTGCCTTTTCAAGTCGTCGCTGAGTTGAAACTCGGCGCGGCTAAGAGTGCGAGGCCGGTGCATCACGCCCACGAGGTGAGCCTGATCCTCAGCCCCTTTGTCATCGCGTGGCCGGATCCCGAGGCGGTGGACCATTATGTTGATATTCGTGCTTCGCTTGAAAAGACAGGGATCTCGATCAGTCAACCCGACCTCTGGATCGCGGCAATCGCCCGCGCTGCGGGTGGTGTTCTGGTGACTCAGAATCGAGGCGAGTTTGCCCGCGTTTCTGGCCTAGCTCTTGAGAACTGGTTGGATGCGTGATTGGATGGCTTTTTGCAACCTTGGTCATCGGCCGGATCAGATTCTGCCGCAAACCGCCGCTTTCCTTGGCAAACCGGAGCAAGTCGCGGCGATGAAGGCGGTGATCGATCCGAGCCTGCACCGCGCCCGCAAGTGATTTGAGCTAGCCCATGAGCCAAATTCCCCCGAGTGCCCCGGCGTTCTGGATCACGAAGATCTGGGCGACCACTGGCCCGTCGTGGATGGGGCAGTGATTCTTGCGACGAGACGGTGGGTGCCGGAGCGGTTCGATTCCCGCGTCAACGTGCCCCCCCCCCTCGAAGAGCTTTGCGCACTCCGGGGGCACAAAAAAAGCCGGGCGAGGCGTGGGGGCCTCACCCGGCTTGGGGAAGTTCAGATTGCGACGACAAGCTCAGCGCTTGCGGCGGCGGAGCAGAGCGAGGGTTCCGAGCGCGCCCAGCAGGGCTGCCGAAGGTTCGGGGACGGTGGCAGCCGAAACGTTGGCGGTCGGGTTGCCGTAATTGCCCTTGTAAACCGTCGTGGGGGCGACGTAGCCGGGCATTCCCATCGCGATGCCGACGGAGGCGTTGGTACTGTCGATGAGCTGGTAAAGGGCGTTATAATCAACCACGTATCCGCCGAAGCCCGTCCGGGTTTCACTGTTCAGCGGCTGGGTGGTGAAGCGGTAATTGCCGTTGATGAAATTGGCAGATCCGCCGTAGGTGCCTCCACTCAGGGAAGTCGAACTTCCGTTGGTGTTGATGTTGGTGAAAAAGAAGTTGCCGTCGACCACCTGGATTTTGATGTCGGTAGCCGGGGTGTCCAACTGAGCTTGGGTGAAGGTCAGTCCTCCTTGATCGGGAAAGACAACGCTCAGGTTGACGGTGGTGAGTGAAGTCCAGGCGTAAGAGCCATTGGTGAGGGCGCTGTCCGCTTGGTAAGAGAGAGTCATGCTGCCCACATAGGGTGCCACTACCGTCGTTGAAAAAACGGGCGGGGAGCCGGTGCTGAAAGTGTTATCCAGATTGTTCGACAACTGGAAGGTCGCGGCGGATGCTGGAATGGCGAGGGTCGCGCTAGCAGAGAGTGCCAGCCCGAGGACTTGGAATTTGGAAATGAACTTCATAAGCTGCTTTTCACTATCATCCAATTTGATTTTAGTCTATGGGGAAGAAATACGTAACGGGGTGCATCGCGCGGATTCTCGTTGAAAAAATTCCACCGGCCGAAGCCAGCGGCCCTTGAGACGAAGAAAAAGCCTCCTGTTTGCGGCCCAAAGGATTGGAGATTATGTTCTTGCCCGAGTGGGGCGTCTTTGTAAATTTTTTGGTGAAGCGCCGCACTTGTTCTGGTGCCAAAATTTTCTTTGCATGAGCACCTCCCACCAGCGATGGCTTCTTGAACAAATCCCGCAGTGGGAGCGCGATGGTCTCGTCACCGCTGATTCGTCGGCTGCCTTGCGGGAAAGGTATGCGGTCGACGATTCGCAGCCTGGCTTGGCGCAGATAGTGATGGGAGCGCTGGGCGCGCTTTTGATTGGCAGCGGTTTGATCGCGGTGATCGGCTACAACTGGGATGATTTTTCGCGTCCGGTTCGGCTGCTGTTTGCGTTTCTGCCGCTCTTTGGCACCCAGGTTTTCAGTTTGTGGGTGCTGCGGCGTGGCGAGTCTTTGGTCGCTTGGGTACGCGAAACCGCCGCCTTGTTACAGGCGCTCGCTACGGGCGCGTGCATCGCCCTCGTCTCGCAGATCTACCATCTCGGCGGCGAGTGGGTGGATTTCCTGTTTTGTTGGATGCTTTTGAGTCTGCCGCTGACGTGGGTGCTGCGATCGCACGCCGTGGCGATTTTTTATCTCATCTCGATCGCGGTCTGGAGTACAAGCGCGCAATCCGCCGGATACAGCAAACTTTGGTATGACAGTTCCATGTTATATCCGCTGTTGTTGCTCGGATTGCTGCCGTTTTGGCCCAGCTGGCCACGCAAGGCTCCACTTTCCATTGCGCTGCGCTGGGTGATGACGATCAGCGCCATCTTTGGCCTATTTAGTGCGGCGTTTTTTGCGGGTGTAAAAGGGCTAGGCTACAGCGCTGGCGAGGGTGTTGCATGGTGGCTTTGCACAGTTAGCGCTGCGATCATCGCGCTTTTCCCCTTGAATCAATCTGGAATCGCTGAGCCCACGGAGCGCAAGCCGCAGGTGCTGCTGGGGGCTCTCTGGCTGCTGGGTTACGGCATCGCGATCACTTTCCGCAGTGTGGGTGATGATCTTTTTAAAGGGATTTCAAACGCGCCTAACACTCCGTGGTGCCTCGGATTGTTGGCGGGACTCGCGGCGCTCGGGTTTGTGGCGGCGAAACATCGGCGCTGGGGTGTGTTAGCCATCGCTTCGATCGCGCTGCTACCGCTGGTCGCTGTTCTCTTTGCGCAGGGCAAAGTAGCATTTTACAGCGCGGCGCTTTCTTGGCTGGCCACGTTGTACCTTGCCGCCACAGGGCTAACGATGATCGTGCCGGAATTCATCGGCAGGCGCGGAGCGCCCCGCTTCGGAGCCACACTGCTCTCCGTGCTCATCATCGCCCGCATGGCAGATAGCGATTTTTCGCTTCTTACCAAGGGCGTTGCTTTCATCGCGGTCGGCTTGGCATTCCTCGCCTTCAATGTTTTTAACAGCCGCAAGGGCCGCCGGCCGCAACCCTCCCAGTCATGAAAACGCTGCCCCTTGTTATCTTCCTGATCGCTGCCATTGCGCAGTGGGCCGCGCCACTTTCGCAAATCTGGTCCCGCGAACAGACGCTGGGCAAAGGCACGCTCATCAGGCTGAAATGTGGCGTGCGGGATCCTTATGATCCATTGCGTGGTCGCTATCTGGCGTTTCGTCCAGAACAGCGCAAAGTCACCGTGCCCGAGGGCATGCAACTGGTGAACGGACCCTACGTCTATGCCAAGCTCACGACCGATGAAAATGGCTTGGCGACGGTTTCCAGCATCTCTGTGACCCCGCCTTCCAGTGGCGACTATGCCAAGGTCGAGGCCTATTGGGAGTCGAAGAACGAGATGAACTTTGATTGGCCTTTCGATCGATTTTACATCAACGAAAAACTCGCCCCCGAGGCCGACAAGTGGTTCGCCGAAAACACACGCAACTCCAAAGGGATCGTGGCCGAGGTGCGCGTCCTCAGGGGGCGCGCCGTGCTGGAAGATCTCAGCGTCGACGGCAAGCGCCTCCATGAGATTCTGAAGGAGCGGGTAAAGTGACGGACTGACGGAAATTTTGAATCACGATAGGGCGGGCACCAGTCGCAGTTCCGCTTGAAGGCCGAGTGCTACCGCAGCCTTGCCAAGGCCGGCGACGGTGAGCGATGGGTTGGTCGGGTAGAGGATCCGATCCCGTGCGGCGCGGCCGGTTTTCATGCGTTCGGCCAATTCGGTTTTGGTTCATTGGCCCATGTGATTTTTGCCAGCCAATGCAGAGGGCGAAAAGCGAAGGGATTGGACTTGAAGACATGGATTTTTTATCCGTGAGTTCCCCGCTCGCTCTGCTTCCGCGACCTCGTGGTAAAGATCTACCCGCTGGTTGATCCGCGAGGTGGGGGTTTCGCGCAATTCTTTGGATGAGGGCTTGGCTAAGCGGGTGGGGGATCTATGGTCGCGGGCATGTCGAAGTATGCTGGCGAAGAGGTGTTGGTGGTGCCGCGGGCGCTGTTGGATGAAATCGGGGCGTTCGAGGGGATCCAGACCGCTGGGCTGGATGCTGCGGTCGCGCGTTTGCTCGACCCCGAGAACCACTTTTTCATGGACCGCGCGGCGGCGGAGGAGGACCCGAGCCACAAGCAGTTGATCCCGTACTGTATTTTCCGCTGCGGCGATCGCATTCTCCACTACACCCGCGGCAAGGCGGGCGGTGAAAGCCGGTTGCACGCCAAAATCTCTGTCGGCGTGGGTGGTCACGTCAACCCGATCGATATGGGCGAGGGCCGCACGGGTTCGGACGCTTATCACGCCGCCGTGACCCGCGAAATCGAGGAGGAGCTCGACCTCCCCGAGGAGCACACGCACCGAATCATCGCCCTGCTCAACGACGAATCGAACCCCGTGGGGCAAGTCCACTTGGGTGTGGTGCATTTGGTCGATTTGAAATCCGATGCGGTGGCCTCGCGCGAGGATGCGTTGTTGGATCTGGGCTTCACCGCGCTCGCGGATCTCAACGGGCCCTTGTTTGATCGCCTCGAAACGTGGTCGCAGTTCTGCATCCGGCATTTGTCAGAGTCGGTGGGCTGAGTTCTGAGATCCGCGTTGTGTTTCATTTGCTAAGCGGCCCGCTTTAGGGAAGGGTGCGCATTTATGAAAATGCACCGCATCCTCGCCGAGGCCGCTTCCACGATCGCCAAGTCTGTCTTCCGCGAGCACAAGGTCCTGGACCACGAACTCGCCGCCGCTTTTGAAGAGAACCCGAAGTGGGGCAAACGCGACCGCAGTTTCATCGCCGAGACGGTCTTTGAAGTCGCGCGCTGGCGCCGTGCGCTCAGTTTCCTCGTCGGCAGCGAGGAAACCACGGCCCTTTGCGCCGCGCAATGGGTTCGCATGGGCTACGAACTTCCCGAATGGTGGGCCTACAACGGCGCCACCGCCGAAGAAATGAAAGCCCGCGAGGCCGAGCTGGCCGACCAACCGCGCGCCGTCCGTGAGTCGATCCCCGATTGGCTCGACGCGCTCGGTGTGGCAGAACTTAGCGATGCTTGGGACGCGGAACTGGCCGCACTCAACCAGCGTGCTTCGGTTTTCCTGCGGGTCAACACACTGCGTGCGACACGCCCCGAGGTGATCGCTTGGCTCGCCAGCTTCAACATCGTCGCGACGGAAGTGCCGAATCTGCCCGACGCATTGGTGCTCGCCCCCGGCAAGTCTCTGCCAAAAACGCTGCGCCTCGACGGCCGCGTGGAAATCCAAGACGCGGGTTCGCAGATGATCGCGCCGTTGGTCGATCCGCAACCCGGCGAGCGGGTCATCGACGCCTGCTCCGGTGCGGGCGGCAAGTCGCTGCACCTCGCGGCGCTGATAAAAAACGACGGCCGCGTCTTTGGCATGGACATCGATGCGCGCAAACTCGTCGAACTCGAACGCCGCGCCAAGCGCGCCAACGCAAACAAGTGCGTGAAAGCGAAAGAAATCAACGCCACCACCGCAGTGGATTTTGCCAACGTCGCCGACCGTTTGCTCATCGATGCGCCGTGCTCCGGTCTGGGCACCTTGAAGCGTCAGCCCGATCTCAAGTGGCGGCTCAAGCCCGCCCAGCTCGACCGGCTCCGCGGCATCCAGGCCGAGCTGCTCGACAAATACACGGCGATGCTCAAGCCCGGCGGCCGTCTCGTTTACGCCACTTGTTCCATTCTGCCGTCGGAGAATCGTGCCGCAGTCGATCGCCTGTTAGCCAAGGGCGGATTCACCTTGCTAGAGGAGCGCCCCGTTTCGCCCGCCGCCAGTGGCTACGATGGTTTCTACGCCGCAGCGCTGGTGAAGGACGCGGAATAATTGAACTCAGTCACCCTGCACCACCTCGACGCCGCGTTGTTGGAGCTGTTCGAGGAATTCGGGGTCGGCGGCTTTGTCGGTGATGAGGCAGCTGATCTCGGTCACTTCGGCGAAGAAAAAGGCCGCCTTTTGGCCGAGTTTCGAGTGGTCGGCAAGGAAGACCACCTCCTCGGCGTTGGCGATGACGCGCTCCTTGAAGGCGGCTTGGCGCGAGTTGCTGTCGCTGACGCCGCGGTCGAGGTGAATGCCATTGCCTGAAAAAAACATGCGGTGGATGTTATAACTTTGCAGGGACTTCTCGGCGGTGAGACCGACCAAGGAGCGCGACTTGGAATCGAACAAGCCGCCGGTGCAAATGAGGTCGTAGTTCGGTCGATCGGACAGCGCGTTGAAAACGTTGAGCGCGTTGGTGAGTATCGTCAGCGGCAGGTCGGGTAGAAACTCGGTGAGGGTGAGGACCGTCGAACTCGCATCGAGGAAGATCGTTTCATTGGCCTGGATGCGGCTGGCGGCGAGGCGGGCGATGGTTTGTTTTTCATCGCGGCGGATCGCCTGACGCTCGGTGAAGGGGAGGTCTTCGCGGATGCGTTGCGGGCGGCTGGCTCCGCCGTGGGTGCGGATCAGTGCGCCGCGCTTTTCGAGGGTTTCGAAATCCTTGCGCACGGTTTCATCGGTCACTCCCAGCTCACCTGCAAGCTCAATGGTGCGCACGGAGCCTGCGCTGTGGAGAAGCTCCAAGATTCGGTGTTGGCGGTCGATGGCGAGCATTGATTCGTTCTTTTCTTTGTTTTGTTGGAAATTATTGGTTTTGGGTTTGACTTGTCAATCAAATCCAACGAAAACAAGAGCGTTTGTAACGCTAACTTTTCTCACCATGTCCAACTATCAATACGTAAATTACCTCTGGGACGACGCCAAGGCGGCCTCCCTCGATCCCGTCGGCCGCTTGATCTATCGCTCGAACTTGCTCGGCAGTGATCAGCGCATCACCAACACCGGCGGCGGCAATACTTCCGCCAAGATTGTCGAAAAGGATCCGCTTTCTGGCGAGCCGGTCGAGGTTCTGTGGGTCAAGGGTTCGGGCGGCGACCTGCGCACCAGCACCCGCGAAAACTTCTCCTCTCTCTATCAGGACAAGCTGTTGGGCTTGCAAAACATTTACGCGTCGCGTCCCGACAAGGGGCTCAAGTCGCAGGCCGAGGACGACATGGTGGGCATGTTTTCGCACGCCACTTTCAACCTCAACCCGCGTGCATCCTCGATCGACACCACGCTGCACAGCTTCTTGCCGGGCAAACACGTCGACCACATGCACCCGAATGCGATCATCGCCATCGCAGCCTCCGAGAACCGCGAAGCGCTGACGAAGGAAATCTTTGGCGGCGAAATGGCCTACGTGCCGTGGATGCGCCCGGGCTTCGAGCTCGGTCTGGCGATGCAGGAAATTGCCAAGCAGCAGCCGAACGTGAAGGCGATCATGATGGGCCAGCACGGTTTCATCTCGTGGGACGATGATGAAAAGGTCTGCTACGCGCACACCCTCGACTTCATCGAAACCGCCGCTGCCTTCATCGAGGCGAAGTATGCCGCCAAGGGTGGCGATGCGACGGTCTTCGGCGGTCAAAAATACGCCACGCTCGAAATCGAGCAACGCAATGCGACTTTCGCCGCGATTTTACCATGGCTGCGCGGCCAGGTTTCCAGGGAGAAGCGCTTCATCGGCACGGTGCAGGACGACGAAAAGATCCTGCGTTTTGTCAATTCCAAGGACGCCGCCCGTCTGGCCGAACTCGGCACCAGCTGCCCCGACCACTTCCTGCGCACCAAGATCAAGCCGCTCTACGTCGATTGGAATCCGCAGACCGAAGACGTCGCCGCGCTCAAGGCGAAACTAACCGCCGGTCTCGACGCCTATCGCAAGGACTACGCGGCCTACTACGCGAAGTGCAAACACGACAACTCGCCCGCCCAGCGCGACCCGAATCCGACCGTGGTGCTGATCCCCGGTCTGGGCATGGTGGCATGGGGCAAGGACAAGTCCGAAAGCCGCGTGACCGCTGAGTTTTACAACTGCGCCGTGGAAGTGATGCGTGGTGCTGAAGCGATCGACACCTATTGCGCACTGCCGCTGCAAGAAGCGTTCGACATCGAGTATTGGTTGCTTGAAGAGGCGAAGCTCAAGCGCATGCCTGCGGAAAAAGAGCTGGCCCGCCAAGTGGTGCTCGTCATCGGTGCGGGTTCTGGCATCGGCAAGGAAACCGCTCATCGCCTCGTCAAAGAAGGTGCAACGATCGTGGCTGTCGACCTCAACGCCGCCTCGGCTGAGGCAACGGCGAAGGAGATCACCGACAAGTACGGTCTCGGCATCGGCGTCGCAGGCACCGGGCTTTCCGCCTGCGGCCCGGCGATCGGCCTCGCAGCTAACATCACCGACCGCGCCAGCATCCGCACGATGCTCGACCAAGTCGCGCTGGCTTACGGCGGCTTTGATTCGATCTGCGTGACCGCCGGTATTTTTGTGCCGAGCGACACCAGCGGCCACATCCCCGACGACAAGTGGGCGCTCACCTTCAACATCAATGTCACGGGCAGTTACCTGGTTGCGGACGAGGCATTCAACACTTGGAAGGAACAAGGCCTGCGCGGCAACCTCGTGCTCACCACCTCGGCCAATGCCGCGGTGGCGAAAAAAGGATCGCTCGCCTACGACACTTCGAAGGCAGCGGCCAATCACCTCGTGCGCGAACTCGCGATGGAGCTCGCTCCGTTAGTCCGCGTCAACGGCGTGGCTCCCGCGACGGTGGTGCAAGGTTCCGGGATGTTCCCGCGCGACCGCGTGATCGGTTCGCTGGCCAAATACGCCATCCCTTACACCGACGACGAGGCGACCGAATCGCTGGTCAACAAGCTGGCTCAGTTTTACGCCGACCGCACGCTGACCAAGGCACCGATCACGCCCGCGGACCAAGCTGAAGCGTATTTCCTGCTCGTTTCGCAGCGCCTCAGCAAGACGACCGGCCAAGTCGTCACGGTTGATGGCGGCCTGCACGAAGCGTTCCTGCGCTGAGGATTCAAACACAGCCGCCGTCTGCGCGAATTCGCGTGGCGGCGGCTTTTTTTGGAGGTTGCCCCGCCATCCTGAATCTCAGTGCTAGACCTCGAGTCGTCGATCGGCTTCACTAGGTCTCGGAATCCCCTATGAGTCTTCTTTTCTTTAAGCGTCTTCTCGCGAATCCGATTCGCGTCGGTTACCTCGTGCCCAGTTCTGGATTCCTGACGCGGAAGACCGCGCGGCGCATCGACTTTTCCAAGCCGCGCGTGGTCATCGAGCTCGGCCCGGGCGAGGGCTGCCACACCCGCCAGATCGTCAAACAGATGAATGCCGAATCGCGGCTGGTGCTCATCGAGCTGGACGACCACTTCGCCGCGCACCTGGAAAAGCAATTTGCCGGTGACGACCGGGTGACCGTGGTGCACGCCGATGCGCTGCATCTCGCAGAAGCGTTAGAGCTGCTGGGGATTTTAAACCCGGACTACATCATCTCCGGCATTCCCTTCACCATCATGGACCGCGAGTTGCGCGAAAGACTGCTGGCCGGTATTTCCCAGTCGATGGGACCCGACACCGTTTTCATCACCTATCAGGTGTCGCAGCAAATCGCCGAGCACGAGCTTTTCGAGCTCTTTCGCAGCGAATCCTGCCTGTTCAATGTCCCGCCGATCAACGTCATGGAATTGCGGAAATCAGCGGCGGCGATGAATGCGTGAATCCAGCCTGCGGGCGAGTGCGGGCTTGAGTTCCGCCAGCACCTGGGCTTTGCTGCGCGCCTATGAGCAATCTAGCCTGCCCGATGTGCGAGATGACCGAGGTTTTGACCCACGCCGATCATCATGAATGCGTGACCTGCGGTCACGATTGGCCCATCGCAGAGCCGGCGGATGAAGCCGCTGCGGAGCGGGTCGTCAAGGACGCCTACGGCAATATTTTGGCCAATGGCGATATCGTGGCGATGATCAAGGATCTGAAAATGAAGGGCTCCTCCGACGTTCTCAAGGTCGGCACCAAGTCCAAGCCGATCCGCTTGGTCGACGGCGATCACGAGATCGACTGCAGGATGGATGGCATGTCGATCGCTCTCAAAGCGATGTATGTGAAGAAAGTGGTCAGTTAATTTGACGGCCCACTTATGACGTCCAATCGCTGGCAAGAAGAACGGAGCGGCCTCGAGGCCGAGCTGGGAGAGCGAATCACGCTCGATGCCCTGACGGGGCCTAACGGATTGATAGGTCGCGAGGCCTTGCGAGACGATGCCGGCGGTCCGGCGGGCTGGCTGATCGCGCAGCGCAAGGGCGGGCACCGGCACTCGATCGACGACGTGTTGACGGCGTGGTACGCGCTGCAGAATTCGCCGCAGGTGGCAAAGCATCTGGATCTTGGGACGGGGATCGGCACCGTGGGATTACTGACGCTGTGGGGGATGGGGCAAGGGGCGCGGCTGACCTGCGTGGAGGCCCAGGACATCAGCTATCGGCTGTTGAATTCAAATTTAGATGCCAACGGTCTGCGGTCGCGGGTGGATGCGTCGCAGGGGGATCTGCGCGAGCTGGCCTTGGGCCGGAAGTTTCCGCTGGTCACCGGCAGCCCACCTTACTTTCCGCCGGGTTCGGGAGTGCTGCCGCAGGATTCGCAAAAGGCCCATGCGCGCTTTGAACTGCGGGGCGATGTGGGGGATTACGCCAAGGCGGCGGTGATCCATCTCGCGGCGGGCGGGTGGTTTGTGCTGTGTTTTCCTACGCCGCAGAAACAGCGCGCGCTGGCTGGAATCGCGGCGGCGGGGCTGAAGGTCGTGCGCTTGCGCGATGTGATTCCGCGCGAAACTTTGCCGCCGCTGTTCACCCTGTTCGCCTGCCAACAGCCGCAGGATTTTGATGGCGAGACGACGGTGGAAGAGCCACTGACGGTGCGGCACGAGAATGGCCGCCTGACCGAAGCGATGGCCGAGGTGCGCCGTGGATTTGGATTTGCCGACGGCGAATCGCACGGGGGATACGACCCGTGACCCCGCTTCACCTTCTTTACGAAGACGACTTCCTCGTCGCAATCGACAAGCCCGCCGGCATGATCGTCCACCCCGGCCGCGACGCCGAGGGTCCGGAATGGATCGCGATGAAGCGGCTGCGCGACCAGCTCGGTCGCCGGGTTTTCCCCGTCCACCGGCTGGATCGGCCGACGTCGGGGGTGTTGCTTTTCGCTCTTGATCAGCAGACGGCGGCGCTCGCCCAGCAGGCATTCGAACATCGCAAAGTCGCAAAAACCTACCACGCCATCGTCTGCGGCATCGCCCCGCCAGCGTGGCGGTGCGAAACCCCGTTGCAGAACCATCCCGAGGGCGAATCTCTCGCTGCACAGACGACGTTCCAACGTTTGGCTGTCGCCCCGGAATCGTCATTCCTCCGGGATCCCACCCTCAGCCTCTCGCTGCTCCAAGCGACCCCGCTGACCGGGCGATTCCACCAGATCCGCCGCCACCTGCTGGCGGCCGGTTTGCCGATTGTCGGCGACTTCCGCTACGCCGGGCAGGACCGCAGTCACCAACTCGGCGCCATCCTCGGCACCGGCACACGGATGCTTTTGCAGTCGAAGGTTCTCGAACTCCAGCACCCGCGGACCGGCCAGCCGCTGCGGCTTGAGGCAGCGGCGGATGCGGATTTTTGCCGCTGCTTCCCCGGACTTGCCTCATAGGGCCCATCGTGCCGATAAGTCCCATCCTTTTCCGATATTCATGGTGAATGCGATTGCTGCGCCTGCTGCGTTTCAATTTTAGAAATCAGGCTTGCGCCCGAGGGGGCTCTTCTATTGACTCCCTCATGGCAGAGATTTCTCTAGGACTTTCATTCGACGACGTGTTGCTGGTGCCGGCTTTCAGCTCGGTGCTGCCCGGCGAGGCGGATCTTTCCACGCACGTCACGGCGGGTATCCCGCTCTTTCTTCCCGTCGTTTCGGCGGCGATGGACACCGTTTCCGAACACGACCTGGCGATCGCGCTGGCCCGCGAAGGCGGTATGGGCGTGATCCACCGCGCTTGCCCGATCGACGAGCAGGCATCGATGGTTTCCCGGGTCAAGCGCTCGGAAAACGCGGTGATTCAAAAACCTCACACCGTTCGCAAAGAGGACACGGTCGACCACGTCCGCGCAGTCATGGCTAAAAATGGCTTCTCCGGATTCCCAGTCATCGACGCCGAGGGCCGGCTCGAAGGCATGGTCACTGGCCGCGATGTCCGCTATCTGGACCGTACCGACGCCCGCGTCGCCGACGTGATGACGCCGCGCGAAAAGCTGATCACCGCGCCGGGCAACACCGGTCTGGAAGAAGCGCGCCGCATTCTCTATCAGAACCGCATCGAAAAACTTCCGCTCGTCGATGAAAGCGGCCGTCTGGTCGGACTCATCACGGGATCGGATATCGAGAAGCGCATCACTTTCACCAACGCCGCCAAAGATTCTAACGGCCAACTCCGCTGCGGTGCTGCCGTCGGCGTGGGTCCGGATTGCATCGACCGCGGCCGCGTGCTGATCGACGCGGGGGCCGATGCGCTCTTCATCGACGCCGCGACCGGCCACACTCGCCATGTGATGGAAGTGATCGGCCAACTCCGCTCGTTGTCGAACGTGCCGGTGGTTGCGGGCAACGTCGTCACCGAACAAGGCGCGCGCGATCTCGTCGCCGCAGGTGCCAGCGCCGTGAAAGTTGGCGTCGGTCCTGGCTCGATCTGCACCACGCGGGTCATCTCGGGCGTGGGCATGCCGCAGTTCACCGCGATCCGCAACGTCGCCGACATTTGCCGCGAACACGGCGTGAAAGTCATCGCCGACGGTGGCATCCGCTACTCGGGCGACATCGTCAAGGCACTGGCCGCTGGTGCCGACCTGGTGATGCTCGGCTCACTGCTCGCCGGAACCCGCGAAAGCCCTGGCCAAACGGTTCAATCGCAGGGCCGCCGCTTCAAAACCTACCGCGGCATGGGCTCCATCGGCGCAATGCAAAAAGGCGCGGGCGACCGCTACGGCCAGAACAGCTCCGGCAAACTGGTGGCGGAAGGCGTCGAAGGCCGCGTGCCCTACAAAGGCCCCTTGTCCGACGTGATTTTCCAACTCATGGGCGGCCTCAAGTCGGGCATGGGTTACACCGGCGCCTCCAACATTCAGGAACTCCGCGAGCGCGCCAATTTCGTCCGCATCACCGCCGGCGGCCTGCGTGAAAGCCACGTCCACGACATCGTCATGACCGAGGAGCCGACCAACTACCAACCGCTCAGCTAAATTTTAGCTTTCTGCTTTCAGCCTTTCAGCTTTAACCCAAAATGCACGATTCCCAACACGTCGCCGTCCTCGATTTCGGCTCCCAATACACTCAGCTCATTGTCCGCCGCGTGCGCGAGCTTGGCTACTTCGCCAAACTCTACGCGATCGAGGATTTCCCGAACATCGGCAAGCCCGGCGCGATCATCCTTTCGGGTGGCCCGAAAAGCACCAGCGAAGCTGACGCGCCGGACCTCGATTTCGAGGCGCTCAAGGCATTCAATGTGCCGGTGCTCGGCGTGTGTTATGGAATGCAGCTGCTCAACATCAAGTTTGGCGGAAGCGTCGAGGCCAGCGACCGCCGCGAATACGGTCCCGCCAGCTTGTTCCCGACCGAACTCACCGGCCTTTACGCCAGCATTTCCGAGTCGTCGCAAGTCTGGATGAGCCACTCGGACACGGTGAAAGTGCTGCCGGAAGGCGCGAAGGTCATCGCCAAAAACCAGCACGGCACGCCCGTTTCGCTGCAATGGAACGAGCTCTTTTTCGGCATCCAGTTCCACCCGGAAGTCACGCACAGCCACGAAGGCTTGCAGATCCTGAAGAATTTCCTCGATCACTCCAGCAACTTGCTGTCGTTCCGCATCGACGATTTCAAACGCGAGATCATCGAAGGCATCCGCAAAACGGTCGGCGACAAACAAGTCGTCTGCGGTGTCTCCGGCGGCGTCGATAGCACGGTGTTGGCGGTCCTGCTGCACGAAGCGGGTGCCAATGTCCGCGCGATTTTTGTCGACCATGGTTTAATGCGGATGGACGAAGGCATCGAAGTGCGCCGCAATTTCGAGCGCATGGGCGTGCCGATCGAAACCGTCGATTGCGCCGATCGTTTCCTCGCCGCGCTTGAAGGCGTGGACGACCCCGAGAAAAAGCGGGTCATCATCGGCAACCTGTTCATCGACGTTTTCTGGGATTCGGTCGGCGACGCCGAAATGCTCGCCCAAGGCACGCTCTATCCCGACGTTATCGAAAGCGCCTCGAACGCGAAGTCGAAGGCATCGAAAATCAAGACTCACCACAACCGCGTCGACCGCATCCTCGAGCTTCAAGCCCAAGGCAAAGTCCTCGAGCCGCTCGCTGAACTGTTCAAAGACGAAGTCCGCGAGCTCGGCACCGCGCTCGGCATCCCGCAAGACATCCTCCAGCGCCACCCATTCCCCGGTCCCGGCCTGGCGGTGCGCTGCCCAGGCATCATCACCGAAGACCGCCTTCGCATCATCCGCGAGTGCGATGCCATCTTCA